>NZ_JBFEKM010000260.1:0-3928 GCF_041552635.1 Sulfitobacter sp.
AGGTAATCCCACTCGTCGATCTGGTATTCGAACCCGTCGGACGTCACATCACGGACCCGCACAGTATAGGGATCCCGACCGTTTTCAGTCATTCCGCCCATCACCACCGAAGGGTCGTGCAACGCGTTTTCAAAGGTGACAGAATGCCAGATGTCACTGCCCTTTTGGTTCTGCGTCACAACCCCGGCTTCACCGATGATCGAATCCGTCGCCAGAGATGGCAAAACTGTTTCAATTTCAGGTGCCAAATCTGTTTGGGGTGCCAGTTCTGCTTCGCGGGCCAGTTCTGCTTCAGGGGCCAGTTCGACTTCCAGTGCCAACCCTGTTTCCGGTGCCAGTGCAATTGCCGGCTCCGTTTGTGCATCAGACGTGCCCTTCGACAACACCAGATCTACCCAATAGTTGCTGGCCTTATAGGATTGATCGGGGAAACCCGACGTCGATCCATAACTAAAGACACCCGCATCGGGTCCAAAGCTGACGGGGCCCATGTCCTGTGCACTGGTAAAGAAGTCCTGCGAGACCGAATACCCGCCGCTGGTCGTGAAGTAGGACGCAACATAGGATTCACCCGCGTTCAGCTGAACGGGTTCATCAAAGGTCAAGACCTGCCAGCCTTCCGTCCCCGAAGGTTCAACTTGCGCATGCGCAAGAAGCTGACCGTCGCTGCTCCAGAGATCAATGGAATCCGGCCCACCGTTTGCATCCCCAAGATACAGCCGCAACCCTTCCAGCGACGCATCCTCGTCCGCCGTGAATTCCAGCCCCAGTGTGACAGGGTCGGGATCAACGGCATCAGGGGTTGCAGGCTGTTCTTCTGACCAGATGCTAAAGCTTTCCGCTGCATCAGGGGCCTCGGGCGTTAGCTTTGGCGGGGAAACGTCAGGCTGCACATCCTGCGGCGCGACCATAACAGATACCCTCGCGGTGCTGGATCCACCGTTCCCGTCCGACACGGTCTGCTCAAAGCTCACTTCTCCCGAAAAGCCCTTGTCTGGCGTCAGCAGGATCGTGGTCCCGTCAAGGGTCACTGTGCCGTTTTCGACATTCTGCACCGATGTGATCGAGAGCGGATCAGCGTCCGGATCACTGTCGTTGGCCAAAAGCGTCTCGACATCCAGACGGATGGGGGTCTCGAACTCTGTCACAAAGCCGCCGTCGTCGGCAGCCCGCGGTGCGCCGTTCACAGGTGCCTCGGGTTCAGCTGGATCTGTCGGTTCGGCTGGCACAACAGGTTCAACAGGGGTCGGTTCTGTCGGCTGCACCGGAGGCGACGTTGGTGCCCCGCTTGACCCGGCCTCGTAGGCGCCCATGTCGACGGCACCGACTGCGCGCACCAGACCATCCAGATCCACGCCGGGCAGACCATATGCGGTTGATCCGGCATCAATGGCGACCGAACCGTCCGACAGGCGGAAGTCGTTTGGCGCGTTTTCAAACCCCGGATTGACGCCCAGCAGGTTGCCGTCAGCCGTGCTTGGCATGTTGTTGTTGCCATCCGTCCGGACAGACGCACTGCCGGTTTGACCGTTGAATGTCAGGTTGCTGATCCAGACGACATTTTCATTCGTGTAGTTGCCGTAGGATGTGCTGTCGATTGCCGTGTTCAGCGCATTGATATCGGGGTCCGCGACCATGATATTGTTGATGAACGTGTTGTTGCTGGACTGCGAATTGCTGATCTCGCCCCGCCAGGTTCCGACGTTCAGATCGTCGTTATTGTTGTGATAGGCGGTGTTGTTACGCACGGTGACGCCGTCGCTCCAGACGACCTGAATGCCTTTGCCGCCGTTGCCGTAGACAAGGTTGTTTTCCACAAGCGTCGGAAAGTCATAGCTGGGAAATCCGCTGGTCTGGGTGCTTTGAAAATCATCGATGATGATGCCGTTGCCATCGGTGTGATCCCCCGTACGGGTCACGTTGTCATACGAGATGTTGTTGCTGATGATCGTGCGGAATTCATCCGTTGACGTATCGCCGGTCAGGTTGCGGTTCTGATAAACCGAAATCCCCGAAAACCAGCCATCGGCTGCGTTCTCGTAGGTGACGTTGCCATCAATCTTGATAAAGTCGGATCCGTTGAACTGAATGCCGGATTCGCCGTTGCCGTTGAACACGTTATTGAGAACCTCAACGTGATGCACATTGTTGCCCTCAAGACCGTCGCCATTGGCGTTGCTGACCGTGAAACCGCTTACGGTGACATAGTTGTCATTGACGCTGATACCGTTCCAGCCGCTCGAGGGCGCCTCAATGGTCACGGTACCGGGGACCTCTGCGCGAAGTGTCACGTTTGCGGCTGCCGAACCACCGGTGTTGATATTGATCGCTTCTTGATAGGTACCGGCACGAACGACGACTTCGTCTC
Source organism: Sulfitobacter sp. (assembly GCF_041552635.1). Taxonomy (GTDB): domain Bacteria; phylum Pseudomonadota; class Alphaproteobacteria; order Rhodobacterales; family Rhodobacteraceae; genus Sulfitobacter. The sequence continues at coordinate 2,369 of NZ_JBFEKM010000260.1, forward strand.
CGGGTTGCAGGCCAGAGTCGAGTGCCTGCTGGATCGAACGATATGGTTCTGTCGTACTACCGTTGCCATTGTTACTGCCGCTTGTCGCAACGTAATAAATTGTCATTAGGGGTTTGCCTCCGATGGTTACAAAATCCTCGAAGTGTTCGAGGACATCGGAAGAAGTACCCCAACCAAGTTGGGTGCTACTATGGAAGCGCAAGGGGGTTTGCACACCCCGGGGCAGCAAATCGCCGACCCCACACCGGGGCGGGATATGGCCCTCATTGCAGGTGGCAAAAAATATTGTTTGTTCGTTTGAGCTTAGGCCGTTCTGACTTATACTTTGTGCGTATCCGACTGTGCTAAAGGATGATACCGCCAACAAGAGAATAAGCCAAAGGGCGTAGGCCTTAATCCTGTAATTCATTATACCTTTCAGATACTTAGACCTGACTACCAAAGATCGACACCAAAAGGGCGGACTTTCGCTTGCAACGCCAGCTCCGCCCCGAAGCTGGCGCTTTTGGCCGGTTCTTTTTGGCTATTTCTCCTTTTTTCGGGCCGAAATCCGGGGGCCGCCAACCGCTGTCACCGCTGGATATTGCCTAAGCCCCAAGCGTTGTAAGGCAAGCAATCCGATGTAGCCCGGAACCACCCGCAAATACCTGCGCCACAACCGGCGCGGCTCGGACCCCAGTCGGAACAGCCACTCTAGGCCCAGCGACTGCATGATGGCGGGGGCCTGCGGTTTTTTACCGGCATGAAAATCAAACGCGGCCCCGACGCCGATCAGCATCGGCGCATGCAGCCGGTCGCGTAACCGCGCCATCCAAAGTTCCTGCTTGGGGGCCCCAAGGCCAACCCAGACGATATCGGGTTTGGCCGCATTGATGCGGTGGGCGACGTCATCGTCCTCTTGTTCTGTCAACGCCCGGAACGGCGGGGAATAGGCCCCGACGATTGTCGCTTGGGGGAACCGCTTTTTCAGCCGGTCCTCAAGCCGCGCAAGTGTCGCGGGCGATGCACCATACAGATAGTGCCGCAACCCGCGTTCAAACATCCCCAGCATCAGGTCGGGGCCATAGACGCGCCCGGCATCCGAATGGCCCTGCCGGTGCAGTTCCCAGACCAGCGGCATGCCATCGGGTGTGTTCAAAAACGCCTTGTTATAGGCAATCCGCAAAGCTGGCGCAGATTGGCTGTCCACCAGCCCATGCGCACCACAAAGACAGACATATCCCCGCTGCCCTTCACGCACCGCGTCATGTACCGTGTCACAGGCCGACCGCAGGTTTAGCGCCGACACCCGCACGCCCAGCAAATCAATGCCCGGCCCCGAAGGGCCAAGCCGCGCAGGGCTGCCAAACTGATATGTCATCAAAAATCTCCGATCCTGATTTGGGTGAAAGAACTATCGCTAGAAACCTGCGACCGCGCCGACGCGCCAAACGGTCTGCAACAACAACGACCGCGGGGTCACCGCCGCAGTGCCTGAACGGGTGCCGCATCTGCACGCGCGACAGCGGCGCGGCCCTTGCCCATCTGCGGGCGCGCAACAAAGCTGCTGACGGCGCGTTC
>NZ_JBFEKM010000261.1:0-3900 GCF_041552635.1 Sulfitobacter sp.
ACAGCTTGTACTTCTTTGAAGAACACGGCGAAAAAAGCCTTTATGAACCCCACTATCGAAAGGATGCTTATCTGGTTTTCGGATGTGAATCCGCAGGCCTGCCGTCCGAGGTTCTAGACGGAATGGACGATCGGGTGTTTCATTTGCCGATGCTTGACCCGCGTGTAAGATCCCTAAATTTGGCAAATGTTGCCACGGCAGTTATTTACCAAGCAATGCGGCCCCAGCTTGGCGGCTAAAGTCACGCTTTTGCCTACACGCTTTTTCTCGCCTTAAGCGGCTTTGCCAACATCTCCGTTTACTGCAAAATCAACCCAAAGCTGTCCCTGACGGTATGCGCCTTTGACCAGATGCCCCGGCGTCGCGACTTCGGGATAGACTTCGGCCCAATCGCGAAAGCGGTCGTTCGAGACCACAAACGCGCCCATTTCACGCGCAGCATCCAGAATAAAAGGATCAGCGGGGGATCCTTTGGGCACGACCTGCACGCTTGCGACCGGCAGCTTGAGCAGCTTGCTGAGCGCTTTGTCACCAAGATAGCTGCCAGCAAGCAGATACCCGGCGTTTGCATCAAACATCACGCCCGCTTTGTATCCACGCGCTGTCAAATAGCGCACGACCTCTTGAACAGGTTCGATCTGCGGCGTGCCATCCCGCCAATACATCACATTTGATCCGTCCACGACGACAGCTCTGGCCCCATGCGCCCGCCCTGCAAAAAACCGGGCCCTGATTTCATTCAGAAGCAGAATGAAGCTTGCTATGGCGCAAGGCCCGGCCAGCAAAATGACGTCAGACCAACCCAGCCACAAAAAGGCGATCACAACGCCAATCATTGAAACTAGAAACAGAGCAGCAGATACAATCATAGCGAGAGAAAAGCACCGCGTGCTACTCAGTACAAGAATTATGTCTCAAGAGCTGGCCACCGCTTGGACCATACTGAATTTAAGGCTTTAGATCGGGGCCTTACACCTGAACGAACAGGTTCTTATCGGCGCTATAGCACTCAAGGCCGCCCTCGCCGATATCAGTCCAAAGCCCGTGCAACGTCAGCTCTGCGGCTTTGACCTTTTCTTCGATCCACGGAAAGGTCATCAGATTCTCGAGCGACGTCATAACCGACAGTTTCTCAAGTTGGCGAACCTGCTCTTTGGGGTCCGCAATATCCGCGACGATATCATATTTGGGGCGCAGGATATCCATCCACCGGCCCACAAAACTATTCTTTGCTTCTAGGTCTGGGGCCTTGCCCTGACACATATCGATGCACCCTTGCACACCGCCACAGCTGGAATGGCCCAAGACAATTACATGCGCGACCTTTAGAACCTGCACCGCATATTCAACCGCAGCAGACGTCCCGTGCTGTTCACCATCAGGCAAATAGGGCGGCACCAGGTTGGCAATATTGCGGTGAATAAAGAACTCGCCCTGATCCGCGCCAAAAATCGAGGTAACATGAACCCGGCTGTCACAGCATGAAATTACCATTGCACGCGGATGCTGGCCATCGCTGGCAAGACGCCGATACCAAGCTTGGTTTTCCGAATAACTGGTTGCTTTCCAACCATGGTAACGCTGCACCAGATAAGATGGCAGAGGTTTCGCCTTGTCCATGTCCATACCGTCCCTTTTAGAGTCCCCAAGGGATATCCTGAATTCTAATCACATTCGAGCAAAAAGGCATTTGGGCCTCAACCATTTGAAAATAAATGTGGCGCATAGATATTTCTTAGTCGTGGGGACACATCTAAGGGGTGACAAAATGCATGTTTTACAAATGCGGCCGACCGAACAGGTTAGCGTCGACCAAGAAAGGCTTGGCACGCTTTATGCGCAGCTTGGTGAAGCCGGGGCAGAAGACGTCGTTTGCCGCGCGATGGAGGAGCTTGCCCTTCGGATGTCGCATTGCGACAGGCTGTTTCGGGAATCAAACTGGGATGAATTGCGCAAGAACAGTCGGTCGCTGATTGCTATCGCAGACCAAGTGGGGCTGCAAAAACTTGCCGTCGTTGCGCGTGATGTGATGTGTGCGATTGATCAGCATGACGAGGTCGCCGTTGCCGCCACGCTGACCCGTTTGATCCGTATTGGCGAACGATCGCTGACAGCCATCTGGGACACACAAGATATGTCGATCTGACAGGCTTGCAGCGAGGGCGGATACGTCTAGGTTGGTCGGTAAATTACACGTCCCGAAAGGTACCAACTGATGCCCGCCAGCTTTGCCGATCCGTCCGACCCGCAGATTCCGCTCTATGTCATCGCCGAAGACCAATTAACCGATTGGCTGGCCGATCAACCCAAGGCCACAGCCGATTGGGTAGAGGTGAACAGCTTTACCGGGGCCTTGGGCCAAGCGCTGGCGCTGCCTGATGCGGGCGGTGCTGTTTCTAGGGCGCTGGTGGGATATGGCACGAAAAAATCCCGCAGCAGAGGGCGGTTTCACCTAGCAGGTGCTGCCGGAAAGCTGCCCAAAGGAGCTTATCGCATCGAAACAGACTTGCCCGCTGATGATCTGGCGAATGAAGCCCTTGGTTGGCTGTTGGCATCTTACCGTTTCGACAGATATGCAAAGCAGGCCCCCCTCAAGGCCAGCCTTGTCGCGCCCAAAAATATCGACACCGACCGTCTGCGCGCCCAAGCCGAGGGCGAGATGTTGACACGCGATCTGATCAACACGCCCGCCTCTGACATGGGGCCACCTGACCTTGAATCCGCGGCACGTACGCTGGCAGAAAAACATGGGGCGAGCATCAGCGTTATTACAGGCGATGACTTGTTGGCGCAGAATTTCCCCATGATCCACACCGTTGGCCGCGCCGCAGACCGCGCGCCCCGCTTGATCGATATCAAATGGGGCAATACGGGCAAGAAACTGGCGCTTGTGGGCAAGGGTGTCTGCTTTGACACCGGCGGGCTGAACCTGAAACCCGGTGCGTCTATGGGTTTGATGAAAAAGGATATGGGTGGCGCAGCGGCCGTGCTGGGACTGGCGCATATGATCATGGCAACGGGTATGAACATCCAGCTGCGCGTTCTGATCCCCGCTGTCGAAAACGCGGTTTCCGGCAATGCCTTCCGCCCGCAAGATATCTTGACCTCGCGCAAGGGCCTTACCGTAGAAATCAACAACACCGACGCCGAAGGGCGCCTTGTGCTGGCCGATGCCCTAACCCTCGCGGATGAGGATAAACCCGATCAGATCATCTCGATGGCGACATTGACCGGTGCCGCACGGGTGGCTGTAGGGCCTGATCTTGCGCCCTATTTCAGCGATGAAGCGGCTTTTGTCACAGCCCTTGAAACAGCTGCGGCAACCCATGCCGACCCCGTGTGGCGCTTGCCGTTCCATGCGCCTTACGAGACCATGATTGAACCCGGGATCGCCGATCTGGACAATGCGCCGTCCGGCGGTTTCGCAGGCTGCATCACGGCGGCGTTGTTCCTGCGCCGGTTCGTCACAGAAACGCCCTATGCGCATTTCGACATCTATGGCTGGCAGCCCAGCGCGGCACCCGCCCGACCAAAAGGCGGCGTGGGCCAAGCCACGCGTGCGCTTCATGCCGCCCTTGGTGACCTGCTGGCGAAATGACCGACCACCGGCTTAGCCCTGATCCCGCCAAAGTATCCATGAACGCAACCGGCCAGATCGGGGTTTCGCTGACAGATATCTGCCGTCAACCGGGCGGCGCGCGTGACCGGCAAGCGCTTTATGGCGATACACTGACGATCTTGGCCGAGCATGACGGCTGGTCCTATGTTCAACTGACCAAATGCGGATACTGCGGGTACGTCCAAACCGCTGCGATTTGCGATCTGACCCAGGCAACCCACAAGGTCACGGCCCCTGCCACCCATGCCTATCTTGCCGCCGACCTCAAATCCCGTGATCAG
>NZ_JBFEKM010000262.1:0-3834 GCF_041552635.1 Sulfitobacter sp.
AACGGTCTAACAGATGAATTCCATCCGACCCAAATTCTCGCAGACTTTCTCACCATGAGCGAACATTCGGACAAGCCCCTGAGCCAGATCGCCTTTGCATTTCTGGGGGATGCGGGGAACAACATGGGCGACAGCCTGTTGATCGGCGGGGCCAAGATGGGCATGGATGTGCGCCTGTGTGCTCCTGAAACTTTATGGCCCGAGCAAGCGATCCGCGACGAGGCCGATGCCATCGCCACCGAGACCGGCGCACGGATCACGCTGACCGAGGACGTGGATGCCGCCGTAGAAGGCGTCGATTTCATCTACACCGATGTCTGGGTTTCGATGGGTGAGCCGAAGGAAAGATGGGCAGAACGGATCGAGTTGCTGACGCCCTATCAAGTGAATGCCGACGTTATGGCACGAACAGGCAATCCGAGGACGAAATTCATGCACTGCCTGCCCGCCTTCCATAATGCCGACACCGAGGTGGGTGCCGATATTGAAGCAAAATTTGGCATCACAGCGATGGAAGTCACCGAAGAGGTGTTCGAAAGCCCCGCCTCCATCGTATTTGATCAGGCCGAAAACCGGTTGCACACCATCAAGGCCGTTCTTGTCGCTACGTTGGGGGCCTAGGCATGTTGGTGGTCGCAGCCCTGGGGGGCAATGCCCTGTTGCAACGCGGGCAGCCCATGACCGCAGAGAACCAACGTAAGAATGCGCTGGTTGCGGCACAGGCCCTGGCCGATGTCGTGCGCGCGGGGCATCGGTTGGTAATTACACATGGCAACGGGCCGCAAGTTGGCCTTCTCGCCCTTCAGAATCCTGCGAAAGATGGTTATCCACTGGATGTACTGGGTGCGGAAACGGCGGGAATGATCGGCTATCTGATCGAACAGGAGCTTGAAAATGTCCTGGACCATGATCGCCCCGTCGCCACGCTGCTGACACAGGTCGTGGTTGACCGCAATGATCCGGCGTTTGGGGATCCGACCAAGTTTGTAGGGCCGGTCTATGACCACGAACAGGCACAAGCCATCGCCAGCGCAAATGGATGGCACATCGCGCAAGATGGCGCAAAGTGGCGCCGTGTAGTAGCCTCGCCCGCCCCGATGGAAATCCCCGATACCCGCGTCATCCAACTGTTGCTGGATGCGGGCGTTGTTGTCATTTGCACAGGTGGTGGCGGCATCCCGGTGATCCGACAGCACGATGGCAGTCTGATCGGGATTGAGGCGGTGGTAGACAAAGACGCGTCAAGCGCCCTGCTAGCCCGGTCGCTGGGTGCGGATGTGCTTTTGTTGCTGACCGACGTTGATGGTGTTTATCAGGATTTCGGGTCCGACACCGCCATGAAACGCCCATGGCTCTCACCCAAAGACGCCCTGCATTTCGATGCACCTGCTGGCTCGATGGCCCCAAAATTGGAGGCCGCAGCAGCCTTTACATCAGCGGGTGGTTTGGCGGGGATCGGACGATTGCAGGACGCAATTGAGATCATGGACGGAAATGCCGGAACGCAAGTATCAAACGAAATCGGAGGGAATGCACAATGAACGCTATTGGACACAACACGGCGACAATCAGCGCGGGGGTCATAGCAGTTGCCCTGTCGACTTTCGGGACTTTTGCAACAGCCGCATCCCACGCGACACAGATCTTTGAAACCACAGTTGAAAGCAGCTTAACTCTCCCGGAAATGAACGCCACCAACGGCCGGTTTTTATTCGGCTCCAAGGCCTGCGTCGTCTGTCATTCAGTGAACGGTATCGGCGGTGAAGATGCACCGATGCTGGACGCCGAATTCATGAACCAGCCAATGAACCCGTTCGATTTCGCCGCGAAAATGTGGCGCGGTGCTGAGGTCATGGTGATAATGCAGCGCGAGGAGCTGGGCAATGTGATCGAGATATCAGGACAGGAACTGGCCGATATCACAGCTTTTGTTCACGACCGTGAGGAACAGGCAAGGTTCTCGATCACAGATGTTCCCGAAGACATTCAGGAATTGATGGATCATCTCAAAGCAGAAGAGCTCGGTGTGCCCCACGACTGAGCGTAGCCCCCAGATCTGGCAGGTCTTCTGCCGACTATCATCGCAGAAAAGGAGTTCAGAATGCAAGCTCAAGACATCATGACGAAAAACGTCATATCCGCGGCCGTTGATACGACTGTGGAACAAATCACAGCGCTTATGATGAAGAACCATATCAGCGCGGTACCCATCCTTGATGGGGACGGGACGGTCATCGGTCTAATCAGCGAGGGCGATCTTATGCGCCGGGTTGAAGGATCAGGCGATGCCCATAAATCCTGGTGGCTCTCGCTGTTTTCCGGACACGAAAATATGGCGCGGGACTTCATTGCCATGCGCACTCGCCGAGCCACGGATTTGATGACCCACGATATTGAGGTCGTGTCTCCGAATACACCTGTCGCAGACATTGCGCGTCTGCTTGAGAAAAAACGTATCAAACGCGTTCCAGTGGTCGAGAATGGCAAGATCGTTGGTATCGTCAGTCGTGCCAATTTGATGCAAGCCCTTGCGAGTACGCAAAGGGTAACGCTTGAGCCATCGACATCCAATCGCGAAAAGCGCGAGATTGTCATGGCGGCACTGGGACAGGTTCCGGGGCTCAATCCTGCGCATCTGAACGTCGTGGTCGAAGGTGATCGCGTTGATGTTTGGGGACTTGCAGATTCGGATGCTGAGGAAAAGGCTGCTTGGGTGGCGCTGGACAACATTGAGGGTCTTGGTGAGGTCTCAGTCAGCCTTGGGCGGATACAGAACATAGCGTACTTAGGTTAGTGACTGACCCAAAACGCTTCCCGTTCTAGGGCACGAAACTGCACCTGAAGAAATCAAAACCACAAAGAGAGCCCAATATGTGCCTTTCAGCAGAAGTCAGCTTTACTGCCAGTGTCCTTCTTGTGGCAGGTGGTACATTCGCCACCTGGAAAGCAAGGCAGATCAATTGGCGGTATATTCCGGTCGCCTTGATGCCGCTGTTCGCCGGCATTCAGCAATTCATGGAAGGCCACGTCTGGATCGGTATGAATACAGGTAATCCCGACATGGTCCTCTGGGGGGCGTTAGGGTTCATTTTTTTCACATGGTTCATGTGGCCGATCTGGATACCCATCTCTGTCTATGTGCTGGAACCGCCCGACAGCCCGCGCAAAAAGCTCTTCTTGGGTTTTGCGGCAATCGGGATTGCGTTTGGACTGCTGCTTTACATCCCCCATCTGATCAACCCTGAATGGGTCAGGGTAACAGTCAATCAAGATTCACTGGCCTATGAAGGCATGATGCTACTGGATTATATGATGCCGCGCTGGGTGACCTATCTCATCTATCTGACCCTGATCATCGCGCCACCGTTGCTGTCACGCTATCTGCACATGCGGTATTTCGGCGGCACCATCATCGCCGTTGTGGTGGTGGATAGTCTGTTGCTGCGCTATGCCTATATTTCGTTCTTCTGCCTCTTGGCGGGTCTTGGTACACTGCACCTGATCTACATCATCTTGCGCAATAAATGTGCGCGCGAATGCCCGATGCTGTTTGCCTGATATACGCTTGGGCAAGTTCATCCAATCAGGAGCGTCTCTTTGCTTTTTTCACTAATTCTTGCAGTTATCGCCATCGTTTCGAGTAGTTGGATACATCTTGCGGTCATGCGGTGGGTATCGGTTGGCATGGCAAAGATACCTTTGGAGCCGTTCAATCGTGTCATGATGGCCGTACTGATCCTGTTTTTCGCGCATTTCGCCGGAATAGTTGTCTTTGCAGGCATGTTTGGCGTCGGTCACCAGCTTTTGAGCATCGGCGGGTTTTCCGGTGATGGC
>NZ_JBFEKM010000263.1:0-3822 GCF_041552635.1 Sulfitobacter sp.
AGATGGATGATACCGCGCCGCAGGATATGACAGCCGCCGCGCCAGTCGATACGCCCCCTGAACCGCCCGCACCTGCGCCTGTTGACAGCCCGCCCGAGGCGAAGCCTGCGCCGCTTGCAATCATGCCCGCAGATGACAGCAGCGCCGATGCACCCCAAGATATGGCGACGGCCCCCTTGGCAGCGCCGGAGATCGGCCAAGATATTGAAATCACTCGGCTTAACGAGGCAATAGAAACGACACCGCCAGCCATGACACCGGATGCGCCGATCCTGCCTAACCCGATGGCTTTGGCCCCGATGGAACCTGACGCTCGCGATGATACCGCCATTGCGACGGATTCTGCGGCACCTGCACCTGTGATAACAACCCCGCCGGACGCGGACGAACCTATCGCCGGGGAAACCGTCGTAGTTGACCCCGTGCCGCAAGACGATGTGATGGAAGAAACCGCCCCCGAAGTTGAAGAAACCGCCCCCGAAGTTATTACCGCTAAAGACACGGCACCAGAAAATAGCGTGACCGTTGAAATCCCCGCCACGCCCGCAGAAGAACCGCAGACCGAAACATCCAAGCCCGACATGCCGACGACCGTCGTGGTCGAGGCGGCTCCGGTAACCAAAAGACCAACGGTTCTGGATGTGCCTGTCCCTACCGAAGCCCCAAGCATTGATACTGCCGCCAGCAAACCACGAGGTGCTGCTGTGACCGTGAACCGTTTGCCGACGGCACTATCGGGTGAACAGACAGATGCCGCCGTTCAACAGGCTCTGCCTTCCGGCGCGATTACCCGCTATGGCCAGCCCTTTGCCAACCCTGATGACAAACCCTTGATGGGTATCTTGTTGATCGACCAAGGCAGCGATCTGGACGGAGGAGAAGTCGGCATCGCCGCTCTGCGCAGCTTTCCTTATCCGATCAGCTTTGCCGTCGATGTGGACCTGCCCGATGCGGCCGAACGGATGACCATCTACCGCAACGAAGGGTTCGAGGTCTTGGCGATGGTTGATCTGCCCGACAGCGCGCAGGCGTCTGATGCGGAAACCACCCTTGCTGTTGCGCTGACCCGTCTGCCCGAAGTCATCGGCGTGCTGGAGGGGCAGGGCAACGGGTTGCAGCCCGACCGTGCATTGGCCGATCAGGTTACTGCGATTCTGGCAGAGGGCGGTCATGGGCTGGTCACACAGGACAAGGGGTTGAACACCATGCCCAAACTGGCAATCAAGGAAGGCGTGCCCGCCGCCGCGATTTTCCGCGACTTTGACAGCAAGGACCAGACACCCACGGTGATCCGTCGTTTTCTGGATCAAGCGGCGTTCAAGGCAGGAATTGAAGGATCGGTCATCATGCTGGGCCGGATGCGCCCCGAGACGATATCGGCGCTGTTGGTTTGGGGATTGCAAGATCGCGCCAGTCAGGTCGCATTGGCCCCCATCTCGGCCGTATTGCTGGCCGAGGAAGCCGAGTAAATTTTTATCCCAAAGGGTTAGATAATCTCGTCTTCGTCGAACAGCGGGTCGCTTTCCAACTGGGTAATCATATCTTCGACCGTGTCGGCAATCGCGCGCGGCATCAGCTTGGCCAGATGGAACACGGCGTCGCCCTCGTTGACGACGGGCAGGATGGCGCGGCCAATCAAGATGCCGTCAAAGGGTGCTACGATGTCTTCTTCGGTCTTGCCAAAGGGGTCTGACACCGTGGCAAGCGCATCGCCTTCCTTGACGGTCTCGCCTTCGGCGCGGAAAGTGCGCAGCAGGCCGCCCACGGGCGCGCGCAGCCAGCTTGAGCTGGAACAGACATGGGGTTGGCGACGCGATTCTGCGATGCCCTTGGCAGGCAACATATTTTCGGCGCGCATCACCCGTAAGATGCCAGCAACACCGGCGCGTACGGCCATTTCGTCAAACCTCAGCCCTTCGCCCGCCTCGTAAAGCAGCACAGGCGTGCCCCTGGCCGAGGCCACAGCGCGCAGTGACCCGTCGCGCAACGGCGACGTCAGAACGACGGGGGCGGCAAAGTTGATCGCCATCCGTCGGGTAATCGGGTCAGAGGGCGAAATCCGCACTTGCGGCAGGTTCGTGCGATGGATCGCGGCGGAATGCAGATCAATGCCGAAATCACAGCGCAAGACGACTTCGTTCAGGAAGATATGCGCCAAGCGCGACCCAAGTGAACCCGACGGGTGCCCCGGAAAACAGCGGTTCAGATCGCGGCGGTCGGGCAAGTACCGCGAGCGGTTCAGAAATCCAAAGGAATTCACCACGGGGATCACCAGCAAGGTGCCACGGAGGGATTTAAGCTGCGGGGCGCGCAGCAGCCGACGCACGATTTCGACCCCGATCAATTCGTCGCCATGCACGGCGGCGCTCACGAACATGGTGGGACCTTCGCGTTTGCCATGGATCACTTCGAGCGAGAGGCCAACGGGGGTGTGATCTGGCAAGATCGAAATGGGCAGATCAATCTGCTCACGGGTGCCCGGAGCCACCTTTTGAGCTGCGATTTCAAAAGGTGGCTGGTTGGGCATGATCAGTTATTTCCATTTCCGGCAAAGCGCGCGGCATCGGCAGCCGCACGGCGGATCGCGTCGGATTTATGGACGGTTTCCATATATTCCGCCTCGGCGTCGCTGTCATAGACCACACCGCCACCGGCCTGAATATACAGAGTTTTATCCTTGATGACTGCGGTGCGCAGGGCGATGCACATGTCCATGTCGCCGCCCGCACTAAAGTACCCGACACCGCCGCCATAAAGCCCGCGCTTTTCGGGCTCAAGTTCGTCGATGATCTCCATCGCGCGGACTTTGGGGGCACCTGATACGGTCCCTGCGGGCATGCCGGCAAAGAACGCATCCAGCACATCACGGTCATCACGCAATTCGCCCACCACGTTGGACACGATGTGCATGACATGGCTGTAGCGTTCGACGATGAATTCCTCGGTGGGGCGCACGGTGCCAATCTTGGCGACGCGGCCCACATCGTTGCGGCCCAGATCCAGCAGCATCAGATGCTCGGCCAGTTCCTTTTCGTCGGCCAGCAGGTCCGCTTCCAACGCGCGGTCTTCTTCCTCGGTCGCGCCGCGACGGCGGGTGCCGGCAACGGGGCGTATGGTGATTTCCTTGCCAAAGACCCTGACAAGGATTTCGGGCGAAGCCCCGACAACATGGAAGTCGCCAAAGTTGAAATAAAACATGAAAGGCGACGGGTTCGTACGCCGCAAGCTGCGATAAAGCGCAAAGGGGGGTTGCGAGAAACCCTGCGACCAACGTTGCGACGGCACCACCTGAAAGATATCGCCAGCGACGATATATTCGCGGGCTTTTTCGACGGCAGATTTATACCCTTCGCGGGTGAAATTGCTGACAGGGGCAGATTCTTCGTGCGCTTCGCCCAGATCGCGGCTTGCACCGGGCATGGCGCGTTCCAGATCACGCACCGCATCCATCACGCGTTCGGCGGCTTGGGCATAGGCGGCTTTGGCGGTCTGGCCGTTCGACACCCATGCGGGCGATACGATCGTGACCTCGCCCTTGACGCCATCAAGCACGGCAATCACCGACGGGCGCACCATCATCGCGTCAGGCAGGCCAAGCGGGTCGGGGTTGACGTTGGGCAGGTGTTCGATCAGCCGGATCATATCATAGCCCAGATAGCCAAACAGGCCAGCCGCCGCTTGGGGCAGGTCTGCGGGCAGGTCAATTTTCGATTCAGCTATCAGCGCGCGCAAGGTCTCCAGCGGATCGCCTGCGACGTCCTCGAACGCATCGGCATCATAGCGCGCCGCACGGTTCAGCGCCGATGTGGTGCCGTTGCAGCG
>NZ_JBFEKM010000264.1:0-3766 GCF_041552635.1 Sulfitobacter sp.
CGCTGAAGTGGCCCTGCTTGAGCAGGAATTTGCCGCGATGGTCGGGGCGGAGTATTGCCTTGCCGTGGCATCGGGGGGCTATGCCATTGCCACGGCCCTGCGTGCGGTCGGGGTGAAACCGGGCGACCTCGTGCTGTCCAATGCTTTTACGCTGGCCCCTGTTCCGGGGGCGATTGCCGCCGTCGGGGCGCAGCCGGTGTTCGTTGATGTGACGGACGGGTTGGTGATTGATCTGGACGATCTGGCGGCTAAACTGGATCAGGCCAAGGTCCTTTTGCTGAGCCATATGCGCGGCCATATCTGTGATATGGATACCCTGATGGCGCTGTGCGATGCGGCTGGCGTGACGGTGGTAGAGGATTGCGCCCACACGATGGGGGCCGCGTGGAACGCTGTGCCGTCAGGGCGGCACGGCGCGGTGGGATGCTATTCCTGCCAGACTTACAAACATGTTAATTCAGGCGAGGGTGGTTTGCTGGTGACCGATGATCCGCAGGTCGCGGCCCGTGCGATCATCTTGTCGGGGTCGTATATGATGTATGAAAAGCATCTGGCCGGCCCGCCGCCTGAAGCCTTTGACCAGATCAAATACGAGACCCCAAATATTTCAGGGCGTATGGATAATTTGCGCGCTGCATTGCTGCGGCCCCAGTTGCACGACCTTGGGGCACAAGTCGCGCGCTGGAATGAACGCTATTTCACGGTCGAGGCCGGATTGCGCAACACGCCCGGCCTGACTGTGATCGACCGCGCGGCGGGCGAAAGCATCGTGGGGTCGTCGATCCAGTTTCTGTTGCAAGGTTGGGCACTGGACAAACTGCGCGACGTCCTAAGCCGGTGTTTCGCCCGCGGGGTTGAATTAAAGTGGTTCGGCGCGGCAGAACCTTTGGGCTTTACCAGCCGCTATGATAGCTGGCGATACGCCCCCTCGGCACCCTTGCCCAAAAGCGATGCGGTGTTGGCCGGGCTGATCGACATGCGTGTGCCACTGACCTTCAGTATCGAGGATTGCACCCTGATCGCCCGTATCATCCGCGAGGAAGTGAGCGCGGTTTACCAGCAGGCCTGAGCCACAGAAAAAAGGGCGCAACGAATGCGCCCTTTGATCATCTGAATTTCACAGTCTGATTAGAAACTGATGGTGCCGTGCTGCCCCATATCGGGCTTTTCGTCTGTTAGATGCGCCTTGGCGACTTCATATAGAAAAGACAGGCTGCCACCGGTTGCCCAGACTTCGGCTGACGAAAGATCCATGCGGACCAGCTGTATGTCATCGTCCTGACGACCATCCTCGAACCATGCGCCTGCGATTGCAGACCAGAGTTCGTCCAGTTTCGCAGGGTCGCTCACAGCTTGGACTTTTCCATCGACACGGGCGTAAAGATGTTCGTCATTGCTGATCACAACATATTCTGCCGATGCGCCGGACTGGGCGGTTTTCGCCAGATCGGTTCCCTTGGCGGTGATGAACCACAGCACATTTGCGTCCTTGTCCACATAATGGCTCATCGGGACAGAGCGAGCGTCATCTGTGCCCAGCATCCCTGTGCGAACATCCTCGATGCGGTCCCAGAATTCTTCTTTCAATGAATCGGTCATAGTAAACTCGTCCTTTCACACTTGTTCAATGTTGTAACGACGACGAGGGGGTTCAGGTTCCATATGACGTGGATTTGCTTGACCGAATCCTCTGGGAGTGTAAAGTAATGAACAACTGTTCAATAAACTCTGGGAGGGGTCCATGTTCAACGCCAGCATGAAATTCGATTTGGGCGACGATGTGAATGATCTGCGCGATATGGTGCACCGTTGGGCGCAGGAACGCGTCAAACCGATGGCTGCCAGCATCGACCTGAAAAATGAATTCCCGCCCGAGCTTTGGGAGGAGATGGGCAGCCTTGGCTTGCTGGGGATGACCGTGGATGAGGAATTCGGCGGCACTGGCATGGGCTATCTCGCGCATACCGTCGCGGTCGAAGAGATCGCGCGGGCATCGGCGTCTGTCTCGCTTTCCTACGGGGCACATTCCAACCTTTGCGTGAACCAGATCCGCCTGAACGGCACGGCCGAACAAAAGGCAAAGTACTTGCCGGGTCTGTGTTCAGGCACCCATGTTGGCGCGCTGGCCATGTCCGAACCGTCGGCGGGCAGCGATGTTGTGTCGATGAAACTGCGCGCTGAAAAACGCAACGACCACTACCGCCTGTCCGGCAATAAATACTGGATCACCAACGGCCCAGACGCCGATACTTTGGTGGTTTATGCCAAGACCGATCCCGATGCAGGGTCCAAGGGGATCACGGCGTTCCTGATCGAAAAATCCATGAAGGGTTTCACGACCAGCCCGCATTTCGACAAGCTGGGCATGCGCGGGTCAAACACCGCCGAGCTGATCTTTGACGATGTCGAAGTCCCGTTCGAGAATGTCTTGGGGGAAGAGGGGCGCGGCGTGCGTGTTCTGATGTCGGGCCTTGATTATGAACGCGTCGTGCTGGCGGGCATCGGGCTGGGGATCATGGCGGCGTGTCTGGATGAAATTATGCCCTACATGGCCGAGCGCAAACAGTTTGGCCAGCCTATCGGCAGCTTCCAACTGATGCAGGGCAAGATGGCTGATATGTACACCGCGATGAATTCGGCCCGCGCTTATGTTTACGAGGTCGCAAAGGCCTGTGATCGCGGCGACGTGACCCGCGCGGATGCGGCGGCTTGCTGCTTGTATGCCTCGGAAGAGGCGATGAAACAGGCGCACCAAGCGGTGCAGGCAATGGGCGGCGCGGGCTATCTGTCCGACAACCCCGTGGGCCGCATTTTCCGCGATGCCAAGCTGATGGAAATCGGCGCAGGCACATCGGAAATCCGCCGCATGCTGGTCGGTCGCGAGATGATGGGAGCGATGGCATGATCCGTCTGGCTGCCGTTTTGACGCTGTTGGCCGCACCGGTTCTGGCGCAGGATTTGCAATATACCGATAGGGGTACGCAATCCTGTCTGGAACAGGCAGAAAGCTATGGCGCAAAGATCGATTGTGCCGGTGCGTCGGCAGGGCAATGCATGGAAGACACGCCTGGCGGGCACAGCACCGTTGGCATGGGCGGCTGTCTGGACCGGGAACTGGCCTATTGGGATGGCCTGCTAAACAGCCACTACAAGGTGGCAATGGCACAGGCCAAAAACCTAGATGCCGAGCGTCCAGCGTCGATGAAGGGTCTGCCCGGCGCTGCGGCAGCCTTGCGCGAGATGCAGCGTGCCTGGATCCCGTTCCGCGACAAGGCCTGCGCCTACGAGGCGTCGCTTTGGTCTGGCGGCACGGGGCAGGGACCTGCGGCACTTAGCTGCCTGATGCAGCAAACCGCCAAGCAGACGCTGACGCTCGAGCCTTGGGGCTAGGCGATGGCTGACCCCTTGCCCGGACTGGACATGTCGGGCGCGTGGGACATCCCTGCGCGGCTGAATATGGCGGCGCAATGTCTGGCGCAGGATGCGGGACGGACGTCTATCATTGACCTGACGGGTACCGTGCGGCGCGACGTGACCTATGGCGATTTGTCTGACATGACCGATGGATTGGCGCGGGCGTTGTTGCCGCGTGTGCAGGCGGGCGACCGCGTCGGTGTCTTGCTCAGCCAAAGCCCGTGGTGCGCGGCCGCCCATCTGGCAATCTGGAAAATCGGTGCAATTTCAGTGCCTTTGTTCAAGCTCTTCAAGTATGATGCGTTGAAATCCCGCGTGCAGGATGCGGGCATCACCCTTGTTATGACTGATC
>NZ_JBFEKM010000265.1:0-3742 GCF_041552635.1 Sulfitobacter sp.
GATCTGGATCGTTTTCCGCGTTGTGTTCACGGTGCTCTTGCCCGCAGGCATCCTGCCCGAAGCCGAATTTCTCCAGTTTTTCCGCAACCTCACATCCGGAGGAGCGTCGTAATGGACACGTTTCTGGCAATCCTCACGATCTTCACACATCCCGAGCTTTTGGTTCTGGTCGGCATAGGCACATTTGCGGGCATCTATATCGGCGCCATTCCCGGCCTGTCGGTGACCATGGCCGTCTCCATCCTGATTTCCTTCACGTTTTCGTGGGATGTGTATCCCGCAATTTCTCTCATGGTAGGCATCTATATGGGCGGGGTCTATGGCGGCTCTCGCACGGCGATCCTGCTCAACATTCCGGGCGCGCCTTCAGCAATTGCGACGGCCATGGACGGCTATCCCATGGCCTTGCGCGGCGAAGCGGGTCAGGCCATTGGCGTAACAACGGTCATGTCATTTTTTGGCGGGTTGATCGGCATTCTGGTGCTGGCCCTTGCCGCCCCTTTCGTGTCCGAATTTGCCCTAATGTTCCAACCAAGGGATTACATGCTGCTGGCCGTGCTGGGCATTCTGCTGGTCGGTTCGCTCTCCAGTGGGTCACTGGTCAAAGGTATCTTTGCCGGTGCGTTCGGCCTGGCAATCGGTGCCGTCGGGCGTGACCCGCTGACTTTCACCAAACGCTTCACGTTTGATCTGCAAATCATGGAAGGCGGAATTTCTTTCATTGCAGTGATGATCGGCATGTTCGGTGTCTCGGAAGCCCTCTTGCAGCTCCAGAATGTCGATAAGAAGGCCGTGCGGCAGAAGATCGACAAAATCGTCCCCTCCTTTGGCACGATCAAGAAATTCCTGCCCTTATCGCTACAAACCTCGACCATCGGCGTGATCATCGGTGCCCTACCTGGCACGGGCGGTGATATCGCAGCCCTGATGGCCTACGACCATGCCAAGCGTGTCACAAAGAACCCCGACGTCCCTTTTGGCGAGGGCGCAATGGAAGGCCTGGTTGCCCCTGAAACCGCCAATAACGCAGCTGTCGGCGGTGCCTTCGTCCCAATGATGACGCTGGGTATTCCGGGCGATGCGGTGACCGCGATCATGATCGGTGCGCTGTTCATTCACGGCCTCAATCCGGGGCCGATGTTGATGATCGACCAACCCGATATGTTCTGGTTCATCGTAGGTGCCTTGTTTACCGCAAATATCTTCATGCTGATTTTCGGCCTGACCGGCATCAAGGTTTTCACCAAAATCGTCGAAATGCCCCGCGCCATTAT
Source organism: Sulfitobacter sp. (assembly GCF_041552635.1). GTDB lineage: Bacteria > Pseudomonadota > Alphaproteobacteria > Rhodobacterales > Rhodobacteraceae > Sulfitobacter. Next base: position 1,275 of record NZ_JBFEKM010000265.1, read on the forward strand.
CATTCCGCTGAGTTTGCTACTCTCCATCGTGGGGGCTTATGCGGTCAACAACTCCATCAGCGATGTTTACTGGATGCTTGCCTTTGGCGTGTTCGGATACTTCATGCGGCACTACGGCTATCCCCTTGGCCCAGTTATCCTTGGTGTCATCCTGTCGCGGCTACTGGATGACAACTGGCGCCGCGCCATCATATCAGAGCGCGAGGATCTTGGACGGTTCTTCGAGGGTATCTTGACCAGTCCGCTCTCCCTTGTGCTGTTCACCGCAGTGATCCTGATTTTCGTCAGCCAGACACCGCTCTGGACTGCCCTCAAATCACAGTTGTTCAAAAAGGCTGCATCATGACGGAAACCGTAATGCTGGGCCTGATCGGCGACAACATCACCCGCTCCCAGTCGCCCAAGCTACACCGCACAGCAGGGATTTTGGCCGGACTGCACGTCACCTACGAGCGGCTGATCCCCAAAGACATGGGGCTTTCATTTGACGAAGTTTTCGAACAGGCACGCAGGAGCGGATTTCGCGGCATCAACGTAACGTATCCCTACAAGGAGAGTGTAGCCGCCAGTGTTGAGGTATCCGACCCGTTGGTGCGCGCAATTGGTGCGGTCAATACCGTTGTTTTCGACCCGCAGGGCCCCAAGGGGTTCAACACAGATTACACCGGCTTCATGAGCGCCTACCGAAAGGTCCGTGGCACCGAAAATCCTGGCACAGTTTGTCTGATCGGCACGGGTGGCGTTGGCAAAGCCGTGGCGTTTGGTCTGATAGGACTTCACACCCGTGAAATTCGCTGCGTCGATCTGGACCCGACAAAGGCCCGGAATTTGGCGAAAGCACTACGCGCACTCGGATCGGCCACAGTAATCAAGACGTACTCCGATGCCGAGACGGCTGCGAAGGGCGCGAACGGCATTATCAATTGCACCCCCTTGGGCATGGTGGGCGTTGGCGGTTCACCGTTGGACGGCGAAAGCATGAAGGGGGCGGCCTGGGTTTTTGATGCGGTCTACACGCCCGTGCAGACACCGTTTCTGCAAGATGCCGCGCATCTCGGTATGACGGTCATCACGGGTTACGAGTTGTTTTTTGGTCAGGGCGTGGATGCTTGGAACATTTTTACCGGCGTGCAGCTGGACCATGACGCACTCCGCGTTGCCATTCAGGGGGACGATCTATGAAAACTTCCATCGCAACTGTTTCGATCGCAGGTAACCTGCCTGAAAAGCTTGAAGCTATCGCCGCCGCTGGCTTTGACGGGATCGAAATATTCGAGCAGGATTTCATCGCCCATGACGGCAATCCGCGTGATGTGGGGGATATGATCCGTTCAATGGGCCTGGAAATTACGCTGTTCCAGCCGTTCAGGGACTTTGAGGGATTGCCAGAACCACTGCGGGCGAAAGCCTTTGATCGTGCCGAGCGCAAATTCGACCTAATGCAGGAACTGGGGACCGAACTCGTGCTGGTTTGCTCGTCGTGTCATCCCGCGGCTCTTGGCGGCATCGACCGTGCAGCAGCCGATTTTTACGAACTGGGAGAGCGCGCAGCAAAACGCGGCCTACGGGTCGGGTTCGAAGCGCTGGCATGGGGCAAACACGTCAATGATCATCGCGATGCATGGGAGGTCGTCCGCCGTGCCGACCATGCAAATGTCGGCCTTATACTTGATAGTTTTCACACGCTTGCCTGCAAGATCGATCCGGACACGATCCGGCGCATTCCTGGGGACAAGATCTTTTTTGTCCAGCTGGCGGACGCTCCGGCGATTGATATGGACATGCTCTATTGGTCGCGCCATTTCCGCAACATCCCGGGCGAAGGGGATATGGATGTGACGTCCTTTATGCGTGCTGTGATGGCGACGGGCTATACAGGACCGGTATCGCTTGAAATCTTCAATGATCAGTTTCGCGGAGGTCAGCCGAAAGGAATCGCAAAAGATGGCTATCGCTCGCTGGTCGCGCTCATGGATGATGTCCGTACAGCCGAACCGTCATTATCGGTTGACCTTGCACCGATGCCGCCGCGCGCAAAAACCTTTGGCTTGTCTTTTATTGAATTCGCCACCAAAGGCCGTGAGGCAGATAAGCTCGAAGCGCTTTTAGGCACCCTTGGATTTCAACATTCTGCGAACCACGTGACCAAAAGCCTGTCGCTTTGGACACAAAACGACATCCGCATCGTCGTCAATAAGGAGAGCGCAGGACATGCAAGCAGTGCGTATACCACGCACGGTACATCAGTTTGCGACATTGGCATCGCTGTCGACGATGCCGCGGGCACAGTCGCCCGCGCCCAACGCCTCGGTGCCGACCTGTTCCGGCAGCCGGTGGATGCGGGCCAGCTCGACATTCCCGCTATTCTTGGCCAAAGCGGAAGCGTTTTGCATCTTATCGACGATGCCAGCGGGTTGTCGGACGTTTGGGATGTTGAATTCACGCCAGTCAAAACTGACAGTGGACAC
>NZ_JBFEKM010000266.1:0-3724 GCF_041552635.1 Sulfitobacter sp.
CCCTGCGCGCTGGCGGCCGACCTTGCGGCAAGCGGGTTTGACACGACCGTTCACGTCATCGGTTTCAAGGTGCGCGGGTCGTTCTTCTCGTGGGAACGCGACACCGACAACAGCTATACCGAGGCAGAAAGCGTGTCGCGCTGTTTGGCCGATTTTACCGGCGGCACCTACACCAATGCTGAAACGCTGGATCAGCTGATTGCAGCCTTGCGCGAAACCCTTGGCTGCCAATTTCTGTTCTAGGCCGTTTCGCCCACATCTTCCGCCTTGCCAAAGTCCCGTGACCAAGGCCGAAAACCGCAATCTCAGACCTTAGTCGAATGTCGCTGTGAAACTTCGCCGACTACGGTCTGCTTGATGGGGAGCAATCATTTAACATACAGGCTGGTGGCCGCTTTGTGCGTTTGGCTTTGCACGGCCCTTTCGGCTTGGGCTGAACCACTGCCCCGCGACGCGATTGCGCCCTATATCCAGCCGCCCATGTTACTGGGCGAAGCGTTAAACGACCAAGGCGTCTGGCAACTTTTGAATTCAGGCGGGGCCGAGGCCGGTTATGTGTTCGAAACCGAACCGATGGCCCCCCTGCCCGGATTTTCAGGTGCTGCAATCAACGTGCTTGTGGTGCTCGACCTTGAGGGCCGTTTTCTGGATGTGCAGTTGATCTCGCATAATGAGCCCATATTCGTGTCCGGCCTGCCAGAGCATCTGTTCTATGATTTCTTCAAGCAATATCGCGGCCATTCCATTTCTGACAGTCTGGTCGTCGGATCGCCCTATGGCACCGGCAGCGACGGATCGGCGCTGGTTTATCTTGATGGCGTGACCAAGGGCACCGCGTCGATACGCATCGCCCACGAAAGCATCCTTGCGGCCACGCTCAAGGTGGCACGGGAAAAGATGAACGGGATTGCGACCGGTCCGCCTGCCTTTCCCGATCCCGATTATACCGAAGACCTGACATGGTCCGATCTGGTTGACCAAGGGATCGTTACCCGCAAGACCGTTTCCAATCGTGAAATGGACGAATATTTTGCTGGCACTCTGTGGGAAGACGATGACCCGCAAGCCCAGGAAAATCCCGATGCGCTCTATCTGGACCTCTGGGTCGTCGATATCGGCGCGCCATCTGTGGCCAAGGCGGTGCTTAGCCCCGACGGGTTCCAAGAGCTGCAACAGTTCATGTCGATATCAACGACCGATGAACCGGTTCTTGTGATGGAAACCGCCCGTCACGGGCTGGTCACCGACGCCTTCGTCCGCAACACGGCCCCAGATCTGATCAGTGCGGAACAAGGCGGTTTTCCGATCGCCTTTCGCGATTCAGACATCTTTGTCGATCTTAACAATGCGGTGCCCGAGGCGCTGCACGACGGTGCGGCGTTGATCTTGCGCACTGATCGCCGTTTGGGCTTTGACCCGACCGCTGAATGGATTTTGCGCATCAAGGCCCTGCGCGCGCACGGATCGTTCCAGCCGCAAATCGGGTCAGCCACGCTTGAATTGCCCCACATCACGCCAGACCGCTTTTATGCGCGCATCGAACCTGTCACCCCGTCGCCGCCTTGGGTGGACGCATTGCGCAACCGTCAAACCGATCTGATCATTCTATCGGTGTTCCTGATCGGGTTGCTTGCGGTTCTGGGGCTGCGGCTGAATCGGCTTGCAGGGCATCGCCATTTCACCGCGATCCGGTTGGGCATTCTGGCCTTTGTGGTCGGATTTATCGGCTGGTGGGGACAGGGCCAGCTGTCTATCGCGACCCCGCTTGCCGTCGGTCGCACGGCTTTGGAGGGCGGGTCCTATGGGTTTCTTTTGTACGACCCGTTTTCCCTTGTGATCTGGGCCGTCACGATCATTGGGTTCGTCCTGTGGGGGCGAGGTTTGTTCTGCGGCTGGCTGTGCCCGTTCGGCGCGCTTCAGGAATTTGCGCACCATCTTGGCCGCCTGTTGCGGTTGCCGCAGATTGAGCCCTCTGCGCTCTGGGACAACCGGTTGAAATGGCTGAAATACATTGTGCTGGCCGTATTGGTTTATTTTCTGTTCACCGCCCCCGCACGACTGGACAAAGCGATCGAGGTCGAACCCTTCAAGACCGCGATCACCACCTTTTTCATCCGCGAATGGTATTATGTCGCCTACGCGGTGGGGCTGTTGCTGCTGTCGATGGTCCTGTTCAAAGGCTTTTGCCGCTACGTCTGCCCCTTGGGGGCGGTGATGGCGATTGGCGGGTTGCTGCGGGGCCGCAAATGGATAGACCGGCGCAGCGCATGCGGCTCCCCTTGCCAGCTGTGCAAGGTGAAATGCAGCTATGGGGCCATCAAGAAAACCGGAGAGATCCAGTATTCAGAGTGTTTTCAATGCCTTGATTGCGTCACCATCCATGACGATCCGAAACAATGTGTGCCGCTGATCTTGGCCGCTCGGGAACGCAAACGCAGGATTGCTGCACAATGACCCTGACACGCCGCCGGTTTCTCACGATCTCTGCCGCTTTCGCTGGCCTGCCTGCAACGGCGCAGGCCCACAGCTGGCAGGGGCGTGCCTTTGGGGCGGATGTGTCCTTGACCATTCGGGGCCCTCGGGATGCCGCCGATGCTGCGATGACCGAGGTCCGCAATCTGATCACCGAGGCCGAGCAGATGTTCAGCCTTTATGATCCCGCATCTGCCCTCTCCGGCCTCAACTCTGCGGGTGTACTGCACCTTCCGTCCCCCCGTTTCTTAGACTTGATGCAGGCCGCCGATACAGCCTTTCGACTGACCGACGGATTGTTTGACCCCACGGTTCAACCATTGTGGGCAGCCCTTGCTGAGGGGCGCGATACCGCCCCCGCGATTGCTGCGATGGGTTGGCAAAAACTGCGGTTTGACCCCACGAAAATCACCCTTGGTCGGTCGCAGGCACTGACGTTCAATGGCATTGCACAGGGGTTCGCAACCGATCTTGTCGCTGATGCACTGGCCGTGCGCGGGCTAACAGACACCTTGGTCAATATCGGGGAATACCGCGCCAATGGTGGTCCTTGGACGGTCGGCATAGCAGACCCCGCCCACGGCTTTCTGGGCCATCGTACGCTAACAAAAGGGGCAATCGCCACGTCGAGCCCCGCCGCGACCCTGATCGGGGCGCAGGGGCATATCCTGCATGCCAATGCGCAGCCACGCTGGTCAAGCGTCACGGTCGAGGCATCAAACGCCACATTGGCCGACAGCCTGTCCACCGCACTGGTGCTGGCACCCCGCGATCAGATCAGCGAGATCAAGGCCCGCGCCGACATCACACGGGTGACATTGATCGACTTCAACGGCGATCTTTCCACACTCTAGTCACCGAAAACACCAAAGGCCCCACCAGATGGCGGGGCCTTCGTGCAGGTTTTCACCCCTTAGGAAGCCGCGGTTACCGCGCGCCCTGTCATGACCTTGACCAGATGCGCACGGTATTCGGCAGAGCCGTGCAGATCCGAAATCATGTTGTCCGCAGGAACCGTCAAACCATCCAACGCCGACGCTGCGAAATTGGCGGACAAGGCTTCCTCGGCGGCGGTCCAACGGTGCACGCCTTCGTTCGAGGCACCCGTCACTGCGACCCGCACACCTTGGGCGGTTTTCGCGACGAACACACCCACAAGCGCAAAGCGCGATGCCGGTTGGACGAACTTTTGATAATTCGCCTTTTCCGGGATCGGGAACTTGACCGCAGTCACGATCTCATCTTCGTCCAG
>NZ_JBFEKM010000267.1:0-3657 GCF_041552635.1 Sulfitobacter sp.
GTCTCGATTGTACGATGCGCGATGGTCGCAATTTTGCTCAAATCGCTCCTGAAGCTCTCGAGCTGTGATGCCATCGAGGCGGCGTAGTCCTGCCGTATCATGTCCAGTTCCGTGTTCAGCTTCTCGCTCAGCCGGGTCGGCTTGCCAGTCTTCATGGAAAATCTCTCCTTTCAAACGCCAGCGCTCGCCGGTGTCGGGGTCGCGGGCCGTCAGGTACGCTTTGCCGACGCGCGGCAGGTCGTAGCCTGCATCTGTAAGTGCATCGATCATGCTGGCGCGGTCAGTGATCAGACCGACACTGATCTGGTCTTGCAGCCACGCGTGCAGCTCGTCACGGCCTTGGGCGCGGGTTGGGGTCTCGATGGTGTCGCGGACCTCTTGGATGCGCTCCAGCTCCATCGGGTCGGCCCAGCCGTGGCGCTGATTCATCACATCGCGCAGGCTGTCGAAGGCTTTCTCGTAGCCCGGCGGCGCGATGTTCAGGCTGCGGCCCGAGGTCAACTCCAAACGCGGCGTGCAGAAGTGAAGCTCGACACGGTCTTCGTGGGTATGTCGGACCCAAAGCACCTCATATTGCGTCGGGTCCAGCCCCGCGAAGGCCAGATCCTGGAAGTGGTCCATGACCTCGGCCTGCTGTTCTTCGGTCGGGGCATCCTCGGCGGCAAAGCTGATCACGCCCGCGCGGTAAGTCCACTGGTGGCGGCTGGCGTCGATGAGCGCTTCGGTGCGGTCAGGGTTGCCGCGCAGGACCTCGGGCAGAGGCTCCCGCGTGACAGTCATCGGCTGGCCTTCTGCATCTCGGACCAGGTCGCGGTTGTCATCGTAGGCCAGCACCTTGTCTGCCACGAGGTAGCCAACAGGACCAGCGCCAGCACCTTTGCCGTTGCGGAAGAACTTGATCAGCATCGGCGGGCTGCCTCGACGATCTGGGCAAGCTGGCGTTCGATGGTCAGCAGGCGGCGGGCAACGTTCAGCGCGTCGACGTCGGTGCGGCCTGTCAGCATGGCGCGGTTCAGCCAGCGGGCGATCTGGTTGAGGTTGCCACCGATGCGCCCGACGGCCAGCACCAGCTCAGGGTCAACGCGGGGAATGGGCTTGCGGCGGCGGGCCTCAGTCAAGCCAAGCGCCTCACGCAGCAGGGTCGCGGCGGGCAAGCCAGCGGCTTCGGCCTTTGCGCGCAACTGGGCCTTCTCTGCGGCGGTGCACCGAAAGACGAACGTCTCGGTCAGCGGCTCTTTGGTGCGGGGTTTGCCCGCGCCGGTGGGGTTCGAAGGGGAGGCGTGCCGCCCCTCGCAAGGTCCCGTGTCAGCAGCGCCAGCGTATGACATGGGTCGCCTTGCTGTTTGCTCTTCTGTGGGATCGGTTGCGGTCATGATCCGAGGCCTGCGGCTTGGATTTGGGCCTGTGTCACCAGCTTTGAGGCGAGCAATGCGGTCACTTGGGGCGCAGTGATGTGTTTGCACATCGGGCTGCGATCACTGATCCAGCAGGCCAGTCGCGCATGGTGATCGGCCGCCGACGTCGCCGCCTCTTCTCGGTCTTCTGCCTGCTTCTCGACATAGGCCTGCCAGCGCCGCGACTGAAACCAGTTGTCGGAAAAACAGACCTTCGAACGAGTGAACCCTGCGCTGTCGGTTGCGTAGGCTTGCACAGCCTTCAGCAAGTCCTCCGGTGCAATCCCTTCCTTCGCGGCCTCTTCGATCTGGGCGAGGCAAGCGGCTTTACTGCGCAATCGGTCGGGTGGATACGCCGCCAAAATCTTCTCAGCTTCTTCATCCGCCGCCGCCTCGCGCCTGCGCGTAGGTGGTTTTAGGATGGTTTTAGGGTGGTTTGGGGGCCGTGGTGGCCCCGGTACCCCGTCCACAGTGGCCCCGGTACCGGGTCCAGACTGGACGGGGGCCACTGTGGACCCCGTCTCAATCTCGGGCTCCAGCGTAGGTTCCAATGCTTCGACCTTGGCTAGATCGATCCGGTAAACGACTGTGAATCCATTCTTGCAAGTCCGTGCGCCGGTCTCGATGAGGATGCCTTCTTTGAGGAACTCGCGCACGGTTCGCTTGACGGTGGTCTCCCCCAGCTCGGTGTGCCGCTGGATCGTGCCCTTGGAACACCAGATACCTGAGCCATCGTCGCTCGCCTTGTCAGCCAGAAACATGATGATCTGCTTGCGCGTTGCACTGCCGAACTTCCGTTCCGCGCATGTGTTTGCGACCCGCCAGCTCATTGGAAGGCCCCAAACTGCGCAAAGACGTGCGAATTTTGTACAGGTTTTGTACGAGATTTCCGCATTTTCAGCAGAATTCGGCGCGAAAGCTCTCGGGGCTTTCTGCACGCTCCTGCACAAAGCCCTGTAAATAAACCATATTTTTTAGGTGTTTTTGGTGACCCCGGCAGGATTCGAACCTGCAACCTGCCCCTTAGGAGGGGGCTGCTCTATCCAGTTGAGCCACGGGACCGTCCTTTTTTTATTATCGCAAAAGAAGGGCTGGTTCCAGATCAGATTTACGGTGCCCAAAGGGCGCGTTTTGGAATGCTTGGCACATGCGTGACTGCATTACGGTTGAGGTCACTTGCGTCATTGCGGCAATCTACGTTAGCGTGAGACAGAGTTTTATCAGCAGGATATTGCCTTTGTCACAGCCCCCCAAACGCCCGCTTACCCTTCGTGATGTTTCTGACGCCTGCGGGGTTTCTGAAATGACGGTCAGCCGGGTGCTGCGTAAAAGGGGTGATGTTTCGGATGCCACGCGTCGCCGTGTTTTGGCAGCGGCCAAGGAACTGGGCTATGTGCCCAATCAGATCGCGGGATCGCTTGCCTCGCAACGGGTAAATCTGGTCGCCGTGATCATCCCGTCGCTGTCGAACATGGTTTTCCCCGAAGTGCTGAACGGCATCAATCAGGTCCTCGAAGATACGCCCTTGCAGCCTGTCGTCGGCGTTACGGACTACATGCCCGAAAAGGAAGAGCGCGTCTTGTACGAGATGCTGTCCTGGCGGCCTTCTGGCGTGATCATCGCGGGGCTCGAGCATTCGGATGCCACCCGCGCCATGTTGAAAAACGCAGGGATACCCGTGGTCGAGATCATGGATGTCGATGGACGCCCAATTGATGCAATGGTCGGTATTTCGCACCGCCGCGCAGGCAATGAAATGGCCAAGGCGATCCTGAAAGAAGGTTATGAGCACATCGGTTTCATGGGCACCAAGATGCCTTTGGACCACCGCGCGCGCAAACGGTTCGAAGGCTTTACCGAAGGCCTTGCCAAAGCGGGGGTCGAGATTGAAGACCGCGCGTTCTATTCCGGTGGCTCCGCGCTCGCCAAAGGGCGCGAGATGACGCAAGAGATGTTGGAGCGCTCTCCTGATCTGGATTTTCTATATTATTCCAATGACATGATCGGTGCTGGCGGGTTGCTGTATTTGATTGACCAAGGCATCGATATTCCGGGGCAGATCGGTTTGGCGGGGTTCAACAATGTCGAACTGCTGCAAGGTCTGCCGCGCCAACTGGCCACAATGGATGCCTGCCGCCTTGAAATCGGGCAGGCCGCAGCGCGGATTATCCTGAATGACACGCTTGATGCGCCGGACCCCGATTTGCAAAGCCAGATCACGATGACGCCCACCCTGTCTTTGGGGGATACATTGCGGCGCAAA
>NZ_JBFEKM010000268.1:0-3653 GCF_041552635.1 Sulfitobacter sp.
GGCAGCAATGGCGCGCTGGACGAGGCCGATTATGAGCGCACGGTCGAATCCCTGCTGTCCGGCGGGTCTGATCCGGTCATCACAATGGCCCCAACGGGCGCTTGGACCCATGCGATTACAGACAAAGCGTTGAACTAGAACACTAGAGCAACGCAAAAAAGAAGGGCCGGTGGAAACACTGGCCCTTTTTTATTGTTGAGGTTGGTTTCGTTTGTTCAGAGAACCGTGACGGTCGTGCCGATTGGCACACGCTGGTACAGATCCTTGACGTGTTCGTTGATCATCCGGATGCAGCCGCTGGATACGGAGCGGCCGATGCTGCTGGGCTGCGTGGTGCCGTGGATGCGGTAATAGGTGTCACGGCCGTTCTGGAACAGATACAGCGCGCGGGCCCCCAGCGGGTTGTCGGTGCCGCCGGGCTGGGCGTCCGTGTTGCCTATGAAGCGGGTATAAGCCTTGGGGTCGCGTTCGATCATTTCATCGGTAGGGCGCCAGGTTGGCCATTCTTTTTTAACGGCAATCGTGGCGGTCCCCGAAAACTCGAGACCCGCTTTCCCGACTCCGACGCCATAGCGCATCGCCTGACCGGGTGCCGTCACCAGATACAAATAGTGGCTGCGCGGCAGGACCAGCAACTGGCCGACGGCATATTGGCTTTTTACCGAAACAAGCTGCGGGGTCGGATCATAGGCAGCACCCTGCGCAAGAAGGGCTTGTGGAAAAGCAAGGGCGGCTAAAGAGCCAGCGATAAAGGTACGGCGGCGCATGGGCTGCTCCTGATGTTATACAAGTCTATATATTTTGACGCTCGGGCGACGTTTAGCAACCCTAGGGTACAAAAAAACCGGCCAACCCCAATGGGTCAGCCGGTCAATTCTTTGTGTGGGCCTAAGCCCAGCATGGCTTATGCCAGTGCGATGTTCGACGCAGATTCGCGACCGTCACGGCCGGCTTCGATGTCGAATGTCACTTTCTGGTTGTCGGCCAGACCTGTAAGGCCTGCGCGCTCAACGGCAGAAATGTGTACGAATACATCTTTGCTGCCGCCATCGGGTGCGATAAAGCCGAAGCCTTTTGTTGTGTTGAACCATTTTACGGTGCCAGTGGCCATATCCGTAGTCTCCTCTAGTGTACCATCCGCGTCGTGCGATGGCTTGGCGTTGTCGGTCTGGATCGAGGTCTGAACGCCGTATAAGGGAGACAGTGGGTCGAAAAAGAATAACGTTTGCCAAGTCCGTATGACAGGTACGGGAGATTCGTGCAAGTGTGCTGTCACAGGCCCTGTACACCTAGCAAACTCTTGCCGAATTCGGCACATTTGCGCCCGATTGCAGGACCGCAAGGCCCGATAACCCCTTGCTTACAGGCTTTTGCCGATGCGCGTGCATTTTGGGCAGGATGGTCGTTTCAACACACTATCGCCAAAATGCGCTGTGAGTATTGGCGGGAGAATTGGTTAACGAAGTCTGATTCAAAAGTGTAAGGGTAACGATGACATGAGAATACTGGCCGTAGACGACGATCCCACGATCCTCGATATGTTGCGTGACTGTCTGACCGGTGCCGCGGGTTTTGATCTTGAATGCGCAGAAGATGCCGAAGAAGCGCTTGATCTTCTGGACACCAGTACGATGCCCTTTGACTGTTTCTTGCTGGACATAATGCTGCCGGGCATTGACGGGGTTTCGCTTTGTGCACAGCTTCGCAAGCGCAAAGATCATCAGATGACGCCGATCATCATGATCACGGCAAGCCGCACCCATGACTTGATGCAGCGGGCCTTTCACGCCGGGGCGACTGATTTTATCTTTAAGCCGCTAAACGGGATCGAATTGGGCGCGCGGATCAACACAGCCGGGATGCTGAACGATAGTCTGCGTCGAGAACAGGTGGCACACCATTCGCTGTCCGAACTGACAGATTTGATGAAGATCAAGCGCGACGAAAGCTTTGATCTGGGTGTTGCGGGGGTGGATGACCTGAACGGGTTTGAAAACCGTCTGCTGCGCCTGCCAGTTGGATGCTATGCGATGAACTTGATCGCCATCAAACTTCCGCAGATTCGAAACATATTTGATACGCTGACACCCGCAGAATTCTGCGGGCAGATGGGGCGTGTCGCGCAGGCATCAGTAAACGCGTTGCGCAATCACCGCGTTATCATGGGCTATGCTGGCAACGGGACCATTGTAGCGGCAATTATTGCGCGCACACGGATCGATCCTGTCGCGATCCAACGGCAGATAGAGAAAGAGCTGACCAACGCGTGGTTGTCATCAAACGCAGGGCAGGGGATCGGCGCTGATGTGTCAGTGCTGGCCGTGTCGGAGCAGCGCCTGTGGTCCGGTCTGTCCGCCTGCAACGCCATTCAGGATTTTCTGCGCAAGGATTCCGAACCCGACGAGGTCGCGTTCGATGAGGTTGCAAACCTGTTCACCGTCGAAATCTGATACCCCGATGCAAAACGGGGGCACCTTTCGATGCCCCCGCTTTTCAATTTCTAGTGTGTAAAACTTAGCGCGAGAACTTCTTGTGCTTCAGGCGCTTAGGCTCCATCGCGTCGTCGCCAAGACGGCGCTTTTTGTCCTCTTCATAGTCCGAGAATCCGCCTTCGAACCATTCGACATGCGCGTTGCCTTCGAAGGCCAGAATGTGCGTGCAAATCCGGTCAAGGAAGAAACGATCGTGCGAGATAACCACGGCGCAACCGGCGAAATCCACAAGCGCGTCTTCGAGGGCGCGCAGGGTTTCAACGTCAAGGTCGTTGGTCGGTTCATCGAGGAGAAGTACGTTGCCGCCTTCTTTCAACAAGCGCGCCATGTGGACGCGGTTGCGTTCACCACCTGACAGCAGGCCGACCTTCTTTTGCTGATCGCCGCCCTTAAAGTTGAACGCCCCGCAATAGGCGCGGGAGTTCACTTCGGCGTCGCCCAGTTTGATGATCTCGGCACCGCCGGAAATCGCCTGCCAGACGTTGTCATCAGGGTTCAGGTCGTCCCGCGACTGGTCGACATAGGACAGATCGACCGTATTCCCGAGAGAGATCGCGCCTTTGTCAGGTTCTTCGTTGCCGGTGATCATCTTGAACAGGGTTGATTTACCGGCACCGTTGGGGCCGATCACGCCGACAATACCACCGGGTGGAAGCGAGAATTCAAGGTTTTCGATCAACAGCTTGTCGCCCATGGCTTTGGAGAGGCCTTCGACCTCAAGCACTTTGCTGCCCAGACGGGGACCGTTGGGAATTACGATCTGGGCGCGGGTCAAGCGTTCGCGCTCTGAACTGTCGGCCATTTCGTTATAGGACTTGATCCGCGCTTTGGATTTTGCCTGACGGGCCTTGGCCCCCTGACGCATCCACTCAAGTTCGCGCGACAGTGTCTTTTGCTTGGACTTGTCCTCGCGGGCCTCTTGCTCAAGCCGTTTAGCTTTCTGGTCGATCCAGTTTGAATAATTGCCCTCGTAAGGGATGCCATTGCCGCGGTCCAATTCAAGGATCCAGCTGGTGATGTTATCCAGGAAATAGCGGTCGTGGGTAACGATCAGGATCGTACCTTTATAGTCGATCAGGTGCTGTTGCAGCCACGCGATGGTTTCCGCGTCCAAGTGGTTGGTCGGTTCATCGAGCAGCAGCATTTCTGGCGCTTCAAGCA
>NZ_JBFEKM010000269.1:0-3629 GCF_041552635.1 Sulfitobacter sp.
AAAGCCCGTCTTTTCTCAAGTAAATCAGACCGCGCATAGGCCCTCTCAACCTTTGAGCCAACCTTGTGTGACAGGCTTCGTTCTGCAACTTCCCACTGCCCATTCCCAGTCTCAGAGACCCAATCGCGGAACGTTGATCGAAAGCCATGCACGGTAACCCCTTCAACACCCATCCGGCGCAGCAACATCAGCATCGCCATATTGGACAAAGGATGATTGCGCTTTTGCCCTTCAAAGACAAAATCTGATTTGAGCCCCTTCAAAGGCTCGATGATCTCAAGCATTTGGGCGGTCAGAGGTACGCGGTGTTCCTCGTTGCCCTTCATGCGCTCCTCCGGGCATGTCCAAACGCCCGCATCAAGATCGAGTTCTTCCCACCGCATCTTCAAGACCTCGGTGGTGCGCGACCCTGTAAGGCAGGTAAACCGCAAGGCGTTTGCCGCCATAGCGTTACGGCTCATAAGATCCGCATAAAAGGCTGGCACATCCTGTCAGGCCATTGCTTTGTGGTGTTTTACTTTTACCTTCACCTTGGGCAAGACTTGGGCTTCTTTGACCAAGGTTACTGGGTTTTCCCCCGACCGAAACCCTTTAGAGCGCGCCACGTCCAGCACAACCTTTATCCGTTGCGCCAAGCGCTTCGCGGTTTCATGCTTTTCGGTCCATATCGGCGCGAGGCACATCATCACTTCCGGCTGGTCGATGCTATCAATGGGCATACGCCCGATTTTGGGAAAGGCGTAATCGCGCAAGGTGTTGATCCACTGCTGTCCGTGCTTGGCGTTTTTCCACGTCGGCATCCGGTCGATATGAACCTGTTGGGCGACCTCTTCAAAGGTTGGCACCTCTTGGCGGGCATTGAAACGCGGGTTCAGACCTTGCTTGGCCATACGGCGATATTCCAGCGCCCGCTCACGCGCTTGGTTGATCGTGACGATATCAGCACCACCAAGGCCAAAGTCCGTGCGCAGGGGCGCGCCCTTTTTGTTCTTCTGGCCTTTGACCACTACCCGCACGATCCAACGCCGCGCGCCTGAGGGATCAACCACCAGATAAAGACCGTTGCCATCGCCGTGACGACCAGCACCAAGATTCTCGACTAGTTTCTTTGTCAGCTTGCCGGATAGGGCCACTCAAAAATACCACGTTCCACACCACTCAAGGAAAGAATATAGACACTATCGAAAGAAACTCAAGACAATCGGAGAGCACACTTATGCCCATGTAAACAAAAGAAAAAGGCCCCTCAAAGCGGCCCATTCAATTTCAATACAAAGGTATGGTGGCGGAGGAGGTGGGATTCGAACCCACGGTACGCTCTCACGCACGCCGGTTTTCAAGACCGGTGCATTCGACCACTCTGCCACTCCTCCGCAGCAAAGACCGCATAAAACGCCGGCAGCGATTCTGCAAACCTCCAAATGCAACAAATCACGATGTATCTGGCGGGGAAATTTGCCGATGCTGGTGTGACGGCCTTTTCACAGCCCCCTGCGCGCGCTACTGTGCCGATCAGACCCCGGCAATGGGGCGTTAAACATGCCGTATGAACGGCGCGATCAGGCAGCGGTGCAAACGCCGCGCCAGCAGGCAAGGACGACCAGAAAATGAACATCCGATCGCACATCACGACCCTTTGGACACGACCAATGCGCGGCACCACGGCAGTTTTTGTGGCCCTGCTTGCGCTTACGGGGTGTGATGCGTCCGGCACGTTCGGCTTCGGCAAATCAGACGGCCAAGGGGCGGCTACCCCTTCCGGATCGACCAAGCTGGTTGAACGCGACGTCGAAGCGCCGGATGTATTCTCCGCAAACGATCAGGGTCTATGGGACGGACGGCCCAGTCTTGGTGGTGTCTGGGTTGCGCATCCCGATGTCACCGATCCCGAACGCGTAATCATCCGCAACGAGGCGAACGGCAAATTCGTAATTGGCGCGCTGTTTCGCCGCGAACGGGATCTGCCGGGGCCAAAGCTACAGATATCATCAGACGCGGCGGCAGCGCTTAGCATTTTGGCAGGTGCCCCCGCCCCCCTGAACGTCACAGCGTTACGGCGTCAAGAGGCGGACGCGCCGCCGCAAGATGCCGCACCAGAAGGGACCGTCGAAGCCCCCGCCCGTGTGACAGAAACCGCGCTTGATCCGGTCGTGGCATCGGCAAGCGCAGCCATAGATGCCGCCCCCGCAGTAGCCCTGCCCACCCAGACAGCGCCGAAACCCGCCGCCCCGCAAGCGACATCATCGCTGGCTAAACCCTTTGTGCAGATCGGTATTTTCAGCGTCGAGGCAAATGCAAACCGCGCTGCCAACCAGATGCGGAGCGCGGGGATGCTGCCCACCGTGAAGCGCAGCGAGATTGACGGCAAGCCATTCTGGCGGGTGGTCGTAGGGCCTGCGAAGTCGAAGTCGGAACTCAATGCATTGCTGAAATCCATCAAGACCGAAGGGTTCTCGGACGCCTATGCCGTGTCCAACTGATCCGACAAAACAAGGAGCCCGCACCATGATCCGTATGCTTGTCGCCACCGTCGCGCTGATCCTGACAGCCCTGCCCGGCCACGCGTTTGAAACCCGTGCAACGGCGGCCTATGTGATCGACCAGACCACCGGCACTGTGCTGTTGGCAAAGAATGCCGATGATCCGTTGCCACCTGCGTCAATGTCGAAACTGATGACGCTTTACATGGCATTCGAGGCGGTCGAGCGTGGCAAAAGCAACGGCGGCCTTGATCTGACCGAAGAGCTTCCTGTCTCGCAGCACGCGATGTCCTATGGCGGGTCAACGATGTTTCTGGACACCACCGACCGCGTCAAGGTCGAAGACCTGCTGCGCGGCATCATCGTGCTGTCGGGCAACGACGCCTGCGCCGTGATCGCCGAAGCACTCAGCCCCGACGGGACCGAAGCCGGGTTCGCCCGCTTGATGACCCGCCGCGCTCAACAGCTTGGGATGACCAATTCGACCTTTGCCAATTCCAACGGCTGGCCTGCGGCGGGCCACCGGATGTCGATGCGCGATCTTGGCCTGATCGCCATGCGCCTCATCACCGACTACCCCCAATATTATCCGCTGTTTTCACAGCGTGAATTCCTGTTCGACGGCCGCGCGCCACAGAACAAAGCCAACCGCAACCCCTTGCTGGGCCTTGGGATTGGGGCGGACGGCCTGAAAACCGGCCACACCCAAGAAGCAGGCTATGGGCTGGTGGGGTCGGCCAAACAGGGCGACCGTCGGGTCATTTTCGTAATATCCGGACTTGAAAGTGCTGCGGCACGGGCACAAGAATCCGAAGCGATCGTGAACTGGGCCTTCCGCCAGTTCGCGCAGCGCGAAATGGGGTCTGCCGGGACGCAAATCGCCGATGCCACCGTTGTTCTGGGGGCACAAAAAGCCGTCGGGATGGAACTGGCACAAGACTTGTCCGTTCTTATCCCCGTGTCAGGCGGAAGCGAAATCAACGCTGAGGTGGTTTACACCGGACCGTTGCGCGCGCCGATCCTCAAGGGCGATATGATCGGTGAATTGGTGCTGACCCGTGGCGATTTGCCAGAGGTTCGCGCGCCGTTGGTGGCATCTGACAGCGTCGCACCGGGCGGTTTCTTTATTAAACTTCAAGCAGCTGCATT
>NZ_JBFEKM010000270.1:0-3551 GCF_041552635.1 Sulfitobacter sp.
CGGGCTGCGCCGACAGTATGTCTTGGCGAAACAGCTTGACGTACCGCCACAGCGATACTTTATCGGGGCGACTGTCGGGTTTGGGTGGCAAGGTCATGGCGCGGTCGAGGTGAATTTATTCACCGGTGTTACGATCCGAGAACGCGATGCAGGGCGCCCTGCATAGCGTTCGGCCAAGCTGTGCGGGCCAGCCGTGATCTGGAAATAATCATAATCCTTGGGGGCATCAAACGCACAAAGATACTGGAAATGCAGCCGGAAAAACCGCCACCGCAGTTCTTTCCACCGCTTATTGCTCAGCGACTGGGTGAAAGCGGCGGAAAACACCAAGGGCCATTTCTTGCCCTCTGGGGCAACGCTAGACACGGCCACCGGATCACACAGCGCGAACGCGCAGCCGTCGCCAGGGGCAGTGACGTCGATCCACGTTAGCTCTTCGCGCTGCGAAAGATAGCGCAAGTCAGCGCGCAAACGGTGTGCATCGCGCAGGAAAGACACCATCGGCACCACCTGCCCCAGCGTCAAAAACCCAAGGGCGGGACCATCTGCCGGCACCCGACCGGCGCGCACCAAGTCAGCCAGAATTGACACCCCCAGATGCGCACCAGAGGAATGGCCGACCACCAGGACTTCATCCACATCCGAAATCAGCGCCTCGGCAATAGCCTCGCCAAACTCGGTCATCCGGCGTTCAAGTGCTGGCGTATTGGCCCCCCGTGTCGCCGCCCCGAACGCATAATCGTGCATTAGATAATAGGCGAAAAACTTACCGTCATTCTTTTTGAACCACCTGAGGACCGCCCAAGCCAACATAACCCCAAGTGCGCCAATGATCCCTTTGAACCATGCAGGCCCGCCAAAATAGGTCAGCGCCTGATACAGCACTACGCCCGAAAGAATCGCAATCACCAGCTGCACCAACAACATGCCCACCGGATAAAGCGCTGCAATCACTGGACCTTTGCGCAATTGCATGAGCCGCCACAACGCGCCTGATCCGATATAGACCCACGCCGTTTGAACAAGCTGCCTGTAGGTCGCAAGGATCGAATTGCTCATCGAGACGCGGACGATGTCGGACCAAACCAACACCTCTACCTGCGCATCCACATCGACCCCGTCGATATGCGCAGCAACGTTCCAGCCGTAATTGCCTTTGGTTTTCTTGGGGCGCAGCGTGATGTCATAGCCCGTGATGCGCGCCTGTTCGGTCCCTTCCTTGCGGTACAGTTCCCGGTAGCGGCGTGGATGAATCGGGTCATAGCCCGGAATGTAAAACACCCGGCGCATTTTGACTGTCTGTTCAGAGTTTTCGGCCATCATCCACCTGCATTTCCCAGCAGCTTAGACAGGTTTTTGGGCGAGAGTAAGGCCTCTAGCCCAAGGATCCGAGCGCCGGAAAGTTTTCAAGCAACCAGAATGAAAACGTCGAAAATGCCCCCGTCAGCAGCGCCAGTCCGACCAGGATCAGCAAGCCGCCCATGATGCGTTCGATCAACTTCATGTAGGGTTTTATGCGGTTCATCAGCAGCGTCGCGCGGGTGATGAACATGGCCGCGAGCAAAAACGGAATGCCAAGTCCGGCAGCATAGACGCCCAGCAACATGGTGCCGCGTGCGACGCTGGCCTCTGACGCGGCAAGCGACAGGATCGCGCCCAGTTGTGGGCCGATGCAAGGGGTCCAGCCAAAGGCAAAGGCAAGCCCCAGCACATAGGCCCCGAAAGACGACCCACCCTTGTCGCCTGCGTCAAGGCGGGCTTCTTGGTCCAGAAACGGAATCCGGAAAACACCAAGGAAATGCAGACCAAAGATGATCACGACAATTCCTGAAAGACGGGCGAAAAGTATTTGATTTTGCAGGAAAAACGCCCCGAATGCCGAAGCTGTAAACCCAAGTATCAAGAACACTGTGCTTAGGCCCATGACAAAGAACAGCGCCGCAATCACCGCCTTGCGTCGGGCGGAGGTGACGCTGGACATATCGCTCAACGTGACACCGCTCATGTAGGCCAGATAGGGCGGCACGATCGGCAAAACGCAAGGGCTGAGGAAACTGATGATCCCCGCCGTCAGCGCGATGAAAATGGCGGGCAGCAGCCCCGCATCGATTAGGTCAATTCCAAACATAGCTTCACCCATACTGCGGTTTGCGCACCGCGTCACGCCCCGACGCGCGCCATGATGTCACAAGGTTGTGGACGCGTTGAAACATCTGACTTATTTGAGGGTCATGAACAATGAACATATCCTTGATGCGACCGGGCTACTGTGCCCGCTTCCCGTGCTCAAAGCCCGCAAACGGCTGCAAAGCCTGAACTCTGGTGAGGTGTTGACCGTGCAAGCCGATGATCCCGCCGCGATCATCGACGTGCCGCATTTCTGCGCCGAGGCTGGGCATGAGTTGGTCAGCAGTGATCTCGAAAACCCGGTGCAGGTCTATGTGATCCGCAAGAAGTAAGACTGTTCTGGTCAACTGGCTTGTGGCCGGAAACGAAAAAGGCAGGCCCCGCGAGGCCTGCCTTTTGTCTTGATATCACCGGGGTTAACCGCCCAACGACCACCAGCCGCGCCGTTTTGGCTTGGCGGGTTTTTCTTCCGCTGCAACAGGCTCCGGTACCACTTCGGGTACCGGTACGGCCTCGATTTTGGGTTCAGCAACAGGTTCTGGCGCGGACTCTGGCTGTGCTTCAGCTACAGGTTCCGGCGTTGCCTCGGGCTCTGGGGTGGCTTCAACCGCTGCCTCGGCTGGCTGCTCTGCAACCGGCTCTGGTTTGACTTCTTCTACCACAGGCTGGTCTGCAGGTGCTTCGACCGGTGCGTCTTGTGCAGCAGGGGCAACAGCCGCGTCAGATTCTGGCGCGGGTGCCACTTCTGCAGTTGCTTCTGCTATTTCCGCAGGTGTCGCATCTGCATCAACCTTGGGCTTGCGCCGACGGGTCCGCTTGGGCTTTGGCGCGGGCTCTTCGCTCGCCTCACCATCGGCTTTGGCGTCTGCGTCTGTTGGAGCTGTTTCCGCAGCCTCTGCCTTGGGCTTGCGGGTCCGGGTGCGCGTACGCTTGGGCTTTTCCTCTGGCTCGGCATCGGCCTTTGGGGCTTCTGCTTTTACGTCTTCCCCAGCAGGCGCTTCAGCTTTTGCGTCAACCGCATTGTCAGATTTTGCATCTTCTGAACCCTGGTCGTCAGATGCGGCATCGTCTGAGCCGTTGTTTTCGCCGTTGCCGTTTTCATCCCCGTTGGTCTTGCCACCCCGGCTGCGCCGCCGCCGACGCCGCCGGCGCTTTGGCTTGTCTTCGCCGTCCGTTTCGGAATCTGCACCGTCATCTGAACCGGCCTGATCAGCAGTGCTGCCTGCGGGCTGGGCTTCTTCGATGTCAACTGTATCAACGTCAACGTCGTTCTCTTGTTCGTCAATCTCGTCCATCAAGGACGCATTGACAGACACGACATGTTCAACCGGCACGACAACCCGCGTTGCAGTCTTGAACTTTTCGATCTTGAAGTCGGGGCTGACCAAAGTCGGGTCGCCTTCAACCCGCACGGACATGCCGTA
>NZ_JBFEKM010000271.1:0-3517 GCF_041552635.1 Sulfitobacter sp.
AAATAACGGCACCGAAGTCAGCGCAGAGATTGCCGTCAAGGCGCAACTGGTCGGTGTCATTGAAGATCTGGATCTGGTTGGCAAGATCGTCATCTCTGACGGCGGGATGATCATCTATGGGCTGATCCAGATCACCAATGCGGGCATCCCGGATGTTCTGACCTTCAACGGCCGCGCGAGCTTTGAGCTGAACACATTCTCGTCGAAGCGGGACATCCAGGTGTATGGTACGGATCGCACCGTCGAGTCCGGTGTCAAGCTGGAGATCAACGGCAGCGTGACGTTCGCCGACTTTGCGACCGCCAGTGGCAAGACCACCATCGCAATCCTGAGCAACCGGACCGAGATCAGCTTTGATGTGGTGTTTGGACTTGGCGGTCTTAATGTCCGCGCAGCGGGTGCTGCGGGGCTTTACTACACCGGCAACCAGATTACCGGCATTGCCCTTGGACTGTCCGTGTCGATTGACGCCAATGTCGCGCGGGTCATCGACATCAGCGCGCGGGGCAGCCTGACGCTGAACACGACGGGTAAGGACCGCCGCATCGGCAGCTTTGACCTGAAGGCCGACAGCTTTAGCCTCAAACTGACCGGTAGTGTGGAGTTCCTGAAAACCATCAAGTTCAACGCGAGCTTTAGTGTGGTCGTGGTGAACGAAGAATGGACCGTTGCTTTCAATGCCAACATCAACTTCTTTGGTATCGCGACAATGTCTGCGAATGGCGTGTTCCGCAGCGATGGTACGTTTAACGTCGATCTGACCGGTGGTGTGCTGCTGGGCAGCCGGACCTTCGGGATGGAAGGGTCGTTCCGCTTCAACGTCTACTATGATTATCTGAACCGCCCGGAAAATGGCACACCAAGCAATCTTGCCATCGGCTTCTCGGGCAGCGCGTCTGTCAGCCTGTACGGTCTTGGGATCAACTGGGGCGGTGCCAGCATCGGCTTTGGCGCAAAGATTGAGAATGTCGAACGCGGCGGGCGTGTGCCGATTAACGTCAAAGCCTATGCCAGCGTCAAGGTTCTGTTCATACGGATCAAGCTGAATCTCAACTTTACCATTGGCTATCTGGAGCTGCCCGAGCCGATCAAGTTGGCGGATCAGAACGGCGGAGACCTGACGCTGAATATGGGCAATAGCAACGGTGACCGTGGCATCGGTGCCGGGGCAACGGATGAAACCTATATCATCGAACAGATTGCACCCGGCACGATCAAACTGATCTATTCGGGCCGTGAACAGATCTTTACTGGCGTTGACCGGATCATCGGGTATGGCGACGCAGGCAATGATGTCATTCTTGTGCGCGAAGGCGTGGATGCCGATCTGCTGTTTGACGGCGGTAGTGGCATTGATCTGGTCGATTACCAAGGTTCCGGCCGGGCGATCATCAACAAGACCGATAATGCGACAGACTTTGGTGATCAGATTACGATCGGGCGCTTTGCGGCTGCCGGGTCCGAAGTGTACGGCACCAACGTCACACGGCCGCTGGCGGATGGCGAAACGGCCAGCCTGCTCGGCGATCGCATCATCTCGCGCAGCACCAACTCGATCACGATTGACGCGAAAGGCGGGGATGACTTCATCCAGCAGTTGGGTGCCGGTGCCGCGACAATTCGTGCAGGTGCGGGCAATGACATCGTGTTTGGCGGTGCGGGGAATGACAACATCAACGGCGGATCGGGTGTTGACGAGATTGATGGCGGGGAGGGGTCGGATACGATTGATGGCGGCAACGGTGTCGACCTGATCTTCCGCACGCTGGAAGCCGCAGGCATTCTGACGGTCAACGGGACGGGCGCGCAGGACACTGTATTTGTTACCGGTTCGGCACGCGCGGATACCGCCCGCGTCACCAAAGGGTCGGTCGAGATCCGCAATGGCGACAATACACGCGGCGTGAATATCCGCGGTGGGGCGGGCACTGTTCAGGTTCAACTGCTTGGCGGTAACGACACGGTCATCATCGACGATATCTCGGGTCAGAACGTGAACCGCCTGATCATCGAAGACGATCTGGCCGTCGAAGGCCCTGGTTTCCGCGATGATCCGGCTGATCGTCCGGGGTCGCGTGAGGGGTCGTCTGACAGCAACGCCGACACAGTCATCATCAACGGCAGCGCCGGGGTGGATACGTTCACGCTGCTGCAGGACACTGTTGATGCCAGCGACATCAAGGTTGATGCAAAGTGGAACGGGACCAATACCGCGATTGCGATCGTGCTGAACGATTTCCGCCGCAGCGCTGGCGACAAGCTGATTATCAATGCAGGCGCATCGGGTGATACCATCGACGCCAGCAGACTGACGCAGAATACCGTGGCGCTTGAGCTGAACGGTGACGGTGGTGCCGATACGATCACCGGCTCGTCGTTTGACGACGTGATCGACGGTGGTTCTGACAATGACACGATCACGGGCGGCGAAGGCTTTGACACCTTCCTTGACAGCGGCACGAATGACGCGGGCGATACGCTGTCCGAAACCTTTGCTGGCTATGACTTTGGTCTGTTCGAAGACCGCTTTGTGGTCGGCACAGTCTCAGGTCCGTCGAGTGATGTCTGGACCGGTGCGACGCTTGAAAACCTGAACGGTATCTTTGAGAACGTGACCTTGAAAGGTGGTCCGAATGCGGTCAACCGCATGGTTGTCAACGATCTGGACCGTACCATCCGGGTCAACGGCAGTGTTGTGTCGGTTGCCGCCTTTGATGGCACCGCGACGCTGGATGCCAAGTCGACCGGATCGTCCGAGACGTATCATATCAACGCGCCCAAGGGCTCGAACTTTAGCGTGGTCATCAATGACACCGGGTCGGGCGCATCCACAGTTCGCTTTGACGGGTCCGACGGTAGCGACGTGATCATCGTCAATGATGACACTTTGGCCGTGACCGGTGCCGCAACTGTTGGGATCACCCATACCGGCACAGACAACGTTGTGCTGAACACGGCAGGTGGCGCAGATGAGATTACGGTTCAAAGCACGGATATTCCGTTGCAGATCAACTCGGGCCTTGGGGATGATACGATCCGTGTGGGGAACGCAGGCGGGTCGCTGACCGCGATTGATGCGGTCTTGACGATCAATGCCTTTGATGTGTTTGCGCCGGGTGCGACAGCGCCGACCGACCGTGGCAGCGATACGCTGTTGATCAATGGTCGGTATGATGCGAACGCGTCCTCCGGGTCTATCGGCCTGATTGATCCGGCGAACCTTGAAGGGTTCATGTCGGTCACGGGCTTCAACCTTGTTGATGGCACCAAGACTGTTGCGATCAATTATATCGCCGTTGAGCTCGTCGAGATTGATCTGGGCGAGGGTGCGAACACTGCGACCATCACCTCGACCGGGTTGGCCGACAAGACAACGCTGCGCACATGGGGCGGTGTTGATACGGTTAACATCCACGCCATCAACGGCCCGACCGTTGTCCAGACAGGCACCGGCGTTGACAGCGTGGTTGTGGGCAACCCGATTTCGACTACCACTGGCAGCGAATACACGGTCAAC
>NZ_JBFEKM010000272.1:0-3489 GCF_041552635.1 Sulfitobacter sp.
GCGAGGCCAGAACGGCAGAGGAGTTGAAGACGTTCAGGCCCTTGTTCTCCATCGCGCCCATGTTGAAATCATCGACGGCGACGATGTTGAACAGATCAAGGTCGTATTCGCGGCCGTAAACGTCTTCGTCCCATTTCATCGAATCCTTCAGCGCCTGCATGCCAAAGCCGCATTTTCCCTCGTCACCGGGACGCACATAAAGGTTCAGCGTGACCTCGCGGCCCGATTTGGTGGTAAAGCTGCCGGGATGGGCGATCAGGTCGCCTGCGACCAGCGCGAACAGATAGGCGGGCTTGGGCCACGGGTCTTGCCATTCGGCGGTATTGCTGCCGCTGGAAACGGGGTTGCCGTTGGACAGCAGCACCGGATGTGGGCCGTTGATGGTCACAGTGAAAACGGCCATCACGTCGGGACGGTCGGGGTAGTAGGTGATTTTGCGAAACCCTTCGGCCTCGCATTGGGTGCAATACATACCGTTCGACATATAAAGCCCCTCAAGGGCTGTGTTTCCGGTCGGGTCAATCTCGACCTCGGATTCCCATATGAACGGGGCGTCGGGTACGGCGCAGGTCAGACCCTCGGGCGTGATGTCGGGCGTCACCGGGGTGCCGTCGATCTTGGCGCTGATCAGGTCCAGCTGTTCACCATGCAGGAAAAACGTACCGTCTGTCGCGTCTGGGTTGGGGCGGAATGCGATCTTGCTTGTGACCCGGGTCTTGTGGGGGTGCAGATCGAAATTGAGGGCGACGCTGTCGATGATAAAGCCGAAAGGCGTGTAATCGGCCAGATAAATTGTCTGGGGGGCAACGTCGCGCATATTTTTTCCTTTATTTTGGAACAGAATGTCCAGATGCAAAGTTAGTCCTTCAACAATGCCCCCGCAAGGCGGCGGCGACAAACTATTGACCGGAGGACGATCATGTCAGCACCCGACACAAATATCGAAAAGCAAGAAACGCGCCACAAACCCGCATTGCTGGGGATCAAGGGGGCTTTGATTTTCGGGGTCCTGATGATCTTGCTGCTTCTGTTCGTCGTTTTGAACAACGGGCGCGATGGTGATGAAAGTGCCGCCAGCCTGACAAGCGAAACGGGCACAAGCACCGCACCGACCGTTGCCCCGGCTGACGGCACCATGTCCGGCGCAGCCGAGAATAACTAAATTAGTTTGTATCCAGTGTAACGAGTTAAAAGAGCAGGTTCCGGTCCCCGGAGCCTGCTTTTTCATGTTTTCAACAAAGCCGTGCCGCGAGAGGGATTGAGCCGGGAGAGGGATTGAATGGCAAAGATGCGAAAGAAATCCGACCTGCCCCAAAAGATCTGTGCCACCTGCGGGTTGCCATTTGTGTGGCGCAAGAAATGGGCCAAGGATTGGGACGCCGTGCGCTATTGTTCGGACAAGTGCCGCGGCGCTAAGGGGGAGAAGCAAAACGGTCCCGGAAAATAATCCGGTATTGGTAATATTATTTTACCAATATAGCTTGCTCCGATGTAATATACCTTTTAAGCCTTTTGCAAAGTGACAGCATGCGCAATTTTAAGGAGCCTCGGATGACCCAGAGAACAGAAAAGAACGGTCTTCAGATCGCCAGCGAAATGGTGACGTTTATTGAAGCCAAGGCGTTGCCCGGAACAGGCGTATCCGCAGATACATTTTGGAGCGGGTTTTCTGATCTGGTGCATGAGCTTGGCCCCAAAAATCGCGATCTGTTGCAGGTGCGCGAAGACATGCAGGCCAAGATCGACGCTTGGCACAAGGAGCGTGCCGGTCAGGATCACGACGCTGTCGCCTATACCGCTTTCCTTCGCGAAATTGGCTATCTGGTGCCCGAAGGCCCCGCGTTTTCAATTGATACTGCTGGTGTTGACCCTGAAATTGCGTCGGTGCCCGGCCCCCAATTGGTGGTTCCAATCACCAATGCGCGCTTTGCGCTGAACGCGGCGAATGCGCGTTGGGGCAGTTTGTATGATGCGTTTTATGGCACTGATGCCTTGGGTGACCTGCCGCAGGGCAAGGGGTATGACGCCGAACGCGGTGCGCGCGTTGTCGCAAAGGCCAAGGCGTTTCTGGATGAAGCAGTGCCACTGGCCTCTGGGTCTTGGGCCGATGTGTCGGGGATCAAGGTTTCGGACGGCGGTTTGTCCCTGAGCGGTGGGGGCGGTCTTGCCGATCCGTCGCAATTTGCTGGCTACCGCGGTGCCGCTGACGCGCCAACGGCAGTTTTGCTGAAGCACAACGGATTGCACGTCGAAATCCAGATCGACGCAGATCACGCGATTGGTAAAACCGATCCTGCCCATGTGTCGGACGTGCTGATGGAAGCGGCGCTGTCCACGATTATGGACTGCGAAGACAGCGTTGCCGCCGTGGATGCCGAAGACAAAGTCGTCGCCTATGGCAACTGGTTGGGTCTGATGAAAGGCGATTTGTCAGAGACTTTTGAGAAAGGCGGCCAACAGGTCACCCGTGCGATGAACCCTGACCGCGAATATACCGCGCCGGATGGATCGACGCTGACCATCAAAGGCCGGTCGCTGATGTTGATCCGCAACGTGGGCCACCTGATGACCAACCCCGCTGTGCTTGACCGTGACGGGTTGGAAGTGGGTGAGGGCCTGATGGATGCGATGATCACCACGCTGATTGCGATGCATGATCTGCAAAAGACCGGAGGAATGCGCAATTCGGTCGCCGGATCGGTCTATGTGGTCAAGCCCAAGATGCACGGGCCCGCCGAGGTTGCGTTTGCGGACGAGATCTTCACGCATGTTGAAAACGTGCTGGGTCTGCCTGCCAATACGGTCAAGCTGGGTATCATGGACGAAGAGCGCCGGACCTCGGCCAATTTAGCCGAATGTATTCGTGCAGCGAAATCGCGTGTCGCGTTCATCAACACCGGTTTTCTGGACCGGACCGGCGATGAAATCCACACCTCGATGGAGGCGGGTCCGATGGTGCCCAAAGGCGAGATGAAGAATTCCGAATGGATCGCCGCCTATGAGGACCGCAACGTCGATATCGGTCTGGCCTGCGGTTTGCAGGGCAAGGCCCAGATCGGCAAAGGCATGTGGGCCATGCCTGACATGATGGAAGCGATGATGGAGGCCAAGATCGGTCACCCCAAGGCCGGTGCAAACTGTGCTTGGGTGCCATCGCCTACGGCTGCGACATTGCACGCGATGCATTACCATCAGGTCGACGTGCTGGCGCGCCAAGAAGAGATCAAGGCTGGCGGCCCGCGTGGCACTCTCGACTCGCTGTTGAAAATTCCGGTTATGACCGGACGTAATCTGTCTGACGCCGAGATCGCTCAAGAGATTGAGAATAACGCGCAAGGCATCCTTGGTTATGTGGTGCGTTGGGTTGATCAGGGTGTGGGCTGTTCCAAAGTGCCGGACATCCATGATGTGGGCTTGATGGAAGACCGCGCCACCTGCCGGATTTCTGCACAGGCGCTGGCGAACTGGCTGCACCATGGGGTGATCTCC
>NZ_JBFEKM010000273.1:0-3424 GCF_041552635.1 Sulfitobacter sp.
AACCAAGGTAACGGCCATAGACGCAACCGGCGCAGGTGACTGCTTTAACGGCATTTTTCTGTCCAACTACCTGCGCGATGGCGACATACTGAACGCCGCAGAAACCGCAAATCGCGGTGCCGCCCTATGCACCACAGTCTATGGCGCGGTTGACCCGATCCCTTTCAAATCCACTCTCAAAAAACCAAAGGAACCTTAGACATGAGCAGCAAGAATATCGAACGCCTTGGCGATGACCGTACCGGTGCAGGCGGACAAGCCCTGCAATTTGCCCCCGCCATGCGGGCTGGCGATTTCGTCTTTATCTCGGGTCAGGTCGCAATGAAGGAAAACGGCGAAATCGAAGCAGTGGTCTATAAGCCGCTAGGATAAGATCAGGCTGCGCGAAATATATGACTTTGCCAAAGCGCAGACGAAATTGGCCTAAGGCCCGGACGATCCAACATTGCCGGCACTTCGTCCGGGCCGCAGTCTGCTTCAGCGGTGGCGGTCTAGAAAAGCGTCTTTCTCAGCCTGCGTTGGCGGTTCACCTGCAAATATCTCGGCATAATGACAGCCCGCAATTGCGCGTTGCAGTCGTGGTTCGGATACATGCATTGAATAGTATCCCGTTTGGGTCAAAATCGCTGTCAAAGCGCGGTAATGTGCGGCTTCAGCTGTCGTGCCGTAGCGTTCGAAAACGTCGGTCACTGCCTTCAATCGGGCGTCGTCAGACTGATCGACAAGCTTTTGCAGTTTGGCATCACTGCGCGCCCAATTCCGGATCGCAAGATCCAGAGGCGCATCAAAAAGATCGTTGTCGATCCAACAATCAATCAGGTTAAGCAGAGCCGCGCAAAGACTTTGCGCCGGCGCTGCGCAGCGCTCAAGAACGATGCCGGTGTTGCGGGTCTGCCAGATTTCAATGATGGCGTCGTGCAGGTCCGGCAGGTCCTTGAAATGCCAATAAAATCCCGTGCGGGTCAGGTTCAGCTTTTTGGCCAAAGCCATGACTTTCACTGCCTCAAAACCCTCTGAAACGAAAAGCTCATATGCGGCACCCAGCCAGATTTCTCGGGTCGCACGCGTTCTGTTTGACGAATGATCGATCATCCCGCTGTTCTAAGTGACTTGACAGATGTGTCAATCAGCGAAAATGTTGACATGACACACGTGTCAGGAACGCTTTGGCCCGAGAAGGATCAGCCCATGTCTAGCGACCCATTGTTGCAACCTTTCCAACTCAAGCACCTGACGTTGCGCAATCGGATCATGACGACCAGTCACGAGCCAGCCTATCCGCAAGATGGCATGCCAAAAGAGCGCTACGCCGCCTACCATGCCGAACGCGCCAAGGCCGGTGTTGCGCTTGCCATGACTGCGGGATCAGCCGCCGTGAGCCGCGATAGCCCGCCCGTGTTCAACAATATCCTTGCCTACAAGGACGAGGTTGTGCTGTGGATTCAGAACCTTACGGATGCGGTGCACGAACATGGCTGTGCGGCCATGATCCAGCTGACCCATTTGGGGCGGCGCACCAACTGGAATAAAGGGGATTGGTTGCCATCTGTATCGTCTTCCAAACACCGGGAACCTGCGCATCATGCGTTTCCAAAGCTGATCGAAGATTGGGATATTGACCGGATCATTCGTGACTTTGCAGATGCCGCCGAACGAATGCAGGCCGGCGGCATGGACGGCATCGAATTGCAAGTTTACGGCCACTTGCTGGACCAGTTTTGGTCGCCGCTGACGAATGATCTGACAGGCCCATATGGGGCCGACACGCTTGAGAACCGAATGCGTTTTCCCATGGATGTGATAGAAGCCATTCGCAAGCGGGTGGGTGCGGACTTCATCGTCGGCCTGCGGTACACAGCGGACGAAGCGCAAAAGGGTGGCATCACGCCCGAAGAAGGGTTGGAGATTTCCAAACGCATTGCAGCCACAGGCCAGATTGATTTCTTGAACGTCATCAAGGGGCGCATCCACACCGACCCCGCCATGACCGATGTGATTCCCATTCAGGGCATGAAATCTGCACCTCACCTTGATTTCGCTGGCGAAGTCCGCAAGGCGACGGGTATGCCGACGTTCCACGCCGCTCGTATTCCCGATGTGGCAACCGCACGCCATGCTGTGCAGGCTGGTCTTCTGGATATGATCGGTATGACCCGTGCGCATATGGCAGACCCGCATATCGTGCGTAAAATTATCGAAGGACGCGAGGATGACATTCGCCCCTGCGTCGGTGCGACCTACTGTCTTGACCGCATTTATCAGGCGGGCGACGCACTGTGTATCCACAACGCGGCCACCGGGCGCGAATTGACAATGCCGCATGATATTCCCGCGGCCCAGACCAGAAAAAAGGTCGTGGTCATTGGAGCAGGTCCCGCTGGCCTTGAAGCTGCGCGCGTTGCGGCAGAGCGCGGCCATGACGTGACCGTATTCGAGGCCGCCGATGCACCGGGTGGGCAAGTGAGACTGACGTCACAATCGCAGCGCCGCCGGGAAATGATCGGGATTATCGATTGGCGCATGGCACAATGCGCGGCACGGGATGTCACCTTTCATTTCAACACATGGGCGGATGCAGATGATGTCACCGCCCTTAACCCTGATGTGGTTATTGTCGCAACAGGTGGGCTGCCGAATTTGGAGCTGTTTGAACAGAAAGGCGAGCAAGCGCATGTTGTATCCTCGTGGGATATCATTTCAGGCGATGTGAAGCCGGCAGGCAAGGTTCTCATCTACGACGAAAGCGGCGATCATGCTGCTCTGCAAGCTGCCGAAGTGGCCGCAAACGCGGGTGCTTCGGTTGAAATCATTACGCCAGATCGCACGTTCTCTCCCGATGTGATGGCGATGAATTTGGTACCCTATATGCGGTCGCTTCAGGACAAGGACGTGACCTTTACGGTGACGCGCCGTCTGACGGGGGTCGCGCGCAGCGGCAACACCCTCACTGCGACGATCGGCACTGATTACAGCGACCATACCTATAAGCTTGAGGTGGATCAGGTTGTTGTGAACTATGGGACCCTGCCGCTGGACGAGCTGTATTTTGAACTCAAGCCGCTCGCATCAAATGCAGGCGAGGTCGATTACGGCGCGCTGGTTTCAGGTGCACCGCAGACCATTCGGCGCAACGAAAACGGCACGTTTCAACTGTTCCGCATTGGTGATGCGGTTTCAGCTCGCAACACTCACGCCGCTATCTATGACGCCTTGCGCCTGGTCAAAGACATATAGGGGAAACGGTCATGCGTCGTCTAGCCAACGCGACGAGGTTTTTATGGCGCGTTGTTTAAGAATTGCTTGAGTTTGATGTTTTTGGCTCGGTCGTGTCGTGGTTAGGAGGCCGGACGCTTACGTTTGATGCGCCATTCGGGGTTATATTGTCCGGTGCGCGTTGTGCGTTTGCGTACGTTGTTTATTTCTT
>NZ_JBFEKM010000274.1:0-3396 GCF_041552635.1 Sulfitobacter sp.
GGGGGGGCCCACCCCCCCCCACCCCCCGGGATATTTCCGAGCCAGAGAAGGTGATGACTTGGCGCGGGCCACGGCTTCGTGCATCAGGGCTGTATGAGTATTGATGTCCTTTCTGCACTGGCGCTGTTTAGCCTGATCACCTCGCTGACACCGGGGCCGAATAATCTGATGCTGATGGCATCCGGGGCCAATTTCGGATTTATGCGCACCCTGCCGCATATGCTGGGGATTACCTTTGGGTTTATGTCATTGTTGCTTTTGGTGGGCTTGGGCCTGATCAAGGTTTTTGATGCGTTCCCGATTATTTATACCGTGCTGAAAGTAGTGAGCCTGATCTATTTGCTGTTTCTGGCCTACAAGATCGCCACAGCCGCGCCTGTTGCAACCGCAACCGCCACCGGCAATCCGATGAGCTTTCTTCAGGCGGCAGGATTTCAGTGGGTAAATCCCAAGGCTTGGGCCTTTGGTCTGAGCATCATTACAATTTATGTACCGGCTTCGGGGTTTGCGCCATTGATGCTGACGGCTGTGGTGGTCGCAGTCATGGCGGTGCCTTCCGTCGTGATCTGGACAATCATGGGCGGCCAGATGTCGAGGTTCCTGACCAGCACCGTGCGTCTGAGGCGGTTCAACGGCACGATGGCCTTGCTGCTGGTCGCATCCCTTTTCCCGATCCTTTGGCCCGACAGCTGAACAGGCTGCGTTGCAAAGCCGATAAATCACCGTCATATAGCGGTGACCCAAGCGCGGAGCATGTGATGACACAGTATCTGGATTTTGAAAAACCACTGGCAGAGATCGAAGGCAAGGCGGAAGAATTGCGCGCCCTTGCACGGTCCTCCGAAGGGATGGATGTCAGTGCCGAGGCGCTGGCGCTGGACAAGAAAGCCCAGCAAATGCTGGATGATTTGTACAAATCCTTGACCCCTTGGCGCAAATGTCAGGTCGCGCGGCATCCAGACCGCCCCCATTGCAAAGACTATATTGAAGCGTTGTTCACCGATTACACGCCGCTTGCTGGCGACCGCAATTTTGCCGATGATCTGGCCGTAATGGGAGGATTGGCGCGGTTCAACGATGCGCCCGTCGTCGTGATCGGCCACGAAAAGGGCAATGACACCAAGTCGCGGATCGAGCGGAATTTCGGCATGGCCCGGCCCGAAGGCTATCGCAAGGCCGTGCGGTTGATGGATCTGGCAGGCAAGTTCGGATTACCTGTGATTACTCTGGTGGATACGCCCGGCGCATACCCTGGCAAAGGTGCCGAAGAACGCGGTCAATCCGAAGCGATTGCCCGTGCAACAGAGAAATGTTTGCAAATCGGCGTGCCATTGGTGTCTGTCATCATTGGTGAAGGCGGTTCTGGCGGGGCTGTGGCATTTGCGACCGCGAACCGTGTCGCGATGCTGGAACATTCGGTCTATTCGGTGATATCACCCGAAGGCTGCGCGTCGATCCTGTGGAAGGACGCAGAGAAAATGCGCGAAGCCGCTGAAGCTTTGCGGTTGACGGCGCAGGACCTCAAGCAACTGGGCGTGAATGATCGCATCATCACAGAGCCGCGTGGCGGTGCGCACCGTGACCCGAAGACTGCAATCGCAGCGGTCGGAAACGCCATTGCGGCCATGCTTGCAGATCTGAGCGGTAAGGACGCGAAAGCACTGATTCAGGACCGGCGTCAGAAGTTCATGGATTTGGGTGCTAAAGGCTTGGCGGCATAATTTAGAGCGCTGGCCGTTTTCTATCAAGAAAACGGCCAGCGGACTTTTTGAAAAATTCCGGCCTAAGTCGCCAGCATGCGCAACCCTTGTGTCACGTCAGAGCGCACGGCAAGGCGCAAGCCCGGCTCATCCCCCGCCCGCAGCGCGGCAATGATCAGCTTGTGGAAATGCGGCGGCTCTGTCCGGCGCAGCCGCCCATAAAGCGCGCACATTGTGGGGCCCATCTGCAACCAGACTGTTTCTGCCATCGCCAGCATTGCGGGTGCCTGTGCGCGCAAATAAAGTGTGCGGTGGAATTCGAGGTTGGCCCGTATATAGCTTACAGCGTCGCGGTGCGCGACGGCTTCTGATACTGCATTATTGATGGTTTGCAGCCGCTCGATAAGCGCCATGTGCGCGCGTGGTAAAGCCCGGCTCGCCAATTCAACCTCGATCAAGGCGCGCAGGGCGGCCAGCTCTTCGATCCGCTCATTGCTTAGTTCAGGCGTAGAGATCCGTCCGGAGGTGGACATGGTCAACGCGCCCTCGGCAGCAAGCCGGCGCACCGCCTCGCGCGCGGGCGTCATAGACACCTCGTATTCCTTGCCGATCCCCCGCAGCGTCAGCGCATGTCCCGGGGGCAAGTCGCCATGCATGATCCGGCTGCGCAGCTGTCGATAGACACGGTCATGCGCAAGCGGATTGGCATCAAGAGGGCGCGGGTTCAAATTCATGATTCTGTTGTGATCACAAAGCCGCATCACGTCAATAACCCATGACACTGCATGGGCAGGCTGCTTTGCCGGCATGTACCGTATTTTAACTAAAACGGTAACGGTGCAGATCGCTGCCGTTTTCGCGCAGCCAGCCGCGTGCCTCTTTGTAGGGGCCATAGATTCGCTCTACCTCGGCCCAGAAGGCGGGCGAATGGTTCATCTGCGCCAGATGAGCGACCTCGTGCGCAGCGACGTAATCCAACACCTCTGGCGGCGTCAGGATCAGGCGCCATGAAAACATCAACCCGCCATCCGACGTGCACGACCCCCACCGTGACCGCGTATCGCGCAAGGTCAGCCTGCTGTAAGGTCGCCCCAAGGCAGCGGCGTAGTCATCGCAGGCCCCTGCCAGACGGTCGCGCGCCAGTTCCTTCAGATGTGCCGCAAGCCGTGCTGGCACGCGGTCTTCGCCGCCTGGCACAGCGATTGTATCATCGCCCAACTGCACACGCCGGCCCTGCCCTTGCACGACCCGAACCATGCGCCCGCCCAAAGGGAATTCGGCCCCGATGCCAATGGCCACATCTTCGCCACGCGCGTCCAGATGCCCGCGAATCCAGCCTTCTTTCTCGCGGGCAAAGGCGATCCCTTCGGATTGCTTAAGCCGCTTGGGCATGGTCAGCGTCACACGCCCGTCAAGTTGCGAGATGCGCAAGGATATCCGTTTCGCACGCGCAGACCGACGCAGGATAAGCGGGATAGGCGGATTGCCGGGCAGGACAGGATCGGGCATTTCAGGGTTCCGGACACACAGGGGGTGGCGATTGCCTTTGACAGTTCCTATCTCATATGGCACTTGGCCTGAATCATCTATACGCAACAACACTTTCAAAAAGGGGACTTCGATGCCCAATGAAGAATGGGGAACCAAGCGCCTGTGCCCCACAACGGGCAAGCGGTTCTACGACCTGAACAAAAAC
>NZ_JBFEKM010000275.1:0-3381 GCF_041552635.1 Sulfitobacter sp.
AGCCTTCAGCCAATGGAAGACAAGCTGGCTTAGCCGCGAGGCAATATGTGCCGTGGGCGCGTTGATCTTGATGGCGATCTACGGTTTCGGGGCCGTGTTTCTTGAGCAGCACTGGCGTGCAATCGGGGTTCTGGGCGGGCTCTTATCTTTGGGCACCGTCTTTACCACGTCGATGATCTACGCCCAGCTCAAAACGGTGCCGCGGTGGCATATAACCCTGACACCGTTGAACTTTCTGTCGCTGTCGGTCGCTGGTGGGGTCTTGCTGGCCGGCCAAGTCACATGGGCAATCTGGTTGATTACAATCGCAGGTGCCATCCAACTGGCCACATGGGTCATTGGTGACACCCGCTTTGCCGCCTCAGGTTCAACCCTTGCGACGGCGACACAGCTTGGCAGCATCGGCAAGGTCCGCGCCTTTGAACCACCGCATACTGGCACCAATTATCTGTTGCGGGAATTCGTCCATGTGATCGGCCGCAAACACGCCACCAAATTGCGGGTCATCGCACTTGGGTTAATGGTCGTGCTGCCGGTCATCTTGCTACTGGCCTCCCGCTCCCACTTTGCAGGGGGGCTCGCCTTACTGGCGCATGTCGCAGGTGTTTTCACGGCGCGCTGGTTGTTCTTTGCCCAGGCCGAACATGTGGTCGGCCTGTATTACGGCAAGCGCTAACGCTCAAAGCGCCAGCCGCCGCTCCACAATCCGCGCCATGATCGATGCGCCTACTGGCAAGATCGACGGGTCCAGCACAAACCCCGGATTGTGCAGCGCCACTGTTCCGGCGTGCCCGACAGTGCAATATGCCCCCGGCACGACCTTCAACATATCGGCGAAATCTTCCGATCCTGTCGCTGGTTCGGTTTTGTAATTCAGGTTGTCGGCACCGACGATATCGCCCGCCGCGTCCATATAGGCATCCGACAATTCGTCATTGTTGATCAGCACGTCAAAGACATTGCGCAGCGTGCAGGTGATTTCTACATCATGGGCCAAGGCCATACCCGCGCAGATCGCCTGCATCCGGGTCGCTGCCAATTCATAGATTTCATCTTTGAAATAGCGGATCGTCCCTGCCAGCGTCGCCGTTTGCGGGACCACATTATAGGCAACGCCCGCATGCATCTGGGTGATCGACACCACGCAAACCTCTAGCGGGGCCATATTACGGCTGAGGATCGTCTGTAGTTCAGTTGCCAGCGACGCCGCAATGATCAGCGCGTCTTTTGACCGATGCGGCTGCGCAGCGTGACTGCCCTGACCTTTGACCTCGATGTCAAAGAAGGCAGCGCCCGCCATCGCTTCGCCTTTGCAAATGCCGACTTTGCCGGGCTGGCCGTTCGGCGTGTTGTGCATGCCATAGATTTCATCGCAGGGAAACAGCTCGAACAAGCCATCGGCCAGCATTTGGCGCGCGCCCCCGAGACCTTCCTCAGCCGGTTGGAACACGATCACCGCCGTGCCGTCAAAGTCACGGGTCGCCGCCAGATGTTTCGCCGCCCCCAGCAACATCGTGGTGTGGCCGTCATGACCACAGGCATGCATCACGCCCGCATTGACCGACCCATAGTCCAGCCCGGTTACCTCGTGAATGGGCAGCGCATCCATGTCGGCGCGCAAGCCAACGCGCCGGTTGCCTTGCCCCTTGCCTTCGATCAACGCCACGACGCCGGTTTTGCCAAGCCCTGTATGTACCTCG
Source organism: Sulfitobacter sp. (assembly GCF_041552635.1). Classification (GTDB taxonomy): domain Bacteria; phylum Pseudomonadota; class Alphaproteobacteria; order Rhodobacterales; family Rhodobacteraceae; genus Sulfitobacter. The sequence continues at coordinate 1,701 of NZ_JBFEKM010000275.1, forward strand.
TCCACGCCAAAGCTGCGCAGATGGTCGGCGACGATCGCGCTTGTACGGGTCTCGGTGAAGCCGATCTCTGGATGGGTGTGCAGATCGCGAAAAATCGCCTCAAGCTCGGGGATACTGTCGGCGATGACGGGTAGGATGTTCATGGGGTACGGCTCCGCTAAAGGTGCAGCCATCGTGGTCTGCAATCCGCGCCACATCAACCCCTGTCGGTGTGGCGGGGCATCACACCCCGCCAGTTTTTTCTTAGCTGATCAGCCCGGCGTGGCGCAGGCCATTATCCACCAACGCCTTGGTCGCGTCGGTCAACGGCACCAGTGGCAGACGCACATCGGGCGCACAAAGGCCCAGACGGGACATCGCGTATTTCACGCCCACCAACCCCGGCTCGGTAAAGATCGCCTTGTGCAAGGGCATCAACGCATCCTGAATTTTCAACGCGGCGGCATAATCGCCAGCAAGGCAATGGGCCTGCATTTGGCTGATCAGCTTGGGCGCGACATTCGCGGTGACCGAAATACAGCCCACGCCACCTTGGGCGTTGAACCCGTGTGCTGTGGCGTCTTCGCCTGACAGCTGGATAAAGTCCGGCCCGCACAGCATCCGTTGGTCACAGACCCGCGCCAGATCACCGGTGGCATCCTTGACACCGACGATGCGCGGCAGCTTGGCCAGCTCGGCCATGGTGGCGGGCATCATATCCACGACCGAACGACCGGGAATATTGTAGATGATGATCGGCAGACCGCAGGCATCATGAATCGCAGTGAAATGCGCGATCAGACCCGCTTGGGTCGGCTTGTTATAATAGGGCGTGACAACCAGCACGGCATCGGCCCCAACGCTTTCGGCGTGCTTGGCCAGACGGATGCTTTCGATCGTGTTGTTGGACCCCGCCCCTGCAACAACAGGGATGCGTCCGGCGGCGGCTTTGACCACCTCGGCCACAACGGTTTCATGTTCGGCGTGGGTCAGCGTGGGCGATTCACCCGTGGTGCCAACGGGGACCAACCCGTTCGACCCTTCAGCGATGTGCCACTCAACCAGTTTCTTGAGCGTGTCCAAATCCAGCGCGCCGTTCGTGAACGGCGTGACGAGTGCAGGCAGAGAACCTTGTAACATATGCACGCTCCTTTTCTTGCGTTGCTGGGCAGGCGCCCGATTGCTGACTGGCGGCAACGTGAGTTGAAACCCATGTGCCTTACAGTATGTTGCAAGGCTGTAGCCTTTGATCACTAGGAAATGCAAGAGATGACACGCGCCGCCCTGACGCTGATACTGCTATTCACCCTTGCTTTTCCGGCTCTGGCCGAACGCCCGCGCCCCTTGGGTTGGGCGATGGATGCCGTGCGGGCGGGCAACTGGGACAATGCCGCGTTGATCGCGCGCCGCGATGGCGCGGTGGCTGTGGATATCGTCGAATGGCACCGACTGCGGGCAGGGCTTGGGACCTATGCGCAGGTGATGGATTTTCTGACCCGCCGCCCCGATTGGCCCGGCGAAGCCTATTTGCGCAAACAATCCGAGGATGCCGTGATTGAGACGGGTGACACGGCCATGCTCGCGTTCTTTCAGGGCCGCCCCCCGCAAACTGCGCGCGGCGTGCTGGCCTATGCCGCCGCCCTGACCCGCGCCAACCGCAGCGGAGAGGCGCAGGCGCGCCTGGTTCTGGCGTGGCGCACCA
>NZ_JBFEKM010000276.1:0-3346 GCF_041552635.1 Sulfitobacter sp.
GCCATGGATGAGCTGAACAGCTCCGTACGATCTGCGGCAGAGGGTGCCACCCAAGCCAGTGAGATGTCTCAGCAAGCAAAGCGGAACGCGGAAGACGGCGGCGAAGTAGCCCGCTCGGCGGCGCGTGCGATGGACGGCATAAAAACATCATCGCAGGAAATTTCAAAGATTACATCAGTCATTGAAAATATTGCTTTCCAAACAAATCTACTCGCCCTGAATGCCGGTGTTGAGGCCGCTAGGGCAGGTGAAGCAGGACGCGGTTTTGCAGTGGTCGCAACAGAAGTTCGAGCATTGGCTCAACGTTCATCTGAAGCAGCAGGAGAAATTAATGCGCTTATACAAAGGTCTGGTGACCAAGTTCAACAAGGTGTTGAACTTGTCGACAAAACTGGGAGTTCACTATCGTTGATCGTCGAGGTTGTTTCAGAGATTTCGCAGAGGATCACAGCCATTGCCATTTCATCGAAAGAGCAGGCTTCAGGGATAAATGAAATAAATACAGCCGTGAACCAGCTTGATCAAGTTACGCAACAAAATGCCGCAATGTTTGAAGAAACATCCGCTGCGAGTCATTCGTTGAGATCTGAAGCGGATGCTTTGGCAGCAGCTGTTGCAAAGTTTCAATCAGGTCATACGATGGGCAAAGAAGCCAAGAAAAGTGAATCTAAGACAGGATATGAATTCAATAGGCTACAGGCATAGAACCAGAAATGAAAAGAGCACTTTAAGGCGTGAATTAAATTAGATCAGACACTTAAGCCATCTTAAGAGAAAGCCATAACTTTGACCCGGCCGCGCCGTTTGCAAGAAGGCATGATGTCGGTTCGATGAAAACAAGCGCAATGTATTTGATAGTTTTCAATCGGACGGCGGCACCCCAAAATGGGAAATTAATCTCGTCTTCAACGTTGTGCGCAGAAAAATAATGTGCATGAAATATGATTCGAACTTAAAATACTTCGCAATATATATACCCTGCGAAGCTTCATTAACTTTAGTTAGTCCACGAGAGCTATCAACATAAACGGCACCGTAAAGTTAAGACCAGTTGGCCAAGGAGCGTCAGGGCCCTAAGATTTAGGCGGCTTCAACTTGCACGATTTCGCGCCATGTTCGCATAGCCAGAGATTTCATTCTACAGAAATCAGAGGATGGCATTTCTTGGCGTGGGGGTGGAGCAGGTTGGCTATAGGATCGTGGATGGAGAGAAATCGCTGCAAGTGACCGGGCGATTTAAATTTCTTCCTCCCCCATTCTCGTTGCCCGGTCAGCTAGTGAGAATCCTCAGACCGATTGTTCAGGTCCTTGTGCGATCGGGATTCGATGCCGGGCATGAACTCCCGTTTCGCCGCTGCGTATGACCGCAATTTGTCGATGATCATGATGCGCAGCACCGATACTTTTCGCTTTAAAAGCGTTCGCATTAAGTGTTTGGCCGCAGCCCTATTTCGATATCTTTGGACCAAAACGTCCAGAACAAAACCGTCCTGATCAACCGCACGCCAGAGCCAATGCTTCTTGCCCCGCATCGTGATCACTACTTCGTTGAGATGCCACTTATCAGCAAACTGACCTGCCGATCTGCAGCGAATGTCGGCGGCAAAATGGTGTCAACACTTCTCAACCCATGTTCTAATTGTTTGATGCGACACGGTGATGCAGCGCTAAGCCAACTGATCCTAGATCATCCGCAAATTGATCGGAAACCGGAAATACAGCCAGACCGTCCGGGCGATCATACCCCGCGAAAATCGGTGACAGTGATAGAGGGGCAAAACATTCGTATTGATCATGTGCCGCCATCCCACATCAACGCAGCCGGCGCATCAACTTTACGGTGCCTTGTGATCTACAGTGCACCCAAGAACTCACATTAGATACGCGCCTGAATCTGATCTGTTCAGAACAGCAGTCTCGATCAAATTAAATACCACGCACATCGCTTTGCCACCTTCCCAGAAAGCGCCTGCATCGCATTAGACTATCAATTCTTTCCAGCGGTGGCAGGCCACCTGATGTTCCATCCCTGCGTTTTCCAATACCGGTTCTTCGACCCGGCAGCGTTCAATCGCATTGGGGCAACGGGTTTGAAATTTGCATCCGGGCGGCGGATTGGTGGGCGAGGGAATCTCGCCCTCAAGCTTTTGCGCTTTGCCACGGTCATCAGGGTCCAAAGACGGGATCGCTGACAGCAATGCCTTGGTATATGGATGACGCGGTCCAGAAAACAACGTGCGCGTAGGCGCAGTTTCAACAAGGCGCCCCAGATACATAACGGCCACATGATCACAGACATGCGCGACAACGCTTAGGTCATGGCTGATGAACAAAAATGTCAGCCCCATGTCCTGCTGAATGGCCTTCAGAAGGTTCAGCACGTCCGCTTGGATGGACACATCCAGTGCCGCGACGCTTTCGTCTGCCACGATGAATTTAGGGCCCGACACCAAGGCACGCGCAATGGAAATACGCTGCCGTTGTCCCCCCGAAAACGCATGCGGAAAGCGGCGCAGGTGTTCCACGTTCAACCGGCATTTCGCCGCGATTTCACGCACGCGTTCATCCGTCTCGGCGCGTGATTTGGTTAGGCCCATCACCTCAAGAGGTTCGGCGATGATGTCGCGTACCGTCATGCGGGGGCTTAGGGCGGCATAGGGATCCTGAAAGATCAACTGTGCGCGTTTGCGGTAATCCTTCAGCTCTTTCTTGCCAAGGGCCTTGAGGGAATATGCGACCTCACCGTCGTCAAATTGCACATCCCCTTTGCTGATTGGCGCGGCCCTCAGCATGGCGCGACCAAGGGTGGTTTTGCCGGAACCAGATTCTCCGACCAATCCAAAAAAACTGCCGGGGGCAATTTCAAGGCTGACATCATTCACCGCCCGCACATAGGGCGCAGGGCCAATCAATCTGCCGCGCAGAGGATAATGGACCGACAGGTTTTTTGCCGTGATCAAAGGTTTTTGCGTCATTCGGTGCCCCCTGCCGGATCATAGATATGGCACGCGGCGGCATGGTCGTCATCCACCTGTAAAAAAGCTGGCACTTGGGCCGCGCAACGCGGGCCGACGACCTCTTGGCAGCGCGTGTGATAAACACATCCCGAGGGCCGTTCCAGCGGCGATGGAATATCGCCGGGGATGGGGGTTAACGGCGCATCAATATCGTCAAGCGTTGGCAACGCCGCCAGCAGCCCACGGGTGTAGGGATGCGCCGGTTTGCGGATCACATCGCGCACTGTGCCCTGTTCGACCAAACGGCCCAGATACATCACGGCGACCTTGTCCGCGGTCTGCGCAATCACCCCCAGATCATGGGTGATAAAAATAATCCCCATGCCGAA
>NZ_JBFEKM010000277.1:0-3344 GCF_041552635.1 Sulfitobacter sp.
AATCGCAACCGCAAGCACGGGCGACAGATACACAAGGATCGTGCCGTAGCAGACCAGCAAGGTCACATCGACCAGCGCCACGCCCATCAAGGTGACAGCAGACTTAACTCTGACGATTTCGGATATCAGCATGTTTTCGACATACGCCTGCTTCAGGCCAGCCATGAATGACCAGCGCACCTGCGCAAGATTGCCCAGCAAATCGACCCGTAACTGGTCCGAAAAATAGGTCGACAGCTTAAAAGCTTCCTCATCCCGATGCTTCGATAAAATCGCCCGCAAGATGATCGTGACAACAAAGATCACACAAAATAGAACAAGGATCCATTGGGATGTTTGCCCCACCCCCAGCCAGTGGTCCAGCACACTGGGCGGACGGCTTGCAGCAGTTTGCCCGCCGATCATCACCGCGAAAAAGGGAATGAACAGTGCGATGCCTGCCCCTTCTAACGCCGCGGCAAGCAGATAAAGACCAAACAACGAAATGGATTTGCGCGGAGAATAGACAACGACCGCTTTGACAAGATCAGCAAACCTGCCGTTCATCGACAAAGCCCCATCGCAGAAGGTTGGACCTGTGCGGTGCACCCGCTGATGTCGTTATAAAAGTTGACCACTTCCGATGCGATATCGTTCCATCGAAAACTTCTAAGCATCCAGTCCTGCCCGCGCTGACCCATCGCTTCCAGCGTTGCATCCGGCAGGCTTGTCGCATGAAGCAATGCGTGCGCAATGGTCTCTGGGCGATTGTCTGTCCACCAGCCGGCACCCTGATCGACCAGCCCCGACCACGGTGTCCCAGTCGCAGCAATCACGGGGGTTCCAACGCTCAACGCCTCGGCCACCGTTAGGCCGAAATTCTCATTCTCTGAGGGCAGCATGAAAAGCTTGCTATCGGCCATCACCGCATCGCGTTCCGCATCAAAAACTGACCCGCTAAAGGTTATCTGGCCGTCCACACACGTGGCTGCAAGCGCTTTGAGGTGGTTCAAATAGCCGTTGCGGTCAGGCCCGCGCACCTCAAGGACCCAATCGGGCCGATGCCGCGCCATCTGCTTCCAAGCTGCAATCAGGTTCTCAAGACCCTTTTTCGGTTCCAACCGGCACAACGCCAATACCCTTTTCTTGCGCGCCTCCATGGGTCTGATCCGAGCGGCACCAACATCGACCCCATTACGGATGACCTGCACATATGCGTTTGGCGCAATACCCAACACTTCTTGTGCTTCTGCGTCAGAGGTGACGTGAAAACCATCTGCGGCCAACAGAGATTTGCGCTGATAAAACGCCATGGCGAGGCGCTTTTTCTGCGGTGATTGTTTGAACGACGCGCCAGCAAGCGCCCCATGGGGCGAGATGATCAGCGGCGCACCCGTGGCGCGTTTCAACCGCAGGCCAGCGATGCTGGCAAACGTCCAGATGCCGTGGACGTGAATGATATCGGGTTTGAACCGGGCCACTTGCGCACAGATTTGGGTGGAAAACCCAAAGCTTTTGATAAGTTGCGCTGAGAACGCTTGGGTTTTCGCGCCGCGCCACCACTCTGGCACCTCGTCTGGCGATCCATCCGATGTCACCCCGAAAACGCAGGTTTCATGGTCAAGTGCAGCAAGCTCTCTGGACAGGCTTTCGACAACCACACGGACGCCGGATGCTTGGGTGAACAGTTCCGCAGTCACAAACGCGATCCGAAGCGTCATATGGCGGGCTCGTGATTGGCGGTTTTACCCTGAGGCAGCAGAACGCCGGGCGGCACATAGCCTGTCGCGCTTTCGCGTTGCTCACGGATCACATCTGCACAGAACTGTCGGTTCTTCGCATTCAATTCTTCGTTGCGATAAATGCCGTCGGGCAGTTGATAGGGCTTATACGGAAAATAGGTATCCAAAATACGCTCGATAAAGAAACGGATACTGATCCAGTACCCTATCTTTCTCCTAAGCTTGCGTGCAAATGCTTTTCGCTTGTTCTGGCAGGAAAGGCTCGAAAACTTCAACCGGTCAAATCTTTGCGTTTCGGCAAGAATTTTCGATTTTTCCGGATCAAGGTCATCTAAAATTTGATCCAAGGGCATTACGTTGAAACCGGTAAGCCCAAATATCCGGACGATCTTTTCTTTCAGCAAAACCAACTGCACCCCACGGGCAGAATACGCTACATTCTCGCGTTTGGCCGCCTTCATTTGTGCCCGCAACGTGGTTGTCTGATCTGCGTTCAGCGCGAAAACATCTTGCAATACCTTACCCTCGGACAGCGTTTCCAAGGGAAGTAGATAGACCTTTTCAAACCGCGTGGCATACAGCGCATAAAGTCTGCGCATGTCAAAATCATCGACGGAAAAATGTGTAGGAAGCCCTGACGCGCGAAAGGCTTTGAACCGAACGAACACGTCCTTTTTTAGAAAGAAGTGTACCGGAGAACTCTGCACGCCTTGTTTGAACATTTCAAGAAACCAGCTTTTCATGAGAGCCTCGCCGTCGCGAATTGACAGAATGATGGTCGCATCCTTGCCGAATATTTCCAGATTACGATCCGCAAACGCCTCCCATCCATCCGGATGAAAGCCTACTAGGGCTTCATTGCTGATCAAAAGTGAACCCTTCGCCAATTCGGCTTTGACCTGTGCCAATTGCGCGCCGGTTTCGTCTGGCAACAGATGTATTTTCCCCAGCAATTTCTGCAAAGACTCGGGATTAAAGGTGATATTCTTTATCGTTGCGATGGCGGGAAAGACGTGCCGTTGTAACGTCGTGCTCCCGGTTTTGGGAAGTCCCACATGGACGATAAGACTGTCGTTTTGTATCATGGTCATTACGTTCAACTGCCAAAAACTGACGGAGAGGGTATTCAAAAGTACATCGTATTTTTATGGATTTGTATGTGCGACGCGTCCCAAGAATACAACGGTGCGTGTGCGTCGTTTAACCATTTACACCCCAGTCGCCCCCGTCTCTACTTTGCCGCCAAGGGCTTCGCACTTCAGACAGTTTTTCAATGGGCACGGAATTTGAGCTTTTTGATCATTCACCCGCGGACTACTCACCGATCCAACATCATCGAAATCTGCCCAGCTTTCGATATAATGAGGCAGACCAAACCCGCCCGCAACGACTTGTCGCTACCTCCGAGAATTTGGGGGGCGATCTAGTCTCCCAAGGGCTGCGGGCCGGTTCTGCCGTGATAGGCCGTCAGAGAAGCCCAGATGCGGCGTAAGTTTTTAGTTGTTTCGTGCGCTGGATCCTGAGCGACAGACATGGCCAACGCGTCGACAATGATCATGTGAATATAGCGCGAGGCTGTCGGCTTATGGATATCCTTGTCTTCTGGAAGGTCCACAAGAATGG
>NZ_JBFEKM010000278.1:0-3305 GCF_041552635.1 Sulfitobacter sp.
ACCCTGCCGGTCAATGATCAAGGCCCATTGTTGTAACATGCATTGGGTGGCTCCTCTCATAAGCAGTTCATAGCAACTGCACTATGGCGCATTGCGACGCCGATTGATGCAGGAGCCATCCACCCCATCCGCACAGCGGGCATCGTGAGCCTCCGCCTTTGAAACATTCCATTTCTTCCTAAAGATTAGAGTGCTGCGTCCACCTGTCGAGGCCAGCGAGCCTAACGGCCATTCAGCATCTGTACGACTGACGGCAACTTTTGAGGCCAATTATGAGTGATGCCGCCCAGCTGACAAATGGCAACAGCGGGTGGAGAGGCGAAATTTTCCTACACGATACACCAAGGATCGCGTTTTGAGGAAAATCGCCTGAAGATGCTGTCTCAGTGATCCATGTAAGCTGAGTAAATGCCGAATGCACCGACCAGAACCAAACTCAGTGCCCAAACGATATCCATATTAAACCATGTCCGCGAAAGAAACTTGAGGCCAAGCCAAAAATAGATCGCCATGGCGATCAGCCCGCCTGCGATTGTCATGGAGAAGGTGTGTACAGCTGCAACTGCAAATGCCGTAAAGATAGTATCACCCATCAGGTTTTGCGCCGCAAGGTGACCGGTCTCGGTCGCGCCAATGGCGCAGATGCCAAGATAGATCGGAACCAACATGAGCCCCGCGCCATGTGCCAACGCCGCGAGAAATGACCAAAGTGCCAAGCGCGCCGGGTGAACCCGCGCCAAGAATTTCGGGTGCCGCCTGTTGATAACGAGATAAATACCCATTGCCATGACCAAAAAGCCTGCTGCAATGCGAATTTCGACCTCCCACTCGATCAGCACGACCATCAAGGTAAACGGTAGTAAAATGCCGATCATGGCGAGAAAATGTCCAAGGGCCAGCATAGCTAATGCCTTTGGCATGGCTTTCGGGTTCCGCTCCATCAATGCTGCGGAGACGGCAAGCGGCCAGCCCATTCCGGGGTTTATCCCATGGTAGAGGCCAGAAAAAATGACGGCCCCCCAGAGGGCCGCCACAGAAGAAAATCCGTCGCTCATTCAGACAGACGGGTAGCAAAAGCTGTCAGTAGAGCAGTCCCCACCTTCAAGCCGGATCTGGTGCGCACGAAGACCCTTCGGAAAATCGATGTAGAAATCATTGTTTAGCGACAGCCCACCGTTTTCACCCACATCGGCCATCACCATCTGTCCGCCCTCGTCGTCGGGGTAAAACTGGTCGTCCCATGTGGAATACAGCGAGTTGGTCCAGTACACGCGCTTTCCGTCGCGGCTGATCTCGACCATCTGCGGCCCGTACGCAAAGGGTTTTCCGTTGGTGTGTTTTTCACCCTTGGCGATACCGCCCAATTCGACTTTACCCGCAAGCACGGGGTGCATCGGATCGCTGACATCATACTGGTGCATCTCGCCCAAGCCCCAGCACGCCACATAAAGGTATTTGTCATCCAAACTGAGGTCGATGTCCGTGACCAGCGGCGGCACAGCGCCAAAGCCTTGCAGCAGGGGGGGCAGGTTCGCGGGGTCTTCGGGGCGCGGATCAATGGTAATGGTTTTTTTTGATTGCCAAACGCCATCATCATCGCGCCACCAAGTAAAGATTGCGCCTTGGAGGTTGGTCGTATCCACGACAACGCCGCAGAAACCATATGACTTTTTGGGATCATGCGCGGGGCGGATTTCCAGTGCCATCTGGTAGTTCTCGCCAAAATCCATCGTTTGAATGTTCTTGCGCGCGCGCAAATCCCAGAAATGGATGGAGTGACCGTATTTGTTGGACAGCAAATCCTCGGGTACAATGCCATTTTCAAACTGCGGCGGCAGGCCCCATTCGGAGCTGACCATGTAGTCCTGCGGCAGGTTCCACCAGAAATCGTAGTGTTTGTCTTGCTTGCCGCGATCCATTTCGTATTGGCCGACGATCTCGAAGGTTTCGCAATCCATGATAAATATCCCCGGAGGGCCGTCAGTGCCGTCCTCGCCGCCGCCGCCAAGGCATGAGACATAGATGCCTTCGGGTCCGCAATGGATCGTGTGCGGGCGCGAATAACCGGTCTTGGCAAATAGTTCTTCAGGCTCGATCGTCTTGTGAATATGGGCTTTGAGCGGATTTTTGACGTCGATAACATAGATGCGCGAAGAGCGAATGCCCGGCACGATCAAGTACCGCCGCTCAAGGAAAGCATGCCCCGACAGTGGGGAAAGAGAAGATGAACAGGCGTTCCAGCCAAAGTGGTGAAATTCGTCGCCTTTGTTGGGAACAATCACCTGATGTACGATCTGGCCATAGGTGTCTGATCCGGGCATAAGGTCAATGACGGCGATGCCATCGGACTGTGAACCATCAGGGCTCAGCATTACGGTAAAGGCATAGTTTTCAATAGGTGCTTCCATCGCGAGCTTTGGCGATGCGTGGAATGTGGGGTCAGGTCTCAGATTCATATCGTTCCTCCCAGTTAGAAATGAATGCCCTGTTGGGTCTGTTTTTGTTTGGGCCTCTTTCGGATATTTGGAAAAGCGCTTGTTCACGTAGCAACTGCTGACACCAGAACGCTAACACCAAACTTAACCAAACTCCGAGTCAAAATTTGATGAGGTCCAAAGTGTTGGCCGTTGAGTGGTATCGCTAGGATATTAGTTCAGAAGTGCTGTTAAAAAATCGTCTCTTTTATCAAACAGTGCTATTTACATACCCTATGGGAAGTTGTGCCATATACAGCTTTGTCAGCAGCGCCGCCGCTCGTCTAACGCCTCGACGCTGATATTACTTGCAGACGCGGCTAAAGGCAGGTTCGAGCCCACACCTCCGCAATTCTTCAGTGCGGCGAATGTCGGCTTAAGGTGTGCGGGCGGCATTTGCGATCTGGTTCATGTGGCGCATGTCGGTGCCACAACAACCGCCCAAAACCTGAATATGGGGAAACTTTGCCTGATATCGGATAACTGCACGCCCAACTCCGTCGGTTTCATGCTTTCAGATTAGGAGGACATTAGCTCTTTGTCATCGCCAAAGCGGACGCATCGACGCTTGCCGCCAACGGCAGAAATAGCGCGCATAGTTGACTTCAAAAAGATTTCGGATTTCAGGCGCGATAACAGCAAAGCAATCCGCAAGGTGTGCAGTCAGTTTGTGATGTTATGTCGTCATGCCGGTCTGTTGAACGGTGACGGTGTTGCGATTGATGGCAGCAAGTTCAAAGCGGTGAACAACCGGGATAAGAACTTCACGCCTGCCAAGGTGAGGCGGCGACTGTCGGACATTGAAACCAGTATCGAGCGCTACCTTTCCAA
>NZ_JBFEKM010000279.1:0-3221 GCF_041552635.1 Sulfitobacter sp.
CCATGGCCGGATCGTCAAAGCTGATGTTGAAGGTCTGTCCAAATCCGACGCACCCAAAGCCGCGTCGACAGCGGCCCCAACAGCAGCAGCGGCCAAACCCGCACTTGCCGCAGGGCCAACAGCCGACGCCGTCATGAAAATGTACGAGGGTCGCGAGTATGAGGAAATCACCCTCAATGGCATGCGCAAAACCATCGCGTCGCGCCTGACCGAGGCCAAGCAATCGATCCCGCATTTCTATCTACGTCGGGACATCCAGCTTGATGCGTTGATGGCGTTCCGGGCTGATCTGAACAAGCAGCTCGAAGCACGTGGCGTCAAACTGTCCGTCAATGACTTCATCATCAAAGCCTGTGCCTTGGCGCTGCAAGCTGTGCCTGATGCCAATGCAGTCTGGGCAGGCGATCGCATCCTCAAGCTCAAGCCTTCGGATGTAGCCGTAGCAGTGGCCATCGACGGTGGCCTCTTCACCCCTGTTCTGAAAGATTCCGAGAATAAATCACTCTCGGCCCTCTCGGCCGAGATGAAAGACCTTGCCACCCGCGCGCGCGACCGCAAACTTGCACCGCACGAGTATCAGGGCGGCAGCTTTGCGATCTCCAACCTTGGCATGTTCGGCATCGACAATTTCGACGCCGTGATCAACCCGCCACATGGTGCGATCCTCGCGGTGGGCGCTGGCGTGAAAAAACCGGTCGTTGGCAAAGACGGCGAACTGGCTGTGGCCACGGTGATGTCTGTCACCCTGTCGGTGGATCACCGCGTCATCGACGGTGCCCTTGGTGCACAACTTTTGACTGCGATCAAAGACAACCTTGAAAACCCCATGACAATGCTCGCCTGATCCATTTTCGAATGGACTAAAATCCTCGGGAGGTCTGGGGGGCAGAAAGCCCCCCACTCTTACCATCAAACAAGGCTGAATGGTTACTCGCATTACAGAAAAGCCGGGATCGTCTGATCCCGGCTTTTTCATTGTCTTGCGTAAGCTTTGTAAATCTCAGTCGCCCTGTGGACCCAACATATGATCCATCAGTACAGAAGGCTGTTCGCAACCCGCTTCCCCTACAACTCGCGCTGGAATACCGGCAACCGTCTTGCAAGGCGGAACCGCCTCCAACACAACAGATCCCGCAGCAATACGGCTGCAGTGCCCAATCGTGATGTTACCTAAAACCTTGGCCCCCGCACCGATCAGCACGCCATCTTCAATTTTGGGGTGACGGTCCTGTTCTTCCTTTCCGGTCCCGCCAAGGGTTACGGAATGCAGCATCGACACGTTGTCACCGACCACAGCAGTCTCACCGATCACGACGGAATGGGCGTGGTCAATCATAATGCCCTTGCCGATTTTTGCTGCCGGATGAATGTCGACGCCGAAAATCTCGCTCACCCGCATTTGCACAAAATAGGCCAGATCGCGCTGCCCTTTCATCCAAAGGTGATGGCCCACGCGGTAGGCCTGAACGGCCTGATATCCCTTGAAATACAGGATCGGTTGCAGCAAGCGATGGCAGGCCGGGTCGCGCTCATAAATCGCGACCAGATCTGCGCGCGCGGCCTTTATCAGGTCAGGGTCGTTGGCATATGCTTCCTGTACCATTTCGCGCAACACCATCATCGACATCTCATTCGAAGACAGCTTGGCGGCGATCCGGTAAGACAGCGCCTTTTCGATGGATTTGTGGTGCAAGATACAGGTGTGGATAAATCCACCCATCAGGGGTTCATCTTGCACCGCTTTTTGAGCGTCGATCAGAATTTGATCCCAAACCGGATCAACTGAGGCGATATTTCTGCGGGGTTCTGCCATGACAACATCCTTCTTTGAAGCCACAGTATATCAAATCAATGCAAAGAGCCAAACCCAAAGCAGTGAGCATCCTTATCAATCTTTTGCCATCTCACTTTAATGATTTTAAAACAGTTGACTAGAGACCCTACTGGTCAAGGATCACCCGTGCGGCTGGCCCCGCTCCAAAGCTTGCAGATATTTGTGCCACAGTGATGGCAAAAGCCCCTGACAGCCCGTCAGCCCCTTGCGCGGCTGCGCCATAGGACCAGATCGGTGCAGTGGTCACTGCCTCGCGGACGACCTGACCGTTCTGAAGGACACGTACAAGATATTGCTCGGCCTCCTCTCCCAAGGGAACATCAAGACCATCCCAGCCATCGCCCTCTATCCGGGTCCGGCGGACCCATGTCAGATCAAGGCCGCTCGCGTTTGTCGTTGCGCGCAGGTGACATGGGCTGAAGGGGCGCAATCCGTTGCCATCAAATGCTTCTTCGCGATGAATATAGGATGGATCATCAAAGGAGCGCTGCGCCGGGCCGATGCGGTAATGTTGCACAATACGCCGCAAATTAGGACTGAGCGAAAGTTGCTGCGGGACCGAATTCAGCAAGACAAACCGCGATCCCAACGGCCAAACTGGTGGCATCAACGCGTCAGACCCCGCCTGCCCGCGCAACCGCTTGGTCAGCCAATAGGTGCTTGGTGCCACCAATTCCGCCTCTGCAAATTGAAACACCTCCCAATTGTCAGAAGTACCATCGCCAATCGCAGCCAAATTTGCCCCCCTCAGCAAGGCCGCCTCGTCGACGCTTTCCAAAGAGCCGCTGGTCAGCTTGACCTGAAGCCCGTCACCGTGGTCAAATACTCCGGCGCGCGCGGCTGCTAGGTCCGTCTGCGTGACCCCAATAGTCGCGCGGATTGGCAGAATGGTATTAAGCTGATAATTCGCATCCGTTCCCGACTGATAGACCGCCACAGACCCCGGCCAAGGCTGTGCTGTGGTCGCAATATAGGGCGCATGCGGTGTCTCATCCCCCCGCAACAGCGGTAAATCAAGGAACAGCGCGGTCACCGGCACAGGGGCGGTAAAGGGTTTCAAAGCCGCCAATTCATCATCAAACGGGGCCGGATCATACACCTCGGGTTCGATCCGTACCGCCTCGATCAATTGCATTTCACCCTGTTCGACCCGGTCGATCCGGTACAGGGCATCCCCCTCTTCACCGTCAGCGGGCAGTTCAATGACATCGCCTGCCCCAAGCGCCATCATCGAGGGTGGCAATGCCAGACGCAGGCTTTCGCGTGAAATACGGGCCTCGGTCAGCCAGCGTTCGACCACTTGGCGGCCTTCTGCACGGGTCAGCGCCATGTTCATCTCTGATGCCGACACCGAATGGGTCGCATCATCGGCCAAAATCGTCTCTTC
>NZ_JBFEKM010000280.1:0-3192 GCF_041552635.1 Sulfitobacter sp.
GAAACTTAACCCCCTTGGGTTCAAAGCAATCGAAGGGGCGACCGTATTCTGCAAAATGCGTGGAAACCCCTATGTCGAAGTTGTTCACTGGATGCACCAGATCCTGAACAATCAAGACAGCGACATCCATCGCATCGTGCAACATTTCAACCTTGATGCCGGCAAAATCGCGACCGAAATGACCTCGGCGCTGGATAAGCTGCCACGCGGTGCGTCGTCTGTCAGTGATCTGTCCAGCCATCTTGAGGATGTGATGGAGCGTGCTTGGGTCTGGGGGTCATTGTTGTATTCGTCAAATCAGGTGCGCACCGGCCACCTGATTTTGGGCATGCTGGAAACGCCGAACCTCAAGAACATTCTGATGACGATCTCGCCGACATTAGCGGGCATCAAGGCCAGTGATCTGGCAGATGATTTCCACGACATCACCGATGGATCACCCGAAGACGCGATGCGCCCGCAAGATGGGTCTGTCACCGGTGGTGGTGCAGAGCCGGGCGAAGCAAGCGGTGCCATGTCGCCGTCGCAGATGGGCAAGCAAGAAGCCTTGGACCAGTTTTGTACTGACCTGACCGAACAAGCCCGCAATGGCGAAATCGACCCGATCGTTGGCCGTGACGAAGAAATCCGCCAGATCGTAGACGTCTTGATGCGCCGTCGTCAAAACAACCCGATCCTGACCGGCGAAGCGGGCGTTGGTAAGACGGCTGTCGTCGAAGGTTTCGCGCTGCGTATCGCGCGCGGCGATGTGCCACCCGCATTGCGAGATGTGCGTTTGCTGGTATTGGACGTGGGCCTGTTGCAGGCCGGCGCGTCTATGAAAGGCGAATTTGAAAACCGTCTGCGTCAGGTCATTGACGAAGTTCAGGGATCGACCACACCCATCGTCATGTTCGTGGATGAAACCCATACGCTTGTCGGGGCCGGGGGGGCCGCAGGGACTGGCGACGCTGCAAACCTGCTAAAGCCAGCGCTTGCTCGCGGTACGCTGCGCACCATTGGCGCAACCACTTGGGCTGAATACAAGAAGTACATCGAAAAAGACCCGGCTTTGACCCGCCGCTTTCAGGTGGTCCATGTCGAAGAGCCTGACATTCCAAAGGCCGTTTTGATGATGCGCGGCATCGCGTCGATGCTGGAAAAGCACCACAAAGTGCAAGTGCTTGACGAAGGTATCGAAGCGTCTGTTACGCTTTCCGCGCGCTATATTCCTGCGCGTCAGTTGCCGGATAAGTCGGTCAGCCTGCTTGACACGGCCTGCGCCCGTGTCGCGGTCAGCCAGCATGCTGTGCCTGCCCAAGTCGACGATTGTCAGCGCCGGATTGAATCGCTTGGGACCGAGCTTGATATCATCGGTCGAGACGAAACAGCAGGCTATGATGTTGGTGAACGCCGTGCCAATGTCCAAGCGGCGATGGCCGCAGAAGAGGAGCGCCTTGTTGGTTTGAAAGCCAATTGGGAGATCGAAAAGACCCTTGTCGGCGAAATCATCGAATTGCGCGCCAAGCTGCGTGCAGGCGGGCAGCCGCTAGAGCAAACCCACACCCCTGAAGGGGCCGCAGCGAACGAAGTCGCGCTGCAAGAAGGCATCGAACCCGCGCTGAGCGACGAAGAGCGCGCCGCCGTGATGGCCGAACTCAAAGCCAAGAACGCCGAGCTGGAAGCGCAGCAAGGCGATAGCCCGCTGATCATGCCGATTGTGGACCATCAGGCTGTTGCGTCTGTTGTTGGCGATTGGACGGGTATTCCCGTCGGGCGGATGCTGAAAGACGAACTTGAGACTGTTTTGAATCTTGAAGAGCATTTGGCCAAACGTGTCATCGGCCAAGACCATGCGATGAAGATGATCGCCAAGCGCATCCAGACCAGCCGTGCGGGGTTGGACAACCCGTCCAAGCCTATCGGTGTCTTTATGTTGGCCGGAACCTCCGGCGTTGGTAAGACCGAAACGGCGCTGGCGTTGGCCGAAGTGTTGTACGGTGGCGAACAAAACGTCATCACGATCAACATGTCCGAATACCAAGAGGCACATACCGTGTCATCTTTGAAAGGCGCACCTCCGGGGTATGTCGGCTATGGCGAGGGCGGCGTGCTAACCGAAGCGGTGCGGCGCAAACCCTATTCAGTTGTTCTGCTCGACGAAGTCGAAAAGGCGCATCCCGATGTGCACGAGATCTTTTTCCAGGTCTTTGACAAGGGCGTCATGGAAGACGGCGAAGGGCGCGTGATCGACTTTAAGAACACCCTGATCCTGTTGACGTCGAACGCGGGCACCGATCTGATTATGGATATGTGCGCGGACCCTGAATTGTTGCCCGAACCCGAAGGCATGGCAAAAGCGCTGCGTGAACCCTTGCTGAAGGTATTCCCGCCAGCATTGCTGGGGCGTCTGGTCGCGATCCCGTATTATCCGCTGAGCCCCGATATGATCGGCAAGATCACGGTGCTGCAACTTAACCGCATCAAAAAGCGTGTAGAAGCCGCGCATGGTGTCCCGTTCGAATACTCTGATGCCGTCGTCGAAGAGATCGTGAACCGCTGCCAAGAGCTGGAAAGCGGTGGCCGGATGATCGACGCGATTGTGACCAATACAATGCTACCTGATATTTCGGCGGAATTCTTGCGCCGGATGATGGAAGGCGGCACGATCGAGAAAGTCGCCATCGACGCCAAGGATCACGAATTCACCTATAGTTTCGAATAAGGGCTAGGGTCTTTTTCAGTATGCCGCCGTTGGATCGCAAGCGCGGCGATAAAGACGAAAACAAACAAGGCGCGTAGGTGTATTTTCCCTATGCGCCTTCGACAAAGTTTGCGGGTTTGGAATGCCGTTTAACGATATTGTGCAGGAGAAAGGACAGCGCAGCATTGATTGACAGATGCAGATCGCGAAACTTACTATCAAGTGACTTCGCCTCTTGGCGCAATGTTACAAATACCGACAAGAAATTAGCCACGAAATCGTACCGAACCGGCGTCGTTGTCGCGACAAAGAACGCGAACAGCTCTTTTAGAAAATCGTTCTCAGCCAAGATGTCTTTGTCTGGGGATGGCGTCGAATTTAATAACCACCGCCGATATCAATTTTTAGACCGTAATTTCCACAATATAAACGAGGAGCATTACCATGGCAGCCGACGGCACAAAAACGATGAATGCAAAGCTGAGCCTTGCACCGTTAAAGTCAAAGGA
>NZ_JBFEKM010000281.1:0-3157 GCF_041552635.1 Sulfitobacter sp.
CCCACCGCACAGACGCACAGTTTGATGCATGCGCGCTGCGCCGGTTGGGGCTGGTGGCGGTGGGGCGCGCCTTTGCGGTGGATCTGGCTGTGCGCGAAGTGGCGTTTTTTGCCTAACGCACCTTACCTGAACGCCTTGTTGAAATAGTCGGTCAGCGGTTTGGCAAGATAGCTAAGCGGGGAGCGTTCAGCGGTGCGGATGAAGGCCTCGACGGGCATGCCGGGCAGCAGTTTTTGGCCGCCAAGCTTGTCCAGCTCTTCCTCGTTGGGCAGCAGTTCCGCGCGGTAGAAGGATTGTCCGGTGACCTCGTCCTTGAAAACATCCGCAGAAATCCGCGACACCTGACCGAAGATTTCCGGGGTGGTGCGCTGTTCAAAGGCGACAAAGCGCAGGGACGCTTCTTGGCCGACATGGACCTGATCAATGTTGATGGACTCAATCCGTGCGGCCACCACAAGCGGCTGATCCTGAGGAATCACATACATGATCGGGGCTGCAGGCGACAAAACCGCCTGCAATGCGAATATCTGTGAATCGTAGACCACGCCGGAAACGGGGCTGCGGATTTCCATCCGCGACAGGGTTTCGCGCAAGGACAAACGACGCTCTGCCAGCTCGATCTCGCGGTATTGCAGATCGCTTAGGGTCGTGTTCGCCTCTTCGCGCCGGGTCGTGGTCAGCTTGAGAACCTGGATTTCCAAGGCCGCAATCTGGCCGCGCACTTGCGCAAGCGTTGCCTTGAGGCTGCCGATCTCGCCCAGAAGCCGGGCCTGTTCGCGCTGCAGCGATGACACCCTTGATGCCTGCGCCAGCCCCTTTTCCAACAGCGATTGCGCGTCTTCCAATTCACTCAGGATCAGCTCTTGCTGGGTTTGAAACGCGGCCAGTTGCGCCTCGGTGCCCTCGATCTGGTTGTTGGCCTGCGCGATCTGTTCCGATATCTGGTCGGCTTCGCGGGTCAGGGTTTCGGCGCGCGCAAAGAACAGGCTGCGCTGGCCCTTGATCATCTTGGCAATCTCGGGGCTGTCTGCCTGCGCCTCGACCAGATCCTCGGGCAGCTCGATTTTGTCCAACCCGTCACGTTCTGCGACAAGGCGGGCCTGACGTGCCTTGATCTCGAACAGCTGGCCTTGAACGATGGCAAGCTCCGATTGCAGCAAGCTATCATCCAGCCGCATCACCACATCACCGGCCATAATCGTATCACCGTCTTTGGCAAGGATTTCCCCCACCACACCGCCTTGGGGATGTTGCACCACCTGACGGTTGCTTTCGACCTGGATCATCCCCGAGGCGATCACCGCCCCCGCGATCCGCGCTGTCACGCTCCAGACTCCCAACACACCCACCAGCACGACCAGCGCGCCGAAGCCGATGCTTAGCGGGATCCAGGCGCGCCATGCTTTTTTCTTTGGTTGATCTGCGGTCATGATGCTGCCCCCGCTGCGATGGTTTGCTTGACGCTTTCCGCATTGCGCAACATGGCCTGCATGACCTCGTCGCGCGGGCCGTCGGCCTTGACGCGGCCTTGTTCGAGCACCAGCAAACGGTCGCATTCCGCAATCGCCGCGGGGCGGTGGGTCATGATCACAACGGCCCGGTCGGCCCGTTTGAAATCACGCACCGCACGGTTCAGCGCCTCTGATCCTTCGCCATCCAGCGCCGAATTGGGTTCATCCAGCACCAGCAACACCGGATCGTTATAGAATGCCCGCGCCAAGGCGATGCGCTGGCGCTGCCCCCCCGACAGCTGGCTGTCTTGTCCCTGAACCACGGTTTTATAGCCATCCGGCAAGGTCAGGATCATCTCGTGGGCGTTGGCCTTTTGCGCGGCCTCGATCACTTTGGCCTCGTCCGGCATCATCGACATGCGCGCGATATTTTCGGCCACCGTGCCGTTGAACAGCGTGACTTGCTGCGGCAGATAGCCAATGAACGACCCCAGATCATCAGGGTCATATTGGTCCAGCGTGGCCCCGCCCAGACGGATTTCCCCCGTGCTGGGCCGCACCAGTGCCAGCATGGTCTTGGCCAGCGTGGATTTGCCCGACCCGGATTTGCCGATGATCCCCAGAACCTGCCCCGGTGCCACCTGAAAATTGATGTTGGACAGGGTCAGCTGCTTGGCATCGGGCAGCATGACCGAAAGCCCTTTCAGCACCACATGTGCGGCAGGTTTCGGCAGCTTCATCGCCTCGCTCTCGGGGGGGGTGGATTGCAGCAATTCGCCCAGCAATTTCCAGCCGCGCATCGACCGCTGCACCAGATGCCATTGTCCGATCGACTGTTCAATCGGGGCCAAAGCGCGCCCCAACAAGATCGACCCGGCGATCATCGCACCCGCCGTCAATTCGCCTTTCAACACCAACCACGCACCGACAGCCAGCATCGCGGATTGCAAAAACAGCCGGAAGGTCTTGGTCATGGCCGCAAACAGGCCGGTCCAGTCGCTGGCGCGGATCGTTTGATCCAACGCGCGGTCGCGCATGATGTGCCAGCGGCCCGCCATCATGCTGTTCATCCCTTGCGAACGCACGATTTCGCTGGCCAGCCGCGACTGCTCTGCAAAGGCCTGCGCGCCTTGGGACGCCATCTGCGCCTCGCTGGATTTGCGTCGGGTCAGCCACGAGTTCAGCAAGGTGATCACGATCAGAGCCGCGCCCCCGCCAATAGCCATCCACCCCAGAATCGGATGGAAGATAAAGATCGCAGCCATAAAAAGCGGCGTCCAAGGCACATCGAACAGCGCCAGCATCGCCGGCGACGTGAACACCGCCTGCATGGTTTCCAGATCGCGCAGGCCCGATACCGGCGAGGCGCGGAATTTGGGCGCAATCGACCGCTTCATCTCGGCGGCGAAAACCCGGTCGTCCAGACTGGTCTGGAACCGCGCCCCGAACCGGGCCAAAACCCGCCCGCGCGCATAGTCCAAAACCCCCATCAACCCGTACAGCAACGCCACCAGCAAGAACAATGCCACCAGCGTTTCCTCGGAACGCGACGCCAGCACGCGGTCATAGACCTGCAGCATGAACAAGGGGCCCGTCAGCATCAAAATGTTGACGAAAACGCTGAACAAGAACACCGCAAGCAGCAGCCCCGCACCATTGCGCCGCGCCTGACGCAACTCAGGCAATCCGTATTTCGCTCTATTCAC
>NZ_JBFEKM010000282.1:0-3151 GCF_041552635.1 Sulfitobacter sp.
CCGTGGGTCAAAATCCTGCACACCGATGCTTGCACGGTTCATGCCATATGAAATCAACGTATCCAGCAAGGGTTCGGACGCCTCGGTCGGATCAATTTCGACCGAAAATTCAAAACCCGTACCGGTGTCAAAGCGATCAAACACACGGTCCAGCAGCCGCGCCATGACGTCAGGTGTCAGAATCGTCGGCGTGCCGCCCCCAAGATGCAGCCGTGACATCGCCACATTGGCTGGCAACAAAGCGCGCTGGCGGTCAATTTCGACCAGCAACGTGTCGACATAGGAATCAACCGGCCGCATCGTCTTGGTGCCTTGGGTCCGGCACGCGCAAAACCAGCATAAACGCTTGCAAAACGGGATGTGCAGATACAGAGACACCTGCGCCCCGTCGGGCACCGCGCGCAGCCATTCAGCCTGCCGGGCACCGCCAATGCCGCTGCCAAAATGATTGGCGGGCGGATAACTGGTGTAACGCGGGGCGTTCGTATCAAAAAGTCCGGCGGAATGAAGTTGCTCAATATGTGTCATACCGCTAGGTTGCAAAGTACGAGACAGCTTTCCTTGATGTAGATCAAATAATGATGCTTGAAGAAAAAATTCACCCCTCTTGTAGCGCGTGTCCGATCCGGCACCGCGCGGTCTGTGCCCGCTGCAACGAAGACGAATTGCTCATGCTTGAGAAAATCAAAAGCTACAAGACATTCAAGGCTGGCGATCCGATCTTGTGGCGTGGCGATGGCCTGACCTATGTCGGATCCGTGGTGGACGGGGTCGCGACCTTGGGCAAGACCATGGAAGACGGGCGCATGCAGATGGTCGGTTTGTTGTTTCCCTCAGACTTTATCGGGCGGCCGGGACGGTCGCAGATCGAATTCGACGTGGTGGCGGTGACGGATGTGACCTTGTGTTGTTTCCAGCGCAAACCCTTTGAGGATCTGGTCGCGACAACGCCGCATGTGGCACAACGCATGCTTGAGATGGCGCTGGATGAACTGGATGCAGCCCGCGACTGGATGGTGCTTTTGGGGCGGAAAACGGCGCGGGAAAAGATCGCGACCTTTGTGCAGATGCTTGTGCGACGCCAGCATATGTCTGGGGAACAAACCCCGCTCAGCCCCTTGGCCCTGCCGCTGACCCGCGAAGAAATTGCCAGCTATCTGGGGTTAACGCTGGAAACCGTCAGCCGCCAGTTCGGGGCAATGAAGAAAGACGGCATTCTGACATTCTCGGACCGCCGGCAGTTCAAGGTCATTGATTTTGACGCATTGTATCTGGCTACAGGCGATGATGCCGACGGCGGCCCCTTGGTCTGATCCGTCTGCTTTCTAAGACCTTAATTTATTAAAACCGCAAATTTGATCTGCATCAAAGCGCATCCTTGCGCAAACCGCTTTGTTTTACCTGTCTAATCAGGAGATCAAAGCCATGTATGCTAATATCCTCGTTCCCGTCGTCGTCGATGAAGAAGCCAAAACCCAAACCGCCATTGAAGCGGCCACCGCGATGGCCGATCCCGGCGCGCGGATCACTTTGCTTCATGTCATAGAGACGATCCCCGTCTATGTGTCCGACTATGTGCCGGCTGACTATATGATCACCGCACGTGAATCCGTGGCGAAGCGGCTTGAGGATCTGGCAGCCGACATCCCAAACGGGCACGCAGCCATCGCGGATGGCCGCGCTGGCCCCCGCATCACCCGCTGGGCCGAGGAAAACGGAATCGATTGCATCGTCATCGCGTCCCATCAACCCGCACTTTCGGATATTCTGTTGGGTTCTGTTGCTGGCCATGTGGTGCGTCACGCAAAATCTGCGGTCCATGTCGTAAGATAAGCCGCGCACAGCCGGTAAACTTGATGCAGATCAAGGTTCGGCCCGCACGCTGCGTTTAGTCCAAAGCCTAGGAACAGATGCAGGTCTCCGAAAAAAGAGGCATGCAAATAATTAAGGTGCACTATGAATTACTTTAAACTCGTCATTTTGGCCCTCTTGGCCCTGGTGGCCGCAATGGGGGTCAATTGGGCCCATGACTTGGCCTATCAGGTACATGCGTTTTTGATCATGGCTGTCGCTGCGGGTCTGTTTATCTGGACCCTGCGGGGCATTGATGAACCCGAAGCTGTCCCCTCAACAGGCTATGCTGACGGGGTGATCCGCGCCGGTGTGATCGCGACTGCCTTTTGGGGCATCGCGGGGTTTCTCGTGGGCACCTTCATCGCATTTCAGCTGGCCTTTCCCGAATTGAACTTTGACTGGGGCCAACCCTTTACCAACTTTGGCCGGCTACGGCCCTTGCATACTTCGGCGGTAATCTTTGCCTTTGGCGGCAACGCGCTGATCTGTACGTCGTTTTATGTCGTTCAGCGCACCAGTTCGGTGCGGCTGTTCGGGGGCAATCTGTCGTGGTTCGTCTTTTGGGGCTACCAGTTGTTCATCGTTCTGGCGGCAACCGGATATCTGTTGGGCGCAACCCAATCGAAAGAATACGCAGAACCCGAATGGTACGTCGACATTTGGCTGACCATCGTTTGGGTCGCCTATCTGGTGGTCTTCCTTGGCACGATCTTCAAGCGCCGTGAACGCCATATCTATGTCGCCAACTGGTTCTATCTCAGCTTTATCATCACCGTCGCGATGCTGCATATCGTCAACAACCTGTCGATCCCGGTCAGCTTCTGGGGCTCGAAGTCGGTTCAGGTCTTCTCGGGGGTTCAGGACGCGATGACGCAGTGGTGGTACGGCCACAACGCCGTGGGCTTCTTCCTGACTGCCGGTTTCCTTGGGATGATGTACTACTTCGTTCCCAAACAGGCGAACCGTCCGGTCTATTCCTACAAACTCAGCATTATCCACTTCTGGTCCCTGATCTTTCTCTACATCTGGGCCGGTCCACACCACCTGCACTATACCGCCCTGCCCGATTGGGCCGCGACCCTTGGCATGGTGTTCTCGATCGTGCTGTGGATGCCCAGCTGGGGTGGCATGATCAACGGCCTGATGACCCTGCAAGGGGCGTGGGACAAGCTGCGCACCGATCCGGTCTTGCGGATGTTCGTGATCTCGCTTGGCTTCTACGGCATGTCCACCTTCGAAGGTCCGATGATGTCGATCCGCGCGGTCAATTCGCTGTCGCATTACACCGACTGGACCA
>NZ_JBFEKM010000283.1:0-3104 GCF_041552635.1 Sulfitobacter sp.
CGCGATGATGGACAGAAAACGGATCATGGTTCGACCTTTCTGAACGCAAACGTGGCAAGACCGAGGGCAATCAAAGGCCAGACCAGAACAGACAACAACGATTTCCACAGGGCAATCGACGCCGCAGCGGCACCGATGCCGGATGCCGCCGCCGTCGCCTGGGAGGCCGTCAGGTTGAACAGGCGAAAAGCGTCAGCCGGATTGGCAAGCAAAGCCGCAGGAAAGAACTGGGTGGTGAACATACCGCCATCATCAGCAACAACCGCCGCCAAAAGCGCAAGATCATAGAGCACAACCAACCCCAGCCAAAGGCCGATCGCCAAACCCGCTGCACCCGACGCGCGCCGCGCTAAGGAAGACAGGGCATAACCGATCCCTAGAAATGTCGCGCCCAAAAAGGTCGACGTCCATGTCAGCCGCCACAAGGCCCCAAAGCCCGCGGCTGCCGCAGGGTCGCCAGCCACCGCAATAAAAGCCGCGGCCCCATACCCTGCCACAAGGGCGACAATCAAAATGCCTGTATGCGCCACCAGTTTGCCTGCCAAAATCTCCCAGCGGCCAACAGGATAGGTTAGCAGCAAGGGCAGCGCACCCCGTTCAACTTCGCCTGCAACCGCGTCAAAGGACATCAACAGCGCGACCAGCGGCACCAGATAGACCGAGAGCGAGGTCAACGACGCTACCGTGATGGACAAGCGGTCAGCACCAAGCCCGCCACTTGGGGCAGAGCCGACTGCCGATAAAACCAGCGAGAAAACCACCATCAACACCGCCGCAATCAGCACCCAGCGGTTGCGCCGCGCGATATGTGCCTCGGTAATGGCGGTGGCAAGGATGCGGGCAATCATTGGCCGTCCCTCCTGCTGAAATGGCTATAGATATCTTCAAGGCTGGGTGGGATGACGTCGATGTCGGCCACCTTGTCTTTGAACGCTGAGACCTGCGCGAGAGTGGCAAGTTTATCCTCTTGGGTGCAGCTAAGATGCAACGCATTGCCCACGCGGATGGCATTGGGCAACGCGCCTAGAATGTCGGCGTCATAGCCGTTGATCGCAGTGATGTGCATCGCAACAGGCAATGCAGCCTCGCGCCGCAATTCCGGCAGTGACCCGGTGGCCACCATCTGCCCGCCCGACAGGATCATTAGCCTGTCTGTCCGCGCCTCTACCTCTGTCAATGCATGGCTGGACAGCAAGATTGCAGCACCTTCGGCGGCCAGACCATCCAGAAGCTCATAAAAGTCGCGGCGCGAAACAGGATCGAGACCGCTGGTCGGTTCGTCCAGCACTAAAAGGTCAGGATGCCCGATCAGGGTTTGGGCCAGTCCCACACGTTGACGCATACCCTTGGAATAGGTGCCGATACGCCGCTTGGCCGCATGTCCCAGACCGACTTTATCCAACAGGGGCATCGCCCCAGATGTGTTCTCTCCGCGCAATCGCAGATAATAAGTGATCTGCTCCAACCCTGTCAGCGCAGAATGAAACGTGGCGTTTTCGGGCAAATACGCGACCTTCGCGCGCGCTGTTGCACTACCCGGTGCCGCACCACAGACGGAAATCTCGCCGCTATCTGCTGCAATCAAACCCAGGATCACTTTCATCAGTGTCGATTTGCCAGCACCATTATGCCCCAGCAACGCAACCCGCTCACCGGGGGCCACATGCAAAGACACATCAGACAAGGCATTGACCCTGCCGAATGTCTTAGTGAGATGAGAGATCGTTAACGTCGAAGTCATCTGGTTCGCTTTCATTCCATCTGGAGGCTGCTTCGGCCTCCATCGCGAGATACTTTGAGGGTATTTCTATGTTTGGTGCAGTCATGAGTGGTGCGCTATCGACAACCCCACCCGGCAGCGTGGCGGGGAAACTAGACTGGGCCCAACGGATCAACTGGACAACAGGTGCGCCGGTCAAAAGTGCAGCAGCTTGCTGCGACCACAAGATATGATCCATCAGGTCATTGGGTCGAAAGGCGCTGTCGGCGATCCCGTCACCGCCCAGATCAAAGCTGCTATGATCGGACCAGTAGTTGCCCCTGCCCTCAAAGCTCCATTCGATATCGCGTGTGCCGACATATTTCACCTGCGTGCGGTTACCCAGAAACGCATTGCCGGTCAGCACATTACGCTCTGACCCGGCAGTGAAATGGATGCCGATGTTACAGCCCTCAAAGCGGTTCTCATAGATCAGGTTCTTGTGCGCGTTGTAGATAAACGTACAACGGTCCGCCCCGCCGCGGACCAGGTTTCCCGACACGTCGGCATTGTTGGCAAAGTTCAGCATGACACCGTGACTGCGGTCAGACAGGCTCAGATTGTCTCTGATGACGACTTTATTGGAGAACATGATGGCATAGCCAAGGTGGTTCCCGATCGACACATTGCCAGAGACTTCGGAATCGTTGGTGTACATATAGTGGACGGCAAAGCGAAGATCACGGAATAGATTGTTCCGGTAAGTCCCCTTCCGCGAAGCGTTCGAAAAGATTCCATCACGGCCCCAACGGACCGAATTGCCCTCAACCACTGTCCCCGGTGAATTCCAAACATAGATACCGTTGCCACGATCATTCATGCGCGGGTTGCGTGTGCCCTCAATGATGTTGTCACGGACCTGCGCATCGTGGCCACCGTGGACGTCAATCCCGTGCAAGTTGCCCAGCACACGGTTGCCTTCGATGACAGCACGATCAGCTTTCTTGAGAATTTTTATACCTGCATCGGTGGCCTGGCTGTTGAGACCCGAGCCTGTCACGGTCAGGTTCGTGATGGTCACATCAGGCGCATCAATGCTCACCACTGTGCCTTGGCCCATACCATCAATAATCGCATCATGCCCACCGGTAAGGGTGAGTGGTCTGTCGATTATAACGGGACCAGTGTGCAGGCCGGATTGCAGAATAAGAACATCGCCAGGAGCGGCCCCGGCGATGGCTGTTGCAAGCGTGCCCTGCCCCGCCATCACATGCCGTTCGTCTGCCCAGAGGGGCAGTGCGACCAGCAAAGATAACATAAGGAACAGGGCACGTATCATGGTCAGACCGCCTTTGGCTCAACGAACATCCGGCCGCGCATCTCCATGTGGAGGGCGTGGCAGAAC
>NZ_JBFEKM010000284.1:0-3100 GCF_041552635.1 Sulfitobacter sp.
GACGCCAATTTCCGTCTTGCCAGGTTGATTACCCGGATGATGGTCTGCAATAGTCTCTGCCTAGTACTGCGCCGACGTGATACAATTTAGGGTTTATGGCGCAGAATGTAGGTCGCCATACGTATGCGCACCAAAAAAGCCGACCCAAAGATAACGCTGTGAATGAGCCATCTGAGCCAAGGTCATAGGCAGATAGCTTTGGTCTGCCCAAATATTGATCTGCTGACGCTCGGTACTATATGTTGGGGTCCGAATTTGATCAGGGGCGACAAACCGGATGTAGCCATTGGTGACTTGCGAACTGGGTGATGGCGAACCCAGCAGCCGAATGTACGCCTGACTTCCGCTTACCCCGCTTGTTGCATGTCCTGCGGTAAAGAACTGCGACGTTCGAACAATCAAAATTTGGCGACCGGTCGCTATCAGGCTTCCACCCTCGCCTGTAGTAAAAACATGATCAAGTTGCGAAATGATTTCATCGACTTGCTCTTCGATGGGGAGCGGTGCAATAGACATTTTATTCCTATGAAGTTGTTGAGGATGGTGTGCAGTCGCTAAAATACATAGCGGCCCACAAGCTGAAACGGCCTAACTGCTTCTTGGCGAGGCCCAAAAAGTATATCACCATCCTTGAGGCGGATTACCAGATTGAATATCCAGCTCCATACTTAATACGTCATCAGCAAATAAAAGACGATCAGTCATCGGCTTCCATCCCTTTCCATTGCGCAAAGGGACAAAGTAACTCTGCGCGACAACACTCTGTATTGCTTGAAGCTTTATTTGATCTGCCGTGAAATCAGGGAGGGAGGCAAACCCTTTACTCCTCAACAATTCGGGATATTTTCTCGCCTCAATATATAGCAAGTCCAATTCAGAAACCGCCTGGTCTACACTAGAGTGCCAGTTCCAAAATTGTTCTGAGCTTGGTGTTTCGATACCCCCTGCGCCGATTCCATCCCTGCGGAAGGGACGAGCATTCTGGTTAAATTGTTTAAATTTGTTACGTTTATATAGAATGACTGAGTGTGAGAGATTTCCAACTCTTTGCCTAACGGCATCCGAACTTGGGTTCTCACCCTTAGCTTCTCCAGAACGATTACCATTACCTGTCTGGCCATTGGACAAACGATAGCTTGCACGCATAGAATATTTTCCACCAAGAACTTCATCACTTAATGGCCATGCCAACTTGACCGCACATTTGTTACCAGTCCAACGACGTGAAATTGTTGATACATCGTTTCGACCAAACTGGCTGTAAGTTATGGTGGCGGTCATATTGATTTCTACAAACGATGCTATATCGCATCGCTCTACTGCTGCGTCTATAGTTGTTGTGCAAGGTTCAGGAACAGCTTTAATGCACCCACTTGTCAAAACAGTTTTGCCATCCGCTGCGTCGATCCCAAATTTTACACCAGCTTCGCCGACAGCGGTCTCATTGTCTTTTGAATCGCCCGCAAATAGTAGGGTTGGGCAGAAAAGTAAGGCTAATATTAGAGTTTTACGAATATAATGACGCATTATACGTTCCTCTTAAAGATATTTTGCTATTTTCAACTATCATAGTTTCAATAATTTCCAAACAATAGACTCTTCACTTCCCAAAACCTGGCCGTCAGCCAGTGCTAAACGTCCGATGGGACAGAGACTGACGCATTTGTTCAGTACAACGAGTTACGCATATCTTGGACAGCGATGAAAATTCTCAATAGGCCACGAGTTGAAACAGCGTAGGTATAAAACTTTTCCCCTAATATTCTTCAGCTAACATCACGGTGATAACACGAAGTGTTTTCTGAGGATCGCTTGGATCCTAATAGCCAAATTCACCTTTAGAACCGAAGTAATCGATCTTTCAAAAGATGCGCTGACTATTGTGCTCGCGGAACGGGCATTGGTGGACTTGCATCGAAGGTCAAAAAAATCCGCGATTTGTGAATTGACCGATCACTGAATTCTTCGCTTGCAGCGAATGTCGGCAATACGTGCTGCTACCGCAGCAACTCGAAGGCGAAACCAATGTCGGGTCTGGGCCTAGATCGCTAGGCCTAAGAGCCTAGGGAGCGGATGCAAGAGCTTAGAAATTGCACTTCATTAGACCAAACTGAACAACATCCTGAACATCATGGAATTTCACCCCATGTAAGTTATTATTAGATATAGAAATTTATGGCGAGTCTATCCAATCCATCATGGGTGCCACGGACAGGCGTGCGGCACGCCGAACATCGGTAAACCCTAGTTTTTCATGATTATGTGGCTCTGCCATTTTTCACGTATTCCTCGTTTCGGCGCGATCTAGCCCCGTTCGTGCACCCGATGCTACCTGATTTTGCCCTTGAGTTGCGATGTAGCACTGTTTGCGCGGCGGTTTCCACCTCATGCGTGATCAACATTCGGAGCAACCCCATGCGCCGCAGGCAATCACAACCTACCCCGCCACTTTGGTCGTAGGGCCATACCGTGCAATCCTATAGACAGGTCCAGCACCGCATGTCAGGCTTTTGCTATGCGGTTAATATCCCCCATTGTTGCCGCCCTGTTGGGTGTCACGACCACGTCAGCACAAAGTGACTGCGTTTCGGACGCAATGATCGTGTTTGACGGGTCCGGATCGATGGCTGAAATGGGGTTCAACGACATCAACGAGCCGCGTATATTCGAGGCCCGCCGCGCCATGGCGGATGCAATCCCGCCGATTGCAGAAAACAGACGGCTGGGTCTGGTGATCTATGGCCCCAATGGGGTTGACGAATGCACCGGCCTCGACCTGCGCTTTGCCCCTATGGCTGACGCTGCGCCGCGCCTATTGAACGATGTGAACGCGCTGCAACCCACCGGCAGCACCCCCCTGACCGAAGCAGTCAGGCTGGCCGCGCGCACGCTCGACTATCAAACGCGGCCTGCCACGATTGTACTGGTGACGGACGGCAAGGAAACCTGCGGCGGGCAACCCTGCGCGCTGGCGGCCGACCTTGCGGCAAGCGGGTTTGACACGACCGTTCACGTCATCGGTTTCAAGGTGCGCGGGTCGTTCTTCTCGTGGGAACGCGACACCGACAACAGCTATACCGAGGCAGAAAGCGTGTCGCGC
>NZ_JBFEKM010000285.1:0-3081 GCF_041552635.1 Sulfitobacter sp.
CCCGCACCGCCGCCATCGCCCGTGCCGAAGGCGCGTTGGTGAACATCGTCGACAACCTGCACGACAGCGCCTTTATCACCCCCGCTATTGTAGACCGCGACCCTGTGACAATCGCCATCGGCACCGAGGGTGCTGCCCCCGTGTTGGCCCGCGCAATCAAGGCCGATCTTGAGGAACGCCTGCCCGCAACGCTGGGGACACTGGCGCGCATCGGCAAAGGGTTTCGCAAGATGGCAGATGCCCTGCCCTTTGGCCGTGCGCGGCGTGATTTCTGGCGTGACTATTACTTCAACGCAGGCCCCCGCGCGGTGGCTGGCGGCGACACGGCTGTTGAGGTCGCACTTGATGATTTACTGAACGACCACCTGACCCGCGCCGCACGCCCAGGTCACATCGCCTTTGTCGGTGGTGGCCCCGGCGATCCAGAACTGCTGACGCTCAAGGCCCGTCGCGCTTTGGACGAGGCTGACGTGGTGATCTATGACCGCCTGATCAGCCCCGAGATCCTCGAACTGGCCCGCCGCGAGGCACTAATGATCGACGTCGGCAAAGAAGGGTTCGGCCCCTCGACATCGCAGGAAACCATTAACGATCTGCTGGTGGAGCATGCCAGCGGTGGTGCGCAGGTCGTGCGCCTGAAGTCAGGTGATGCCACCGTGTTCGGCCGTCTGGACGAAGAAATCGACGCTGTTGATGCCCACAACATCGGCTGGCACATCGTTCCCGGTATCACGTCGGCCTCTGCTGCGGTTGCCGCCATCGGCCAAAGCCTGACCAAGCGCGACCGCAACGCGTCGGTCCGGTTTCTGACAGGTCACGACATGAAAGGGTTTGCCGATCACGATTGGGCCGCCTTGGCCCGTCCGGGCGAGGTCGCCGCGATCTATATGGGCAAGAAATCTGCCCGCTTCATCCAAGGCCGCCTGATCATGCACGGCGCTGACCGCAACACGCCTGTGACCGTGATCGAAAACGCATCGCGGCCCGAACAGCGCATTCTGGAAACCACACTGGACCGGTTGCCCGCCGATTTGACGGAGGCCGAAATGAACGGCCCCGCGCTGACATTCTATGGCCTTGCCCCGCGCGCGGCGGCATTGGCCTCAACAGAAATCCTGCAAGAGGAGATGGCATAATGGCCAAGCCCTTTACCCCCAAAGTTGTCACCGCAAACGCCCTGCTTGAGGGCGATGTGATCTATCAAACCGCCACCGGCTGGACCCGCAATCTGGCACAAGCCGAGGTTCTGACCGACGAAGCAGATGCCGATCTGCGGATGATTGATGCGAGCCAGCAGGCTGATCTGGTCGTTGGCGTCTATCTGGCCGATGTCGACCCCGATCCGGTGCCGCAGCCGGTTCACTTTCGCGAAGCGTTCCGCGCCAAAGGCCCGTCAAACTATGCCCACGGCAAACAGGAGGTCCTGTAATGTATAGCTATACCGAATTCGACGATGCCTTTCTGGCCGAACGCAACGCGCAATTCCGCGCGCAGGTTGAACGCCGCATTGATGGATCGCTGACCGAGGATGAATTCAAGCCGCTGCGCCTGATGAACGGCCTCTATCTGCAACTGCACGCTTATATGCTGCGCGTGGCGATCCCTTACGGAACGCTGAACGGCGCGCAGATGCACAAGCTGGCCGACATCGCTGACACATGGGACAAGGGCTATGGCCACTTCACCACGCGGCAGAACATCCAGTACAACTGGCCGCAACTGCGCGATGTGCCCGATATGCTGGATGCGCTGGCCGAGGTAAACATGCACGCGATCCAGACGTCGGGGAACACCATCCGGAACGTTACCGCCGACCATTTCGCAGGTGCCGCCGCAGACGAGGTCGCCGATCCGCGCCCCGTGGCCGAACTGATCCGCCAATGGTCAACTGATCACCCCGAATTCCAGTTCCTGCCACGCAAGTTCAAGGTCGCCGTGTCCGGTGCCGCCCATGACCGTGCGGTGATCAAGGCCCATGACATCGGCTTGCAAATCGTCGAACAAGATGGCGTGCTTGGCTTTCAGGTGATCGTTGGCGGTGGTCTTGGGCGCACGCCAATGATCGGCAAGGTGCTCTATGATTTCGTTGCATCCGAAGACTTGCTGCCCACACTTGAGGCGATTGTGTCGGTCTACAACCTGCTGGGCCGCCGCGATAACAAATACAAAGCCCGTATCAAAATCACCGTGCATGAGAACGGCATCGAAGATATCCGCGCACGCGTCGATGAACGCTATGCGCTGATCCGCCCGCAGTTCACCGGTGTGGATCAACAGATGCTGGCCCGGATCGAGGCTGATTTCGCCAAGCCGACATTCAAGACCGCCCCGCTGGACGCCTATACCGCAGCCTATGACAGTGATCCCATCTTCCGCAGCTGGGCCGACACCAATCTGTCGGACCACCATGCACCGGGCTATGCCATCGTGTCGATCAGCCTCAAGGCCCACGGCGAAACCCCCGGCGATGCATCATCGCACCAGATGCACGTGATGGCGGACCTCGCCGCGACATATGGCCATGATGAACTGCGCATCAGTCACGAGCAGAACGTGATCCTGCCCCATGTCCACCGCAACGATTTGCCGGCCCTGCATGCGGCGCTGAAAGACGCCAGACTAGCCACAGCAAACATCGGCCTGATCTCCGACATTATCGCTTGCCCCGGCATGGATTACTGCGCGCTGGCCACAGCCCGTTCGATCCCGATCGCTCAGGAGATCGCGACCCGCTTTGACGAACTCAAGCTGGAACACGATGTCGGTCCTCTCAAGATCAAGATCTCGGGCTGCATCAACGCCTGTGGTCACCACCATGTGGGCCATATCGGGATTCTGGGCCTTGATCGTGCAGGTGTGGAAAACTATCAGATCACCCTTGGTGGCGACGGTACCCAAGACGCGACCCTTGGCGAACGCGCCGGTCCCGGTTTCTCGGCTGATGAAATCATCCCCGCCATCGAACGCCTTGTGCGCGGCTATCTAAACCTGCGCAGTGAACCCTCCGAGACCTTCCTGCAGACCTACCGCCGCCTTGGGTTGGCCCCGTTCAAGGCCGCCCTCTATCCGGAAGCCCGTGCC
>NZ_JBFEKM010000286.1:0-3064 GCF_041552635.1 Sulfitobacter sp.
AGATGCTCTACCGTCAAAAATTCCAGCACTTCGTCGGCTTTGGCGCGCAGGGCGCGTTCCTGATCGGCGATGCGTTTGCGGCCAAACCATGTGTTCCACAAGGTTTCACCCACCTGATCGCCCGGCACCATCATTAGGTTCTCGCGGCAGGTCATCGACGAAAATTCATGCGCGATCTGGAAGGTCCGCAACAATCCTTTGTGGAATAATTCGTGGGGCGGCAGGCCGGTGATGTCTTCGCCATCCATCGTGACACGGCCAGACGTTGGTTTAAGAACACCAGCGATCACATTGAAAAGCGTGGTTTTTCCCGCACCGTTGGGGCCGATCAACCCGGTGATTGTGCCCTTGCCAATGGTAAGGCTGGCCCCATCGACAGCATGAAAGCCACCGAAGTGTTTGTGTACATCGTCAACGACGATCATATGACTATCCCTGTGTCCCGCGTCGTAGATGCGCGGTTATCGTTTGAAAACAGCAGCCCGGTTGCCCGGACTGCTGCGCACTTACATTATCAGGACTTATTTGAAACCGATAGTTTCGATAACGCCGTCTTTGACTTCGATCATGCGGTAAGTACCCGCAGATTCGCCCGCGCCAATCAGTTCGACCGCAGATGCGCCGACATAGTCGACGTCCGTGCCAGCGGCGATCAGCTCAAGCGCTTTCGCCAGTTCACCGGGATAGATTTTCTCGCCGGGGGCGTTTGCCACTTCGAGGATCTTTGGCCCGTAGACTGCTGGATCCATCGAATCTGCCGCTTGCATCGCCAGCAGGAACAGGGCTGCCGCATCATAAGATTCAGGTGTGTAAGGTGATGTGCCGTTAAAGCCACCGTCTTCGGCCATCTTGGTGAAAACTTCGATGCCTTGGCCTTCGGAACCAGCGATTTGACCGTAAGACCCGTTCAGATCATCACCGATGCGACCGGGCAATGTGTCACCGATCATCCCGCCGGGCAGGCCGAATGTGTCGAATGCACCTGTGTCCAGTGCTGCGTTGATGATGCCCGGACCGCCTTGGTCAAGGTAACCCGCAACAACAAGAATATCACCGCCAGCGGATGCCAGCGCGCCAACTTCGGCAGAGTAATCGGCTTTGCCGTCTTCATGTGCTGCAACGATGGTGACTTCGCCACCGATGGCTTTGAAAGATGTTTCGATCGCGTCGGCCAGACCCTTGCCATAGTCGTTGTTGGTATAGGTCAGCGCGATGGATTTCACGCCACGCTCTTGCAGGATTTCTGCCATGACTTCACCTTCGCGCGCGTCCGACGGGGACGTGCGGAAGAACAAACCATTGTCCTCCATGGTGGACAGACCGGGCGATGTGGCAGACGGGGAAATCATCGCCATACCGTTTGGAATAGCAACGTTTTGCAAAACCGCACCCGTCACGCCTGAGCAATCTGCACCGATCAGACCATTGATGCCTTCGGCGATCAGGCGTTCAGCACCGGCAACCGCCAGCGCGTTGTCGATACAGCCCGAATCCGCACGGATCGAAGTAACTTTTGCGCCACCCATCAGCTTGCCGCTGTCGGTGACTTCTTTCATGGCCATCTCGGCACCGGACGCCATTGGGCCGGTCAGTGATTCAATCGGACCGGTAAAGCCGAATACGATCCCCAGTTTAACTTCTTTGGAATGCGCGTCCGCATAAGCGTTCGTCGCAAGCAGTGCCGCAGCCGTTGTGGCCATAAGCATCTTTTTCATGGTCGTCTCCCGTGTTGGAACTTTATGTTCAGCGCAAAGCCTATGCGGGGATTTTGAAAAAGAAAAGTCCAATCGGATGATCACGTTTGGTCATGTGGGGGTGATTTGCTTGGGAAAAAGCCTAAACTATCAACGGGACCGTAATCAGGAGTGCCATAATGCTTAGATCAACCTTTCTGGCCTTTGGCCTGTGCATTTGCGCCTTTCAGGCGGCAGCGCAGGATATTGAGATAACTCAACGCATTAGCGGTCTGGACACGCCTTGGGGGCTGGCAGTTTTACCCGATGCCACGGTTCTGGTGACCGAGATTGACGGCCGGTTGTTAAGCTTTGCAAACGGCACCGCGCAGACCGTATCGGGCACGCCAAAGGTTGACCAGAACGGGCAGGGTGGGTTTTTGGACATCACACCGGCGCGTGATTTTGCGACCAGCCGGACGCTGTTTTTCACCTATGCCAAGGCAATGCGAGGCGGATCCGGCACAGCGCTCGCCGCAGCAGAACTGTCCAAAGATGGCAAAACCCTTGATAACCTGCGTGATTTATTCGTCATGTCCCAAGGGTCGCGCGTGGGCAGGCATTTCGGCAGCCGTGTGGTCGAAGGAACCGACGGCACGTTGTTTATGACCATTGGCGACCGTGGTGATGACATGACAGCCCAGAATTTGGGTCTCCACAACGGGTCAGTTATCCGCGTCAATCGCGACGGGTCTGTGCCACGGGACAACCCCTTTGTTGGTCAGGCCGGGGCTCTGCCTGAAATCTGGTCTTATGGTCACCGCAACCCGCAGGGCGCAGGGCTGGATTTGCAGGGCAATCTGTGGGTCTCGGAACATGGCGCGCGCGGCGGGGACGAGGTGAACCGGATCAAGAAAGGTGCCAATTTCGGCTGGCCTGTGATTTCCTATGGGCGGCACTATTCGGGCCTCAAGATCGGCGAAGGCACGTCCAAAACGGGGATGGAACAACCCCAAGCCTATTGGGACCCGTCCATCGCGCCCTCCGGACTGCTGGTTTATTCTGGCAGGATGTTCCCCGAATGGCGTGGCGATATCTTTGTGGGGGCTCTGAAATTCAACTATATTTCCCGCCTCCAAGGATCGCCGCTGCGCGAAGTAGCGCAGATCAAGACCGATCAGACCGCGCGGGTGCGTGACATTATCGAGGCACCAGATGGCGCGATCTGGTTCATATCAGTGGGCAACGGTTCGATTTACACAATAACGCCAAAATAGCAGCCTATAGGTTCGGGCCGAAAACCATGAGGGCGGCGCTCTTCAAGCGGTTGAAAGATACCCTTTCAGGGATTCCCGCACGACTTCTCGGGCGATATCGGCGGGCTTTTGATC
>NZ_JBFEKM010000287.1:0-3052 GCF_041552635.1 Sulfitobacter sp.
GCCGCAAACCCGAAGGTGCTTATCGCAGACGAGGCGCTGTCGGCGCTGGATGTTTCGGTGCAGCGGCAAATGCTGGCGCTTTTTGCCGACCTTCAGGCACAGCGGAACCTTACAATCCTGTTCATCACGCATGATCTGCGCGTCGCAGCGGAAATTTGCGACAATCTGGTGGTCATGCAATCGGGCAAGGTTGTTGCCCAGGGCGCGCCGGTCGACATCCTCGAGGGGGATCTGCACCCCTATGTTTTGGAGCTGATGGATGCGATACCTGGTCAGGAATGGTTTCCGGTGGGCCGGCAAACCCAACCACAAGCAGAGGGTGTGTGAATGGCAGCGGCAATTGGCAAGGTAACGAGTAAGGGGCTCTCCGAGACGATCGGCGAGGAATTGGTCAGCCTGATCGCAAATGGCGTACTGAAACCGGGACAACGGTTGAATGAGGTTCATCTCGCCGAGAGCTTTGGCGTGAGCCGCGGACCCTTGCGCGAGGCTGCTCGTGAACTTGAGGGTCAGGGCTTGGTCATCAGTCGCCCCCGTCAGGGTTTCTATGTCGCCGACTTTACCCCCCGCCAGATTGTTGATCTCTATGAGGTAAAGGGCTGGATTGATCAGGCGATTATCCATGATGTCATGACATATCTGGACCGAGCGACCTGCCGTGAAATACTGGCGGATATCGACAGCATCGTTACCACCGATAAAGTATCTTTTGCCAATTCGCTTTTTGCCTTTCGTCAACGTTTTGTCGCCCGGCTACATAATAGAATTCTCGCGGCACAAGCGTTGTCGATGTACCGCCAGTTTCACATTGTCACGGCTCTTATCGACGTCTCTGATTCAGAGGACCGCATTGCGCGGATCGTCCAGACCCTGCGCGATTTCTGGCAGGCGCTTGCCGAAGGGAACAGCGCCCATGCTTGGCAGGTGATGCAAGACGACGCGGCATTCTGGCGCAAGAATGTAGCGCCCCATTTTGAAACAAACCCGACTGACATTACACAGAAATAGGTAGCCCTGATGCCCCATCCCTTTGCCAATTCTATCGCGCAGTCTCTTGCTGAATTGACGGCACTGCGCCGCGACCTGCACGCGCACCCGGAGCTTTTATTCGACCTGCCGCGCACCGCTGGAATTGTCGTAGATCGTTTGCGCAGCTACGGCTTTGACGATGTGATCGAGGGCATTGCCAAAACGGGTGTCGTTGGCGTTCTGCACGGCAAAACGGGTCCGGCGCAGAACATGCAAGGCCGCGTGCTGTTTCGCGCTGATATGGATGCGCTGCCGATCGAGGAGACAACGGGTGCCGCGCACCGTTCGACAATACAGGGTGCCATGCATGCTTGTGGCCATGACGGGCATACAACCATGCTTTTGGGGGCGGCGAAGTATCTGGCGGAAACGCGCGACTTTGAGGGAACATTGATCTTCTGCTTTCAACCTGCCGAGGAATTGGCAGCGGGTGCCAAGGTTATGATCGACGAGGGGCTGCTGACGCGGTTCCCGGTCAAAGGTGTCTATGGTGTCCACAACTGGCCCGAAATGCCCGTGGGTCATTTTGGTGCTATCCATGGCGGCGCAATGGCAAGCGCCGACGGGGTTATGATCACTGTTCAGGGCAGCGGCGGTCATGCAGCCCAGCCTGAAAATGCCCGTGATCCAGTCGTATGTGCGTCGGCTATCGTTATGGCAGCGCAAACCATCGTGGCCCGCACGATCAGTCCCTTTGAACAGGCCGTCGTCTCCATCACCTCTATCAATGGCGGCGAGGCGTGGAATGTGATTCCAGACCAGATTCAGATGCGCTGCAAC
This sequence comes from Sulfitobacter sp., assembly GCF_041552635.1. Taxonomy (GTDB): domain Bacteria; phylum Pseudomonadota; class Alphaproteobacteria; order Rhodobacterales; family Rhodobacteraceae; genus Sulfitobacter. Next base: position 1,810 of record NZ_JBFEKM010000287.1, read on the forward strand.
TTTCGGAGCTTTTCCGAAGATGTTTCTGCCCGCATGGAAAGCGAGCTGCGCAGGATTTGTGCAGGCACTGCAGAGGCGCATGGCTGTAGCGTGACCGTCGAGCGACCGCCGCTCACGCCCTATCCGCCGGTTGTGAATACGGCCCCCGAGATGGCTCTGGCGATTGATGCGATGGAGGCGATTGTGGGTAAAGAAAATGTGCATCAGGATTTGCGGCCCGTGATGGGTGCAGAAGACTTTGCGTTTTTCCTGCGTGAAGTGCCGGGGGCCTATGTCTTTATCGGCAATGGCGACAGTGCAGCCCTCCATAACCCTGCTTACGACTTCAACGACGAGGCACTGGGCTACGGCATCTCTTACTGGGTCGAGTTGGCGCACCGCACGCTGCGTGCCACTGCCTGAGCATCAAAAAAAGGACATACTATGACGGCAATACACTATTGGTCGGTCGCCGAAACAACCAAGCGCCTGAGCTGTGGCGATGTCTCGGTGCAGGATGTGACCGAAGCGCAATTTGCGCGGATTGCACAAATAAATCCGCAGATCAATGCGGTCACTACCGTCGTCGACGAAGCGCTCGATATTGCGCGCGCGCTGGACAAGACCGGTAGACCGCAGGACGCGGGGCCGCTTTGGGGCGTGCCGGTGACGGTGAAGATAAATGTCGATCACAAGGGTTATGCGAACTCGAACGGCGTGTTGGCCAACAAGAACGCAATTGCGGATGCGGATTCGCCTGTTGTGCGAAATCTTAAAGATGCAGGTGCAGTGATTGTCGCACGCACCAGCACACCCGAATTCTCCATGCGCTGGTTCACGTCCAATCCTATCCACGGTGTGTCCCTGAACCCGTGGGATCATAGCATCACCCCAGGCGGCTCCAGCGGTGCGGCGGCGGCGGCTGTGGCAAGCGGGATTGGCACGATCGGCCATGGCAACGATTTGGGCGGCTCGCTGCGGTATCCTGCGATGTGCTGTGGGGTGGCTACCATTCGCCCCTCGCTGGGACGCATTCCCGCGATGAACCCGACGCAATCAGCAGCCGGGATCGAGCGTGGTCCGTTCACCCAGTTGATGGCCGTACAGGGCCCAATCGGACGTTCTATCGCCGATGTGCGTGCGGGCTTGCAGGTGATGTCGCGCGGCGACGTGCGCGATCCGCTCTGGGTGCCACCTTCGGCTGACCGTCGCGATGCGGGTGGCCCTTTGACGGTCGGCTATGCGATGAACCCCTTTCAAGGCA
>NZ_JBFEKM010000288.1:0-3008 GCF_041552635.1 Sulfitobacter sp.
GGGGCGCATCAAGAGTTGGTGTTTGGCGCATTGGCTGGATGCCTTCGGCGAGGATATTTAAGAGCCAGAGAAGCAGGGAATCATTGTCTGAGGCTGAAATGGTGACGCTCGGTTTTGATGTCTTTGGCGTTCAGGGCATGTTCGAAGTCTTGGTGGGGCGGTGTCGCCTCAAACGGTATCCGGATTTTGCGGCGGTTTTTCAGGATCACCGTTGCGCGGACCGAAAAGTCCAACCGTGTGTCAAAGCGGGTCTTGTCGATCTCTGCCAAGGTGATCTGTGCGTTGCGCGACCCGCTGTGCCAGCACAGGTCGCTGTCCGTCAAGGTCAGGCCTGCTGAGGGGTTTTTGATCACATCCCACACCGCGGGCAGCGTGAAAGCCGCAATAAGGCCAAGGATCAACAGGTCGGCGTTCAGCCAGATCCGCGCGGAAAGCAGCACCAGCCAGATTGCGGGGACCAGCATCATGGTCGCCCGACTGCGACCTTGGCGTTTGAACGTATAGGGGGCGGTCACTAGCGCCCGCCGCTGACATCCAGCGTCGTACCCGTGATATAGCTGGCCGCATCCGACAGCAAAAACAGGGTAGCAGAGGCGACTTCGGCTGCGGTACCAACGCGCTGCATCGGGATGTTTTTCGCCAGTGTTTGCGCGCGGTCGGGTGCGCCCGCTTTGGCATGTATTTCGGTTTCGATCAGGCCGGGGCGGATCGCATTGACGCGGATGCCTTGAGCGGCAAGTTCATTGGCCAAACCTTTGGTAAAGGCGTCGATGGCGGCTTTGGAGGCGGCATAATCCACGAATTCATTGGCCGACCCGAGCCGCGCGGCGATGGAGCCCATGTTGACGATGGCACCGTTGCCCTGCGCCTGCATCCGCGCGGCCGCGGCTTGGGCGACCATCATGGCACCGATGACATTGACATCGAACATGCGTTTAAGGCGGGCGTGGTCCATCTGGGCAACCGTGGCAAGCTGGTCGACGATCCCTGCATTGTTGATCAGCGTATCCAGGCGGCCATAGGTCTGGTCGATCTGTTCAAAGATACGCGCCACATCAGCGGGGGTGGCAACGTCGCCTTGGCACAGCAAGACGCGTGCGCCATGGGCTTTGGCATCTGCGGCGACTGCTTCGGCCCCCGTAGTGTCGGACCGAAAGTTTAGGGCAAGATCATAGGTTGGGGCCGCGAGCCGCGCGCAGGCCGCACCAATGCCAGCAGAGGCACCGGTGATGAGCAGTATTGGACGCATCGCTTAGGCCCCCCTGATCCGGGTTAACATTTCTGTGGTATCGCGCGACAACTCGGGTTGCGCGAGAATGCGGTCGAGTTCGGCTTTGATCAGCGTCTGCCGGTCCGCGTCATAGCGTTTCCATGTCTGGAAGGCCGAACACATACGCGCTGTGGTTTGTGGATTTAGCGGATCAAGCTTGATCAGCCAATCGGCCAGCAGGCGGTAGCCCGCGCCAGACGCATGATGGAAACCAGCGTGATGCGCGGCAAAGGCCCCCAGTACCGAGCGGAAGCGGTTGGGGTTTTTCCAATTGAAATCGGCGTGTTTGGTCAGGGTTTCGACGATCTCGTGGGCTTCTTCGGGGTCGGCTTCCATCACTTGCAGGCCGAACCATTTGTCCATCACCAGACGGTCGTCTTTCCACTGCGCCTCAAACGCTTTTAACGCGCCGCTGCCTTCGCCCGCGCGGATCAGGTTTGCCAAGGCGCTCAGCTGCTGGGTCATGTTATCGGCGGCATCGTATTGCTTTTGCGCCATGGCGGCACCTTCGGTGCGGGTCAGCAAGGACAAGGCTGCATTGGCGAGCGACCGTTTGCCGGATTGTGCAGCGTTGGGTTCATAGTCGTCCGTTACTGTGTGGCGCATATAAAGCGTCGGCAGCAGGTTGGCATAGGACTTGGCCATCGCGTCGCGGGTCGCCTCGACTGCGGCATAGATGATGTCAGGGTCGGGGGTGTGGCCGTCTTCGGCCAAGGCGCGGGCCAGATCGGATTGCGAGGGCAGGCTTAGCATCAGCGCACGGTAGGCGGGATCAAGATGTTCGTCGCTGATCACGGCGCGGATGCCCTTGAGCCAATCCTTGTTGGGTTTCTTACCTTCAAGGATCATCGCCATCAGCGAGGTGCGCGCCAGAATGCGGCCCTGTTCCCAGCGATTGAACGGATCGGTGTCATTGGCCAGCAAATGGGCGCGGTCCGCATCTGTTAGGTCTTGGGTCAGCACCACGGGTGCGGAAAAGCCGCGCAGGATGGATGTCGTGGGGCGGGTACCCAGATTGTCGAAGACAAAGCTTTGTTCGGCTTCGGTCATTTCCAGCACCAGAGTGGGTTCAACCTCGTCGCCGTCTTGATCAATCAGGCCAACGGCGATGGGCAGCACCTGCGGCTGCGGGTCAGGGGTCGCAGCACTGGGCGGAGTGTGCTGTTTGAAATGCAGCGTCAGCGTGCCGTGGTCCCAGTCTTCGGTCACAGAGAGATGCGGTGTGCCGGCTTGGGAATACCAGCGTTTGAACTGGGTCAGGTCGCGGCCCGTGGTGTCCTCGAATACGCGCAGCCAGTCTTCGATTGTGCAGGCCTGGCCGTCGTGGCGCGTGAAATAGAGGTCAAGCGCATCTGAGTACGCCTTGTCGCCGACCAGCAGTTTCAGCATACCGATGACTTCGGCCCCTTTTTCATAGACCGTCGCGGTGTAGAAGTTGTTGATTTCCTGAAAGCTGTCAGGCCGCACGGGATGGGCCAGCGGGCCTTGGTCTTCGGGGAACTGGCGCGCGCGCAGGTCGATCACGTCGCCGATGCGCTTGACGGGGCCCGACCGCATGTCGGACGTGAACTGGCTGTCGCGGTAGACGGTCAGCCCTTCCTTGAGGCACAGTTGGAACCAGTCACGGCAGGTGATGTGGTTGCCGGTCCAGTTGTGGAAATACTCGTGCGCGATGATCGCCTCGATCCGTTCAAAGTTCATGTCGGTCGAGGTTTCAGGCGACGCCAACACGGCAGAA
>NZ_JBFEKM010000289.1:0-2995 GCF_041552635.1 Sulfitobacter sp.
GATCAGAGATGGCACGATCACAGTCAACGGCAGCCCCTACACCGCGACCCGCGCCGAAGCGCGCGCCCACGCAATCCGCTATCTTCCCGAAGAACCGTTGCGCAACGCCTGTGCGCCGCGGATGAGCGTGGCCGAAAACCTTGCGTTCCGGATGTTTGACATCGACCAGAACGGCAGACCGGTGTTTTGGAAGGACAGCCGCGCCATCGCCGACAATGCCACAGCGCTGATCGACGGGTTTCAGGTCAAGACCAGTTCGGCCAACGCACCCATTGCATCGCTGTCGGGCGGCAACGTCCAGCGTGCGGTTCTGGGTCGGGAACTGACCGGCGACGTCAAGGCGCTGATCGTGTCGAACCCCTGCTTTGGCCTTGATTTCGCAGCCGTCTCCGCCATCCGCGACCGACTGATCGAGGCCCGCAATCAAGGCACCGCCATCCTGCTGATCAGCGAGGATCTGGACGAGATCATGGAGCTATCGGATCGCATTCTGGTGATGTCCGAAGGGCGCATTGCGTTTGAAACCCCGATTGCGACCGCCGACGTGGCGCAGATCGGACAACATATGGCAGGACACGGCTGATGGCTGATATCAACGCGAAACCTTTCGCCTTTCCGGTGCAGCGGGGCCAAATCGCCCTTGTGGTCATCGACATGCAGCGCGACTTTGTCGAGCCGGGCGGATTTGGCGCGAGCCTTGGCAATGATGTCAGCCTGTTGGGGTCCATCGTGCCCACCGTGCGCCGTCTGATGGATGGATTTCGCGCCGCTGGTCTGCCTGTGTTTCACACACGCGAATGCCACCTGCCCGACCTTTCAGACTGCCCGCCCGCCAAGCGGTTGCGCGGGGCACCGGCGCTGCGCATCGGCGATGAAGGCCCGATGGGGCGCGTCCTGATCGCAGGGGCCCCGGGCGCGGACATCATCCCCGAACTGGCCCCCCTGCCCGACGAAGTGGTGATCGACAAACCCGGCAAGGGCGCGTTCTATGCCACCGGATTTGGCGAGGCACTGGCGGCACGCGGTATTACCCAATTGGTGGTCGCTGGCGTCACAACCGAAGTTTGCGTTCAAACCACCATGCGCGAAGCCAATGATCGCGGCTATGACTGCATCTTGGCGACCGACGCCACAGAAAGCTATTTTCCATCCTTCAAGGCGGCCACCATCGACATGATCACAGCCCAAGGCGGCATCGTCGGTTGGGCGGCCCCAACAGACGCAATTCTGGAGGCGCTAGATGGCTGATCCGAAATCCTTTATCGCCCTGTTGCCTGATAATTGGCAGACCATGCCATTCGAACCTTTTCGCGAAGGCGTCGAAATTTGCCACCTGTGGCAAGGCGGGCCGGACGTGGCCCTGCTGCGCTACGCCGCCGGTGCATCCGTGCCGCGCCATCGCCATGCTGGCTTGGAAATGATCGTGGTACTGTCAGGCAGCCAAAGCGACGACAATGGTCGATATCCGACCGGGTCTGTCCTGTTCAACCCCACAGGCACAGTGCACTCCGTCTGGTCAGAGGACGGATGCACCGTGTTGATCCAATGGGAAAAGCCCGTCGAATTCATCGACTAGAGTTTGAGGTCGGGCGACCTGAAGTCTCATATCAACAAGACCAACATTCCCGCGCGACACTCCCGTATCCTCCACGCCTAGCGCAGCGCCTCTTAGGGACGTTTCTGACCGTCACCAAAGACGAAATATTTGAAGCTAGTCAGTTGCTCTGCTCCGACCGGGCCACGCGCGTGCATCTTACCCGTCGCAATCCCGATCTCGGCACCCATGCCGAATTCCCCGCCATCTGAAAACTGCGTCGACGCGTTGTGCATCACGACCGCTGAATCAATCGCAACCATAAAGCGTTTTGCGGCCTCATGATCCTCTGACACGATGGCGTCAGTGTGTCCCGAGGAATGCGCCTGCACAAAGGAGATCGCCTCTTTCAGGTCTGCGACGATCTTCACCGACATGATGTTGCTCAGGTATTCCGTGTCCCAATCCGCGTCGGTCGCGGCAATCATGTCGGGCAGGATTTTCCGTGCTTCGGCATCGCCGCGCAATTCGCAATCCTCAAGCGCTGCAGCCAATACTGGCAACACCTGCCCGGCGATCTTGCGATCGATCACCACACATTCAGTGGCCCCGCAAATGCCCGTCCGGCGCATCTTGGCATTCTGCACAAGGCCGACAGCCTTTTCGATGTCGGCTCTTTCATGAATATAAGTGTGGTTATTGCCATCCAGATGCAGCAATGTTGGCACGCGGGCTTCTTTTTGAACCAATGACACCAGCCCGCGCCCACCGCGCGGAATAACCAGATCAACGGCATCAATGCTGTGCAGCAACAGCTTCACGGCCTCGCGGTCCCGCGTATCCACCAGCTGAACCGCATCTTCCGGCAGCCCCGCAGCCCGCAGCCCCTGCGCAAGACAGGCCACAATGACCCGCGACGAATGCAGGCTCTCGGACCCGCCGCGCAATATGACGGCATTGCCGGACTTGATGCACAAGGCACCGGCGTCCGATCCGACATTGGGGCGCGATTCATAGATCATGGCGATCACACCAATCGGCACACTGATGCGGTCAATCTTTAGGCCGTTGGGCCGGTTGAAAGTCGCAAGGCTGCGCCCCAGCGGATCGTCTTGCCCCGCAATCGCATCCACGGCATCGGCCATCGCCGCAACGCGGTCTTCGCTAAGGGCAAGCCGGTCAACAAAGGCGGCGTCCTTGCCGCTGTCCTTGATACTGTCGAGGTCTTTCGCATTCGCAGCCAAAATCTCGGAGGTGCGTGCCCGAAGCGCGGCTGCGGCTTCCTTCAGCGCCAGATTGCGCTGGTCTGCCGTTGCCATTGCAAGGTCACGCGCTGCCGCTTTGGCGCGCTGGCCAAGGTCACCGACAAGGGTTGCGATGTTCATCTGCTCAGGCTCTGTGCTCATGTCGTTCATAGTCATTATTCCTTCATTGCTTTGCAGGTCTTGCGCCAGTGATTGC
>NZ_JBFEKM010000290.1:0-2940 GCF_041552635.1 Sulfitobacter sp.
AAGGGCTTCGCACTTCAGACAGTTTTTCAATGGGCACGGAATTTGAGCTTTTTGATCATTCACCCGCGGACTACTCACCGATCCAACATCATCGAAATCTGCCCAGCTTTCGATATAATGAGGCAAACCAAACCCGCCCGCAACGACTTGTCGCTACCCCCGAGAATTTGGGGGGCGATCTAGTCTCCCAAGGGCTGCGGGCCGGTTCTGCCGTGATAGGCTGTCAGAGAAGCCCGGATGCGGCGTAAGTTTTTAGTTGTTTCGTGCGCTAGATCCTGAGCGACAGACATGGCCAACGCGTCGACAATGATCATGTGAATATAGCGCGAGGCTGTCGGCTTATGGATATCCTTGTCTTCTGGAAGGTCCACAAGAATGGGGATCGTGCAGGAATCCGCAAGGCGGGTGCCGGATTTGGTGATACAAATCGTAGTCGCACCATACCCACAGGCAATCTCGGCGGCACCGACGATTGCGTCTGCTTCGCCGCTGGCCCAGATCAGAAACAACACGTCCCCCGGCTGGAGAGTCGCGGCACGCATTTGCAGGATATAGCTGTCGCTGGTAGAGACAGACGGGATGCCGAGGCGAAAAAACCTGTTCGCCGCTTCTTGCGAGACGTTCGACGATCCGCCGCCGATGTCGGCAAACAACAGATGTCTGGTCCGCAGCAGGGCCGACTTGGCGCGGTCCAGCACCTCATAATCTATCTGGCGGCGCATCACATTTGCAGAAGCGGAGATTCCGCCAAGTATCTGGTTGATTGCGGTATCGCCGTCGGCAGATTCGAGTTGGGGGTCCGCTGATGTCCTCAGGATGGGCGTTGACGTAATCGGCGACCTTCTGCTCTTTAGTCGCAAGATTGCCGTCATGGCGGCGCAGGGCCGAGATAACATGTGCTACGCCAGATCGGCCTTTTTGCGGAGGGAGGCTTTCCAGCTTTGTTTCGGTGGATTTGGGGGGCATATCTTCCTCCTACTTCGAGAAAGGAAGTGTAGTTAAGCTACGCACACCGTCAATTGCATGGAAAATTATGCTACATTTTCCAGTATTTACCGGGAAAATGTAACTCCATAACATTTTTATTTAATTTAATCCGAGGAACGCGCTCATATGTAATTTAATTACAACGTCGTGTCAGGGGCCGGCCGATGCGAAACTAGGCAGAAAATGCCAGTGCCAAGATTAACACCGCCGTAGAAGCCATTGTTGCGGCGCTGATGCTGACGCTGGTTCTTGACGTCTGGCTGGGCGTCGCGGATCGCTATCATTTTCACTGGCAGTTGCCATGGCCCGAGGTAATGGCCCGCTACCTGATGATCTGGGCGGCGATGCTTGCCGTGTCGTCGGGTGTCGCCCGGCGCGATCATATCGGTCTGACGGGATTTCTTATGATGTTGCCGTTTCAGCTTCGCCGCGCGCGCAGAGATTACGCCGGTTCTGTCTGTATTCGATGTTTGCATGATTGACCTTTTGCCCACCAGTCGCGCCCCGTTGCCCGGATTTGTGGACAAGCTGATGGCACTAGAAGAAGACGGTGCCGCCCTGTCGATCTCGGCCATCCATGATTTCATGGCGGGTGATTCTCCCGATCTGGGGGCAAAAATCATCGTCGTCTCGGACGGCGACAAGCCCGGCGGTGATGCCCTTGCCCATGATCCGGGGATGGAACTATTTTCATTCCGAGGCACGACCAAGCCCGAGTTTCTGGCCGTTGCAGACGCGCTGGCACAAGCCCGCGACGCCAAGGCCGGACCGGTTGTCATTGCTGATGTCTGGGACAATCCCGGCCGCGGGGTCGCCGGGGATTCCACGATCCTTTTGCGCACCGCGATCGAGATGAATATGACCTCGATAGCGCTTGGCACCCTCTGGGACCCGATGGCAGTCCGTTTATGCCATGCCGCCGGAGAGGGTGCCGTTATGGACCTGCGCTTTGGCGGCAAGACATCCGCCTTTGCCGGTGCACCGATTGATGCCACGGTTACGGTAGTCAAAACAGCCTGCAACGCCGTGCAAAGCTTTGGCACCTCGGTCGTGCCTTTGGGCGACTGTTCGATGATCCGCGTGAGCGACATCGAAGTCGTGCTGAATCCTAACCGCTCTCAAGCGTTTTCGCCGGACCTGTTTACCAATCTTGGCATCGACATCAAGACCCACAAGCTGCCAATGATCGCGAAGCGACAGGTTCAGGCCAGCACCATCGGCATCACCTGTCAAAAGATCAGCGAAGCCGAGGCCAAGACCCTGATCGAAGCGTCAGGGCTGGACGTTCCGGTGATCTCGAATGGTGGATCGCCGGGCATGTGGCAGGCGCAGGACGTGCCTGTTGCAACCGAATACCGGTTTGACACCTACATCTTTAACGACAGCTCGCTTCAGGATCGTAGTGCCCGCACATGGGATGATTGCGCGCTTAGCGTTCTGGTCACGGTGGTGTCGGTGCCCACCAGCAACCGCGCCGTGGTAATGCCGGCACCAAGGTCCTGACGTGCGACCTTCTAGGATTGGACGGGCACGGTCATGTGCTGGGTCGCCCGATATCAAAGTCGCAGGGCTGTCCGAAGAACATGGCGTGCTTACAGCGGATGCAATTGACCTCAAGGTCGGTGACCGTCTGCGTATCGTTCCGAACCATGTTTGCGTGGTCAGCAATATGCTGGATGAGGTGCAGTTTATCCGCGGCGACACAGTTCTGGGGCCATCCCCTGTCGCAGCGCGCGGCAAGGTAATGTGACATCGCAATGAGTGATCTTTTATGCCTTGGAGAGCCGCTTTGCGAATTGAATGCCCAAGCCGACGGCGCGTTCAAGGCTGGGTTCAGCGGGGATGTGTCCAACGTCGCGATTGCGGCCGCACGGCAAGGCACGGATGTCGGGCTGATCTCGCTGGTCGGGGATGATCCGTTCGGGGCCGATCTGGGTCGGCTGTGGCAGCGCG
>NZ_JBFEKM010000291.1:0-2937 GCF_041552635.1 Sulfitobacter sp.
ATGGCTTGCCGACGCAGATGCGCAGGCCGTGTGTGACGCCGTGCATGCTGGCGGGCACGCCATTTATTTTGTAGGCGGATGTGTTCGAAATGCACTGTTGGGCTTGCCCGATAGCGATGTGGACATGTCCACCGATGCATTACCCGAACGGGTGATGGCGCTGGCCAAGCGCGCTGGGCTGAAAGTTGTGCCCACCGGTGTTGAACATGGCACAGTGACGGTTGTCAGCGGTGGCAAGGGGTTCGAAGTCACGACCTTTCGCCGCGATGTTGAAACCGACGGGCGCCGCGCGATTGTTGCGTTTTCAAGCAGTATTGACGATGATGCACGCCGTCGTGATTTTACGATGAATGCGCTTTATGCAGATGCGCAGGGGCGGGTGATTGATCCGCTCGAGGGCTTGCCGGATCTGCGCGCCCGTCGCGTGCGGTTCATCGAAGACGCCGACGCGCGCATTCGCGAGGATTACCTGCGGACCCTGCGCTATTTCCGGTTTCATGCGTGGTACGCGGACCCGGCAAACGGCTTTGATCCGGATGCATTGTCAGCGATAGCATCAAATACCGACGGGTTAGAGACACTTTCTGCTGAACGTGTCGGTGCCGAGATGCGGAAATTACTGTGCGCCCCTGATCCAGCGCCTGCCCTTGCCGCAATGCGGCAGACCGGGGTTTTGGGTACAATATTACCGGGGTCGGATGATCGCTGGATGGCGATGCTGGTGCACTTCGAAGGACTTTTGGGGCTACAGGCAAATTGGATCTGGCGTTTGGCCGCTCTTGGGGGGGAAGATACGGCAAACCGGCTTCGCCTGAGCAAAGCGGATACAAGGATGTTTGAGAACATCAGAAGTGCTGCTTTTGAGGGGAAATCCCTTTCTGAAATTGCCTATCGGCATGGGGTGGAAATAGCACAGGGTGCCATGTTACTGCGGGCGTGCTTGGCTGAAAGCCCGCCAGAAACATCTGTATTAGAGACGATAAATAGTGCGATCCAAGCCAAGTTTCCGGTTCGTGCCAAAGACCTTATACACGCCTATCAAGGTCCCGCACTTGGTGCACGGCTTGCGCAACTGGAAGCCGCATGGATTGCATCAAATTTCCACGCCACGCAGGAAACATTACTGGACATGCCTGACACCTGAAAGTGGTCTGTTGGGCGACACGCTTTTATGAACTGCAAATGACACTTAGATAGGTTCTTATGTTTCGCTTTTTCGAAAACCTGGTCGACCCTTATGAGGATTACCCCGAACAGGACACCCCGCCGACAGGTCTGTGGCCGTTCTTTCGCGAATACAGCAAGCCCTTCAAAAAGGTGTTTATCCTGACGGGGGTGATGTCGCTGGTCGTGGCGTTCGTTGAGATCGGGTTGATTTACTACATGGGGCGGTTGGTTGACCTGCTTGGTGGGTCGCCTGCCGATGTTTGGCAAACCTACGGGACCGAATTTATCTTGGTCGCACTGTTTATTCTAATCCTGCGGCCTGCGTTTCAGGCGTTGGATGTGCTGCTGTTGAACAATGCGATCATGCCGAACTATGGCACGCTGTTTCGCTGGCGGGCCCATCGACAAGTCTTGCGGCAATCTGTTGGCTGGTTCGAGGACGACTTTGCCGGTCGGATTGCCAACCGGATCATGCAAACGCCACCCGCCGCAGGCGAGGTTGTTTTTCAGGTATTTGATGCGATTTCCTATTCGCTTGCCTACCTGATCGGTGCCGCCATTTTGCTCAGTACATCTGATTGGCGTTTGTTAGTGCCGCTTTTAGTGTGGTTTGGTCTGTACAGCCTTTTGATGAAATGGATGATCAAGCGGGTCGGCGTGGCCTCCAAGGCGTCCTCTGATGCGCGGTCCGAGGTGACGGGCCGTGTCGTCGACAGCTATACGAATATTCATTCGGTCAAGATGTTCGCCCATCATGACAGCGAGATTGAATATGCCCGCACGGCCATTGAAAAGGCGCGGAGCACGTTCCAGAAAGAGATGCGCATTTTCACCACTATGGATGTGGCATTGGTGGTGTTGAACGGCTTTTTGATCGTTGGCGTCGTGGGGTGGGCGTTCTTTTTATGGACGTCCGGCCATGCCACGGTCGGTGCCGTTACGGCGGCCGCTGCCCTGACGTTGCGGCTGAATTCCATGACCGCTTGGGTCATGTGGGCGTTATCGACGTTCTTTCAGCAACTGGGCGTCGTCGCCGAAGGTATGGAGACGATAGCCCAGCCGATCACCTTGATTGATGATGCAAACGCCAAACCCTTAAAGTTGACCGAGGGGCAGATCGAAATGCAGGGGCTGACGCATCATTACGGACGGGCCGCAGGCGGATTGGAGCAGGTTAACGTGACCGTGCGCCCCGGTGAAAAGATCGGTTTGATTGGGCGGTCAGGGGCGGGAAAATCGAGCCTGGTAAAGCTTCTTTTGCGGTTTTATGACCCCGAAGGCGGACGTATTTTGATCGACGGTCAGGACATCACCAAGCTGCGCCAAGACAGCTTGCGTCAGCATATTGGTATGGTCCAACAAGACAGCGCGCTTTTGCACCGGTCCATCCGTGAAAACATCTTGTATGGCCGCCCCGACGCGACCGAGCCCGAGGTGATCGCGGCGGCAAAGCAGGCGCAGGCCCACGGGTTTATCACGGATCTGGCCGACCCCGATGGCAGGTCGGGCTATGACGCACAGGTTGGCGAACGTGGCGTCAAGCTGTCTGGCGGCCAACGCCAGCGCATCGCGCTTGCGCGTGTGATCCTGAAGAATGCGCCGATCTTGGTGTTGGACGAGGCGACAAGCGCGTTGGACAGCGAAGTCGAAGCCGCCATTCAGGAGACGCTGTATGGCATGATGGCGGGCAAGACAGTAATCGCCATCGCGCACCGCTTGTCCACGATCGCTGAAATGGACCGGATTCTGGTGATGGATCAGGGCCAAATC
>NZ_JBFEKM010000292.1:0-2936 GCF_041552635.1 Sulfitobacter sp.
CCACGTCCTCGGTCAGCGTGATCCGTGCGCCGGTCTCGGTGGCGATGGCATCGGCCTCGTCGCGGATCGCTTGCTCAGGCCACAGACTTTCAGGCGCACACAGGCGCACATCCATGCCCATCTTGGCCCCACCGATCAACAAACTGTCACCCATATTGTTGCCCGCATCCCCCAGAAATGCATAGGCAATCTGGCTCAGGGGCTTGTCCGAATGTTCGCTCATGGTGAGAAAGTCTGCGAGAATTTGGGTCGGATGGAATTCATCCGTTAAACCGTTATAGACGGGTACCCCGGCAAACTGCGCCAGCGTTTCGACAATTGGATGACCAAATCCGCGATATTCAATCGCGTCATAGACCCGGCCCAGAACACGTGCTGTGTCCTTGACGGTTTCCTTCTTGCCCATGTGCGAACCTGATGGTCCGAGGTAGGTGACATGCGCGCCTTGATCGTGTGCGGCCACTTCAAAGCCTACGCGTGTGCGGGTACTGTCCTTTTCAAAGATCAGCGCAATTTCTTTTCCGGTCAGGCGCGGCACTTCATAGCCGCCATATTTGGCGGCCTTGAGGTCGGCAGACAGTTTCAGCAGGAAGCCTATTTCCTGTGGGTTAAAATCACGCAGGGCCAAAAAGTGGCGGTTTCTCAGATTGTAAGACATTTGAAATTTCCTTTTTCAGATTGCGTCGCGGATGGTTGGGCAGCTCATGCAATGGCTGCCACCACGTCCACGGCCAAGTTCGGCACCGGGTATGGCCCGCACGTCGATACCGGCGTCCTTCAGGGCCGCGTTTGTGTCGTCGTTTCGGTCATAGCCGATGACGACACCGGGTCGCAGCGCCAGCACGTTGTTGCCGTCATTCCACTGTTCGCGGGATTGCTCTGCAGCGTCCGAACCGCCGGTGGGGACCAGATGCAGCTTCTTGTGGCCCAGAATCTCTGCGGTGATTTCGAACAGGTGACGTGCGTCACGGCGAATATCGAGCGGTGCCTTGCCCGCACCGGGACGCAGGTCGTAACATGTGATTGCGTCGGCCACTTCCTGATAGGTGGTCACGACATCGCCGCCGCAGTGGGTGAATACGGTATCGAGATGCATCGCGGCCCGTGAACTGGGCATCTGACAGGCAATGATGCGGTGTACATCGCCTCCAGCGAACAGGGCTTCAGCCAGCTGTCCGACCGCCTGGGGCGTTGATCTCTCGCCCATTCCTACCATGACCACACCGTGGCCGATTGGCATGATGTCGCCACCCTCTAGCGTTGCAGCGCCAAATTCCTGCGTCGGATCCCCAAACAACACCCGTGCCTTGCCGGCGAATTGTGGGTGGAAGCGATAGACTGCACCCAGGAGTAGCGTTTCGGGACGCCGCGCAGCAAAATGCATCGGGTTAAGGGTCACACCTCCATAAACCCAAGCGGAGTTATCCCGCGTAAAAATAAAATTAGGCAACGGCGGCAGAACAAAGCCGTGGTGGCCAAGGTAGCTGCCAAACATGCCGGATGGGGTGAAAGGGAGATCGCCAACTGTAACCCCGCCAACGAGGAACTGCGCCAAATTGCTGCCCGGCAATTCCTCCATCCATGCGCGCAGATCATCGCGCATCCCGACACCCACATCGTTGCGGGTGATGCGATGGTCCAAAACCCAGGCGCGCGCATCGGGCAAGTCCAGCGTTTCGGCCAGCAATGTCATTGCGTCCAGCACCTCGATCCCTTCGCCGCGCATGATGTCTGCGAAGACGCCGTGATCCTTAATAGCCTGCTTGACCCAGAACACATCGTCAAACAGCAGCTCCTCGCGGTTGTCCGGTGTGAGGCGTCTGTGGGCGAGACCCGGTGGCGAGACAATCACTTGCCGCAGTTCACCAGTTTCAGAATGTACGCCAAGAGCGTGGTCAGTCATTGTAATTCTCCGTTGATTTACAGGATCACGGCAACGCTGAGCGCCGCCATGACAAAAAGGGTCAGGATCAGCAGAAGCGGCCAGATAAACACCAGCCAGCGATCGAACGACACGCGCCCGATGGCCAGACCACCAATCACAACGGCCGAGGTCGGTGTGATCAAGTTCACCAGCCCGCTTGCGGATTGGTAGGCAGTCACGACCAGATCGCGGCTGACGCTGGCGAAATCCCCCAATGGGGCCAGGATCGGCATCGACAAAACTGCAAGCCCAGATGAGGACGGTACAAGAAAGCTCATCCCGATCTCGATCCAGAGCATCAGGTTGATGAAGGCGATCTCAGACAGGCCGCCCAACGTGTCGGCGGCACTGTTGAGAATAGTGTCCGCGATCAGGCCCTGTTCCATGATCACGACAATGCCGCGGGCCAGCCCGATCACCAGCGCCACGCCAAGAAGATCCTTGGCTCCCTCGACAAAGGCTGAAGTCAGTTTTTTTTCGCCCATCCGCGCGACAAGGCCAACGACGATAGCCATGCCAAAGAAAAGCGCGCCCATCCGCGCCATCCACCAGCCTTGACTGGACACACCCCAGATCATTACGGCGAAGGTCGCAAAGAACAGCAGCAGTACCAGTTTTTGCGTGCCGGTCAGCTTTGGCTCTAAGAATTCGGCATCCGCATCGCCCAGAAATATTTGGCGGTGTGCCTCACGCTGCGTTGCCACGACAGACCGGGTCGGATCTGCCTTGACCCGTGATGCATAGCGCATCACATAGGCGATGCTGATCGCCAAACCACCGATCAGAATGAACAGACGCAGCGCCAAACCTTCCGTAAACGGAATTCCTGCGGCGTTAGATGCGATGACTGTTGCGAACGGATTTATGGTTGACCCAAGCGTGCCAATTCCCGCACCGATCAGGATGATCGCAATACCGGTGAGTACGTCAAAGCCCGCAGCGATGACAACCGGTATCAACAGCGCATAGAAGGCCAGCGTTTCTTCGGCCATGCCGTAGGTCGTGCCGCCCA
>NZ_JBFEKM010000293.1:0-2927 GCF_041552635.1 Sulfitobacter sp.
GCTTGATCCCTGCACAACCGTGCGGAAATTTGACCGCGACGACGGCACCGGATCCATCCATGTGATCTATCGTGGTTGGTCCATCTGCCCCCTTTGGTTTCTGAACCGCCTGGGCGCAATCGCAATAACGCGAAGGGTTCAAACTAACTTTTACATGAACGAATTGGAGGCTTGGTCAGATGAAAACACGGGAAAAATTAGCGGCTGAATTGCGCATTGTCGCGGATAAAGCGTCGACGCAAAACGCCGGCATTTACGAAGCATTTGCCGCGCGCGCCGAGACGGGGGAGTTTGATGATTACGCCGATACCCATGTCTGCCCGATCACTCAACTACACGCCGAACTTACGCGTGCTGGTTTCACCAAGTTTGCTGCCCGCGTGGCGTCTGGCGAGTTTGATGCAACGCTTGATGAAAGCGAAGAATGGGCCCGGTCGGTGACCGATCCAGAGACATTGAAAATCATGGAAACGATGGGGCTTGGACCCGACCGTTCCAAGGATCACTGAAAGGACCTGAAAATGTCGAATAGCCTAGCCGATCTGAATGCCCACCTGTTCGCCCAGCTTGATCGCCTGGACGATGAGACACTGACATCAGACCAGATCAACGACGAAGTCAAACGCGCGGGCGCTTTGATCGGCATTGCCGACAGCATCAGCAAAAACGCCGAAATCGGCCTGAAAGCGGCAAAGCTTTACGCCGAACATGGAAACACCGTTCTGCCCCACCTGCCCCAAATCGCCAAGCAGTCCAAGGTCGAGGGTTCATCATGAAGGGACAATCGATCGCATATAGCCCCGAAGAACTGGTGTGGATCAAGGCGCACAGCGACCAGCCGCGCAAAGACCTTCATGCTGCCTTCCAGACACGCTTTGACCGCACTGACGTATCAAAGGACGCGATCAAGGCACTGTGCACGCGCAAGGGCTGGAAAACAGGTCGCACCGGGCGGTTCGTGAAGGGTCAGGTTTCTATCACCAAAGGCATGAAGATGCCCTTTAACCCGAACAGCGCCCGCACCCAGTTCAAGAAAGGCGTCTTGCCCCACAATCACCGCGGGCCCGGTCACGAACGCATCTGCCCGAAAGACGGATACGTCACCCTGATCGTGGCCGAGCGGAACCCATGGACCGGTGCCGAAACCCGTCCAGTGCTTAAGCATCGCTGGTTGTGGGAAAAGGCGAATGGCCCGATCCCGAAGGGGCACGTCTTGAAGTGCCTCGACGGTGATAAAACGAACTTCGACCCCAAAAACTGGGAACTGGTATCTCAGTCAATGCTGCCACGGCTGGCAGGGGGCCTGCACAACACCGGATACGATGCAATTGCCCCCGAACTACGCCCGACAGTCCTTGCAATGGCAAAGCTGGAACAAAAGGCCCGCGAAAAATCACCCAAAGAGGTGTCGAAATGAGTGCAGCACTGCGCAAAGAAATGGGGATCGATGAAATCCTTGCACGGCTTGAATCTCTGACGCAGCTGGTCGAACAGATGACCCAGCAAAAAGGCCCCGAGCTTCTAACCACAGATCAGGTCGCAGAAATGCTGGATGTTACCCCACGCACGGTCAGCCGTTGGCGAGCCCAAGGAAAGTTCACACCGCACAATCGTGGCAAGACACCGCTATACGCCTTGGAAGAAGTGACCGAAATGATGCCAGCCAGCAACGTCACCCCAATCGTTCAGCAATCTCGCCAGCGGTAGCATCATAGTAGGTCATCAGTTGACTGATATTCTTGTGCCCGACGATGCGCGCCAGATCCAGAACATCTACCCGCCGCGCCAGACGCGTGATCGCTTCGTGTCGGGAATCGTGAAACGTAAGCCCCTTTACAGCAGCCCGATCGCACAGCTTTCGCCATAGAACATCAAGCTGACGGCTTGTCAGATCAAAAACAGGGTCAGTATCGGGTAACGCTTCCAGCAGCCTGACGGCCTCAGAAGACAGTGGCACATCGCGCGGAAAGCCGTTCTTGGTCTTTGGAAGATGCGCTGTCCTCTCATCGATGCTGACATTGGCCCAGGTCAGCCCGACTATTTCCCCGGCGCGCATCCCGGTCTCCACAGCAAATAGGAACGCATGATACGCCCGCGCCGTCGCCGCAGACAGGTCAGAACCAGCCGAGATCGACAGCGCAGCAAACTCCGCTTCCGAAACACGCCGCTTGCGCGCCGGTGACGACTTTGGCCGGCGGATATCAAGCATCGGACTGACGGTGATTAACTTCCACTCAGCCCGAGCAATAGTGAACACGGCCGACATCAGTTCCATCTCACGCCGGACAGATGCCGGCGCAACATCCTGCAGCCGCTTGTCACGCCATTCCGCGATGTCTTTGCCAGTAATCGAAGCGATCGTCTTGCTGGCCAGCGGATCCCGCGCAAACTTGCGAAGCCGGATAATTTCCCATCGTTCTCCGCGGCGCGTTGGACTTACTTCGTTTGCATAGCGCTGAAATGCTTCAGAAAGCAGCATGGTTTCGCCAGTAGGCGGAGCCGTCAGTATAAGATATTCTTCCCGCGCCGACCAATCTGTAGCAGCCCGCTTGCTGTCAAACAGCTTTGACTTTCGAATCCCTTTGCGGGCGATCTGGGCCTGCCACCGCCCTGTTTTCAGCTTACGAATACTTGCCAAATTACGAATTCCCCCGATCGTTCGTAACCGGTTCGTAAATGGATGTCAGTTTATAAAACTTTTGGCTGACAATACGAACGCGACCGCGTTCATATAGTCCTTATTTGTCTAGCTATGTCCAGCAATGTCGCTGTACGGTACAGGGGAGTGGTGCGGGCGGGGGGACTCGAACCCCCACGGGCATACGCCCAACAGATTTTAAGTCTGGTATGTCTACCATTCCATCACGCCCGCATTGCGCCGCACAATACCCGGACCGGCGGCGGTGTAAATGGTGAGATGCCGTGGA
>NZ_JBFEKM010000294.1:0-2919 GCF_041552635.1 Sulfitobacter sp.
AAAACATGGTCTGAAACCCATGCAACACCAATCAAGCTGCCAAAGCGCTCTGCAAGCACATCAGTGCCTGTAAATCTGAAACTCAGCGATTTTCAGGCCCTGATCGGGGATACCGGTGGATCACTAACCCCGTCAGGCCCTGCCGATGATCTGATTGCTCAGGTTGTGGGACCGCACATTGTCAAAGCCCCTGACGCGGGTGCCGCCGAGATGACAAAGGCCGTTGACGAGGCGTTGAGTTCGGCCATGCGGCTGGTGCTACATCATCCGGATTTTCAGGCAATTGAAGCGCAATGGCGGTCGTTGGACATGCTTGCGCGCCGCATTGAAACCGACAGCACGCTTGAGATCATCTTGTATGATGTGTCCGCCGAAGAATTGGCCGCCGATCTGGCCGCCCAAGAGGATCTGTCCCAATCTGGCCTGTTCAAGTTGGTGACCGACGTTCTGGACCCCGAAGAGGGTGCAGGCGGGTTTTCGGCACTCTTTGGCCTTTACACGTTTGAGGAAACACCCCCCCACGCAGAGCTGCTTGCGCGGATCGGGCAAATCGGGGCGCATGTCGACGCGCCGTTCTTTTCGGCGATCACACCGAATTATCTTGAGACCGCAAAAGAAGACCGTCACCCGTTGGTTGCGGAAACATGGGATACGCTGCGCGGTCTGCCAGAGGCGGCTTACATCGCACTTTCGTCACCGCGGTTCCTGTTGCGTCTGCCATACGGGGCAAAGTCAGAGCCGATTTATCCGTTCTCTTTTGAGGAGTTTACTCCGAAAGAAGGCCTGAAAGGCATGCTATGGGCGAACCCCGTTGTTTTGGTGGCGATCCTGCTGGCTGGAACGCACAAGAAAGACGGCAAAGCGATGGACCTTGGGTCGCTGATGTCACTGGGTGATTTGCCATTCCACTACGTCACCGACCGCTATGGCGATCAGGTGGCGCTGCCGTGCACCGAACGCAACCTGACAAGTGATGCCGCGCAAATGACACTGGGCCGTGGGTTTATGCCGGTTGTTTGGGTCAAAGGCCGGAACGAGATCAGGCTTGGATCATTCAGGTCCCTTGCGGGGGATATGATTGCCGGCCCTTGGGAGGCCGAAGTTCCGGCGCAACGTCCGAAACCGGGCGGAGGCACGTTGAACCTGAACGTAAATATTCCGGTTGCACAGAACGACGGGGAAGCCGGCGCAGACGATACATCGCTTGACGATTTGCTTTCTGGCACTGAAACTGACGATATTTCACAAGGTGACGGTGGCGACGATACGTCTCTTGATGATTTGTTGGCCGGTTTCGATGATGACGGTGCCGGCGATGACGGGGACGACATGGACCCCGATCTTGCCGCTTTGCTGGAGGGATTATAGATGGACGGGACAACGAACACGCCGGAGCCAGATCCGGAACGCGATGACGAGCCAGAAATTATCTTACTGGCTATCGAAAAAAAGAAATATTACATGTATAAAGGCGACGACCATTTAAACCAGCTGCTTCTATCGGACGGCGTATATCCTAAACCCGTTCTATGTGTCAGTTTTGATTCATTATTTGATGCAAGACGTATTATTGGCGACGGTTTTTCAGTTTCAAGTTGTTGGGCGATACACCCAGAAATTATTGAACGCCTTCGCACCGAAAAGTGTCTGATTGAAACGGATGCATAGCCGCGGAGCGCGAGGCAAGGAGTGCCGACATGCCATCGACAAAAATTGATCTACAAAACCGGGCCGTTTGGATGGAGGGTGAATATTCCTCCAACCCGGTCAATCTAAAAAATGCGCGGGTCGTTGAAGGCCTTAGTTTTCTGACGGAAACAACGATCGAATTCTTGTCGTCCAACGATGCGCTTGATCTTCAGGATATTCTTGGAAAGGTCATTACCCTTGGTATCAAGGATGCTGACAATCAAGACCGCTATTTTTCCGGGACGTGCACGTCGGTAGAATATGTCGGGCTGTATCAGGGCTTGTCTCATTTTGTTGCGGAAACGCGGCCTTGGCTTTGGTTTCTGACACGGCGGCAGGAAAACCGAATTTTTCAAGACAAAACCGTTATGGATATTATTCAGGAGGTTTTGGAAGATTACGGATTTTGGTCCGACGTTGAAAAAAAGACCACCGGAAGCTACAAAAGCCGGGTTTATTGTGTCCAGTACGCCGAAACGGATTTCGACTTTATTTGCCGTCTGATGGAAGAAGAAGGTATTTATTACTACTTCGTTCAGGACAGTAAGAAGCTGAAAATGGTGCTGGCTGACAGCATCAGCGCGCATAAGGCGACACCGGGAAAATCGGAATTCGACTTTCATTTCAAAGAGGCGAAATACCGGCGGAGAGATGATCACATCTTTGACTGGAGCGAATCCACAGGCGTGACGACCGGCAAGATCACGTTGAACGATTATGACTTTGAAAATCCGAAGGCAGACAAGAAGACCGCCAAGACAATTGCCAAAGGCAGTCATAGCCACAAATCCTATGAGCATTATCGCTATCCGGGTCACAGCCGCATCGAAGGGATGGGCGATGATTTCACCAAGGTGCGCATGGAAGCAGAGGCTGTAAAACACAAGTTGTCACGCGGTGCCGGTAACATCCGTACCCTTGGCGTTGGCCAGACCTTCAAGATGAAAGACCACCCGCGTAAACATAATAACATGGAATATCTGCTGACGCACGCGGTGCATCATTTGCAGATTGAAACCGATTACGAAGACCAGGAATCCAAAAAGCCGCTATTCGACAGCACGATCCCTGTGGACGAGGACAACAAAGATACCTACCGCATCGTCTTTGACGTCATTCCCCAGACAGAGCCATTCCGTGCGCCGCAAGTCACGCCGTGGCCCAAGTTGCTGGGGCTTCAGACTGCTATTGTGACCGGCCCGGCGGGTGATGAAATATACACCGATAAAT
>NZ_JBFEKM010000295.1:0-2909 GCF_041552635.1 Sulfitobacter sp.
GACATGTTCAACACGCTGAAAACGCCTGTGCTGGGATTGATCGAAAACATGTCGATGTTCGTCTGTCCCGATTGTGGATCAGAGCACGAGATTTTCGGCCATGGTGGCGTCGCGTCCGAAGCCGAGAAGATCGGCGTACCCTTGCTGGGCAGCCTGCCGATCGATCTGGATACGCGACTGGCTGGCGACGGCGGGACGCCGATTGCAGCGGGTGACGGCCCTATGGCGCAGGCCTATGCACGCATTGCCGAAGGCTTGATCAAAGGTGGCATGGCTTAAGGGGCCTTGCTGCTAATTAAACGGACATCGCTAAACGCAATGCGCCCCGCAGATTGACCTCTGCGGGGCGCATTTTAGATAGCTCTGTGCCGTTGGCTTAGGTGTTCGCCAGCTCTGCACGCAATCCTTTGTAGACCGCATAGCACATCACCAACAAAACAATGGTGAAAGGCAGCCCCGTCGAGATGACCATGGATTGCAGCGACTTCAGGCCACCTGCCGACAGCAGCAGCACGATCGCGACTGCGCCCTCGAAGATGCACCAGAATACCCGCTGTGGCACAGGCGCATCGACCTTGCCGCCTGCCGTGATCGTGTCGATGACCAACGAACCGGAATCAGACGAGGTCACAAAGAACACGATGACCAGCACGATACCGATCAGCGATGTGATCCCTGCCAAAGGCAAGCCGTTCAGCATCGCAAACAGCTGACGTGGCAGTTCGGCGTTCTGTGCAGCGGTGTACCCGTCTTGCACAACCTGCTGAATGGCAACGCCGCCAAAGACGCTCATCCACAGAACGCAGACCAGACTGGGGATCAGCAGAACACAGGTGATGAATTCGCGCACGGAACGGCCACGGCTGACCCGGGCGATGAACATGCCAACGAAAGGTGACCAGCTGATCCACCACGCCCAATAGAACGACGTCCAGCCTTGGCTAAAGTTCACGTCCTCGCGGCCCAGCGGGTTCGAAAGTGCGGGCAGGTATTCAAGATAGGCCAGCAGCGATGATCCGAAAGTTTTGAGGATGATCAGTGTCGGACCCACCAAAAGCACGAACGCCAACAGCAAGAATGCCAGACCCATGTTCAGCTCTGACAGGATCTTGACGCCGCCATCAAGCCCGCGCAGCACGGATACCAAAGCAATCGCCGTGATCCCTGTGATCAACAGAACCTGCGTTGTCGCGCTTAGCGGCACACCGAAAAGTTCGTTCAGCCCGGCATTTGCCTGACTGGCCCCGAACCCAAGCGATGTTGCAAGCCCGAAGAGCGTGGCAAATACGGCAAGGATGTCGATGATATGGCCGGGCCAGCCCCAGATGCGTTCACCCAAGATCGGATAGAACGCAGACCGGATCGTCAGCGGCAGCCCTTTGTTATAGCTGAAAAGCGCCAGCGACAGACCGACAACGGCATAGATCGCCCAAGGGTGCAGACCCCAGTGAAAGATCGTGGCCGCCATGCCAAGGCGGATCGATTCTGCCTGATCGCCCGCAGCGGCACCCAAGGGGGCCCAATCTGTGCGCAAACCGTCTTCGCCAACCGCGGCACCACCAAGCGAGCTTGAGAAATGCGAGAGCGGTTCGGAGACGCCATAGAACATTAGTCCAATGCCCATGCCAGCGGCGAAAAGCATCGAAAACCAGCCAAGGTAGTTATAGTCAGGCGTGGCCTCGGCCCCACCCAATCGTACATTCCCAAGCGGGGTGACGATCAGCAGCAGGCAAAAGATGACAAAGATATTGGCAGCCCCGATAAAGAACCAGTCAAACCCTTGGGTGACAGATGAAAAAAGCCAACTGAAAATCGCGCCAGCCTGTTCGGGAAGCGCGAGAGTATAAAATACAAACGCAACGATGCTGATCCCCGAAATCTGGAAGACCGGATTGTGGATATCGAAACCGAACGGTCCAAGCCGGCCCTCTTTGTTATCTTGTCCGATGGTGTAATCGGTATCGATCACATCAGACGCGCCATCCGGGGTTTGGACCCCTGACGCGGAAACCTCTGTCATAAACTGTCCTCCGTTTTTTGATTTATAGCTTAAGACCTAACACCCATGGCCTCAAAAGCAAATTCGGGTAATTCTTCGCGGTTGCTTAGTGTCGGTATGAACCGGGGCGGGTTATCTCAGTGGACCGGTTGGCGTGGGTCGTCACGGCGAGCCTGTCGCGTTTAGGCCACTGTGGTATTGGTCTGGTCTCGGACCCGCTGAACAGCCTGTTGGTCGCACCGTGGGATTTCGTGGGACACGGTCTGGGATTTCATGGGATGGGAAATCATGGGCCATCTGTGGACCTCTTGCGCCACAATTCGCCAAATCCGAATCACTTTTTGGCCAATACCCTTGTTTTTTATTGAACTCGGCAGCTGTTTTGTGGAACAAGGCAAGAACATGGCTTGTGGATAAGTCAGTGGACGAAATTTTATGGGAAATCGTGGGAAAAATACGCCACGAAATTTGAGCACTATATATGGTGTGTGTTGGTTAATTTAATCCACAATAGGCTAAAATTAACTCTATCATCAGCTCTACATGTTGGTTTTGATCCCTGTGCAAAACCATATACAGTGCGAATTCCCCAAAAAAATTGTGGACGCCCATGAATTCCCGTGGCATCCCTAGTGCATCGGATGAGAACGAGACACGGGGCACCAAACGACCCCAACGACCAAATAAAACTCTAGCAGGTTCATACAGGCACCTCGCTTTCATCAGACCAAGAGATCCGGCGCGCGAGCGAGCAGACATCCCCCCAGGTGGCGCGCGCAGTCGGACTTCCCCGCAAATGCGGGATACGCGGCGGGTTGATCAGTGGCAGCAGATCAACCCGCCGTTTTTACATCAAACGTCGGGCACCACCGGGGAAATGAAATTCAGGCGCGAAACGCGTCACGAGGCA
>NZ_JBFEKM010000296.1:0-2796 GCF_041552635.1 Sulfitobacter sp.
ACCAAGCGGTCAAAGCCGTCGCAAATGCGGTACGTCGTGCGCGTGCTGGTTTGAATGACGAGGCGCGGCCTTTGGGCAGCTTCTTGTTCCTTGGGCCAACCGGCGTGGGTAAAACCGAGCTGACAAAAGCCGTGGCCGAATTCCTGTTCGACGACGAAAACGCGATGGTGCGGATCGACATGTCCGAATTTATGGAGAAACACGCCGTGTCGCGTCTGATCGGTGCCCCTCCGGGCTATGTTGGGTATGACGAAGGCGGTGTGCTGACCGAAGCCGTGCGGCGCAGACCCTATCAGGTTGTGCTGTTCGACGAGGTCGAAAAGGCGCATCCGGATGTGTTCAACGTGTTGTTGCAGGTTCTCGACGATGGTGTGCTGACTGATGGTCAGGGCCGCAAGGTCGATTTCAAGCAGACGCTGATCGTGCTGACCAGCAACCTTGGTGCGCAATCGCTGAGCCAACTGCCCGAAGGTGGGGATATGGCGCAGGCCAAGCGCGATGTGATGGACGCGGTGCGCGGGCATTTCCGTCCCGAGTTCCTGAACCGTCTGGATGAAACCATCATCTTTGACCGTCTGGCACGCGAGGACATGACCGGGATCGTCGAAATCCAGATGAGCCGTTTGCTCAAGCGTCTTGCTGGTCGCAAGATCGGGCTTGAGCTGGACGCGGCGGCCAAGCAATGGCTGGCCGATGAGGGCTATGATCCGGTGTTTGGCGCGCGACCTTTGAAACGCGTGATCCAACGTGCGTTGCAAGACCCGCTGGCCGAAATGATCCTTGCTGGGGACGTGATGGATGGCGATTTGATCCCTGTGTCCGCAGGTGTCGAAGGTCTGATCATCGGTGACCGGATTGCCGCCAGCAACCGGCCCAAGCCGGATGCGGCGACGGTACACTAATCACTGGTCGTTTCGGTAAAAAGAGGGGTGAGCATCAGCCCCTAGCGCCAAAAGTTGAAACCCGCCATGTTAGTGGCGGGTTTTTTTATTCTGGGTGGTTGCGACCGCCCCTATTTTTCATTGGCCTGCGCCGCTGACCGTCCGCTGGTTTATGTAACATTTGGACATCCGTTTCGGATACAGAATGGGAAGCGATCCGCAAACCAGCATTGTCGCGTTTCAAGCCATGCGCGACCAGCCTTGGGGCGCTTTGGCCGTGTGACACCCGTCTGACGTTTCGGTGTGATCCTTGAAATGTGACCCCAAAGCATTTGGTTACTGCGGGTCGGCGCACTACCTACATCCTATGTAGATGTAAGGAGTACCCGAAATGGCCAATCGCTGGATCAATACGCTTAAAGACAAAGACGTGACCCCCGAGGATATGTTCCTGAACCGGCGGCAGATCATGGGCGGCGCTTTGGCAGGGATCGGTTTGGCCGGAATGGGCTCTTCGGCGTCCGCAGCCCCCGAGGGGCTTGAGGCGAACAGCTATGAAGAAATCACCAGCTACAATAACTATTATGAATTCGGTACCGGCAAAGATGATCCCGCGAAATATGCAGGGACGCTGACCACCAAGCCGTGGACCGTCCAGATTGACGGGATGGTCGACAACCCCGGCGACTTTGCCTTTGATGATATCCTCAAGGCGATGACCATCGAAGAACGGTTATATAAGTTCCGCTGTGTCGAAGCATGGTCGATGGTCGTGCCGTGGAACGGCTTTGAACTGGCGGACCTGTTGAATATGGCAGGTGTGCAGTCGGGCGCGAAATATGTGGCGTTCGAAACGGCCCTGCGTCCAGACGAAATGCCCGGTGTTGCGTATCCCGTGCTGGATTGGCCCTATGTCGAAGGGTTGCGTCTGGACGAGGCGATGCATCCGCTGACCATTATGGCGACTGGAATCTACGGCAAGGACATCCCAAACCAGAACGGTGCGCCGCTGCGTTTGGTGGTGCCGTGGAAATACGGGTTCAAGTCGATCAAATCCGTGGTCAAGATCACGTTGACGGATAAGCAGCCCGCAACCAGCTGGAACAAGGCAAACGCGCGCGAATACGGTTTCTATAGTAATGTGAACCCGCAGGTGGATCACCCGCGCTGGTCGCAAGCTTCTGAGCGACTGATCGGGGGCGGCTTGTTCTCAAAACGTGTGCCCACCCTGATGTTCAATGGCTACGAAGAAGAAGTCGCAGGTCTGTACGCTGGCATGGATCTGGCGAAAGAGATTTAAGGCAGGGCTGATCCGTGGATGGTATCATTGACCGGTTGAATGGGCTTGCCCGCAAAGTTCCCACTTGGCTGGTCTATATACTATGTCTGTTGCCGGTGCCTTGGTTGCTGTATCTGGCGCAAACCGGCGGCTTGGGTGTTGAGCCGATCAAAGAGCTTGAGCACGAACTGGGCGAGATCGCCCTTCAACTGTTGATCGTCGGTTTGGCGGTCACCCCTATGCGCCGCTATGTCGGGGTGAACCTGATCAAGTTCCGCCGCGCCTTTGGTCTGCTGGCCTTTACATATGTATCGCTGCATCTGCTGGTCTGGTTGGTTTTGGACGTGGGGATCCTAAGCCAGATCTGGGCCGATATTATCAAGCGCCCCTATATCACCATCGGCATGGCGGGCTTTTTGTGTCTGCTGCCGTTGGCGTTGACCTCCAACAACCTGTCAATTCGCAAGCTGGGGCCGAAGTGGCGCAAGTTGCACAAGCTGACCTATCTGGCGGTACTCTTGGGTGGGGTGCATTACATCTGGCTGGTCAAAGGTTTTCAGATTGAGCCGTTCGTTTATATGGCCGTGATTATCGGGCTGTTGGCGCTGCGCGGGCGCAAGTTGCTATCTTGAAGCC
>NZ_JBFEKM010000297.1:0-2777 GCF_041552635.1 Sulfitobacter sp.
CCGCATTGCAGACCTTCACCCGCCGAAAATGCTGCAAGATCTACAAATGGCCGGTCTGGTGAAGCTGCACCGCAGCGCTCGTCCACGAGGCGTACGTAAGGTTAGGGCCGTTCAATGCAACGAATATGAGCTCCAAAATTTGACAGCTTGATTGAATTCGGCCGCATAAAAGGCGGAAGCATGCTGCCCAAAAGCCGATGCCCGCAAGATCACCCAAGAAGAACATGAGGACGCACGCCAAGTGGCCCGCGATATTGCCAAGACAAAGCAATATGCGATCTCAATGCGGCTCCGCAAAAAGGTGGAAATGCTCTTCGCACACCTCAAACGCATCCTCGGGCTGGGACGCCTGCGATTACGTTGCCCATGCGGTGCAAATGACGAGTTTCTCCTCGCCGCAACCGCCCAGACGGTCACAGCTTGGAGGCTGTCGAGGCTCGTGTTCCAACATGGGGAAATTTGAAATCGATTGGTTCGAAAAAGCTTAGTCAAAGCGAGCTGGAGGCAATATCAAAAAAGCTGCTTGTCGCTGACGCACCATGTGAACAGGGTATGACGCTTACTACGTCGTTAGACGGAAACTTGGAAGCGTTTTGGGATAACGAGATATAGCTCGTGTCGTGTCCGCTTTGGGCTGGGACCGGTCATCCGGTTGGTCGCGCTGAAACCTGCAAAGTTAAGATTTGCGTGTAGCACCGCCGCAAGTCCGGTTTGAGCCCAATTTGACCGATGCTGCCACGCAGCGAGCCGCTGATTACTTTTCGCTTTCTAGCTAGCCAGCCCTATGACTGGCTAGCTAGAAAGTAGAGAGGGATTTTCATGGATTTTCAGGTTTGGCTGGCGTTTGTTGCTGCCTCAATAGCTCTTTTGCTCATTCCCGGACCGACGGTTCTGCTCGTTCTTAGTTATGCGATCAGCCAAGGGAAAAGGGTGGCCATTGCGACGGTCGGGGGCGGAGCTCTCGGCGACTTCATCGCAATGTCTGCATCATTGGCGGGCCTAGGGGCATTAGTTCTGGCTTCGGCGACGCTGTTCACTGTTCTAAAATGGGTCGGAGCTGTCTATCTCGTCTATATGGGGATCAAGCTTTTCCGTAGCGCTTCAACGGCTTCGCTCGATGATCTGGAGAAGGTTACAGAGACCAGCGCTTCAGGTGTCTTTGGTCACGCTACGGCATTGACCGCGCTGAATCCGAAATCTATCGTATTCTTTATTGCCTTCGTGCCGCAATTTGTTGTGGTGGACAGCCCGCTTCTGCCTCAGTTCGCAATTCTGGTCGTTACGTTCGTAGGTTTGGCAGCAATCAATGCCCTCGCATATGCACTCTTGGCAGATAAGCTACGCGCTAAAATTGCTAAGCCTTCAGTTTTGGCATGGTTCTCTCGTCTTGGCGGTAGTGCGCTAATTGCGATGGGCGTCAGGACGGCCGCATTCAAGCGGTCGCAATGAAGTTCACCTAAAGTCCGCTTTGCCCCGCATACCCGACTTCCACCGTATACTTCGCCAACGTCCGTTTTTCGGCGCTGCCCCGTTTATGTTTAATGCAACACTTAGCGATTCACCGCGATTTCGGCCCCATCGATCAGGCGCTCCGCCAATGTGCCTTGAGGGTTGAACTCCAGTTCCAGCTCATCTGACAGGTACAGGCGCATGAATTCCGCGTTTTCACCGACATAAGACGCCATCATTTTGGAATGATGGCGGGTGGCGAACAGTTTGCCCAATTCGAAGTTATCGACGCCTTCGTTGTTAAGCGACCGTCAGTTTCCGGGCTCCATGATCGGCGATTCCGTCGATCAGCAATTCGGGGATTCAGCAGAGACCAAAGCCGGCCCAAGCGATCAGCATCCCATCGCCCCGTACACCCTCAAGTGCTGCTTGCGCTGTATCGAATACCTTTTTTCACGTTGCAATCTCCTTCAAGCCGAGTATTGCGCGCGCCTGTCGCCAGTCCGCCACGGGCCGCTCGTATTTCTCGCACAGCTGCGCGGCGCGCGTCACAAGGGCGGCGTTCGATGGGGCCAGCGTGTCGCGATCAAGGCGGACGTTATCCTCAAGCCCTGTACGCGCATGCCCCCCCAATGAAATCGCCCAATCGTTCAGCGTAAACTGCTGCGCACCGATGCCTGCCGCGCACCACGGCGCATCGGCACCAAACAGACGGCGAACGGTGTGGATGTAGTAATCAAACACATCACGGTCCACGGGCATGGCGTTTTTCACACCCATGACAAACTGCACATAGGGCGTGCCCGCCAACTGGCCCTTGTCGGCCATGTCCTTGGCCTTGAGGATATGCGACAGATCAAATGCCTCGATCTCGGGCTTTACACCGTGCTCAAGCATCTGCGCCGCAAGCCAGTCTACCAAATCCGGCGGATTTTCATACACGCGGGTCGGAAAGTTGTTCGAGCCTACCGACAGCGACGCCATGTCAGGCGAGAGCGACAGCATGCCACCGCGCGTCTCTCCTGCGCCCGAGCGCCCACCCGTCGAGAACTGGATGATCATGCCGGGGCAATGTTTCTCCAGACCTTCCTTGAGGCGCGCGAATTTTTCGGGGTCAGAGGACGGTGTCTCGTCGGCGTTGCGCACATGGGCGTGGCAGATGGTGGCACCCGCCTCGAAAGCGGCGTGGGTGCTCTCAATCTGCTCGGATACGGTGACGGGCACTGCAGGGTTGCTGGCTTTGGTCGGTAATGATCCGGTGATTGCAACGCAGATGATGCAAGGGGTGTTCATTTGGCACCTGCCGCAGGCATACGCTTCAGCGCATC
>NZ_JBFEKM010000298.1:0-2745 GCF_041552635.1 Sulfitobacter sp.
ACAACCCATCTGCCCGGCCCGTTCAGCCTCGTCCCGTTCGTGAGTGTTGATGATATGATGAAGCTTGTGATCGACATCGGCGTGGAGCAGATGCTTAGCGAACTGGCCGACGAGATCGAGACCGACTTCCGCCGCTGGGAGATGTTCGACAAGACACCGCGTGTCGCTGCGCATTCGGAGCAAGGCGTGATCGAGTTGATGCCAACATCGGACGGTGAGGCCTATGGCTTCAAATACGTAAACGGCCACCCCGGAAATACGCATAGCGGGCGCCAGACGGTCACAGCTTTCGGCGTTCTGGCAGATGTAGCGAATGGCTACCCTCTGCTGCTGTCGGAGATGACATTGCTGACAGCGCTGCGGACGGCGGCCACATCGGCGATGGTGGCCAAACACCTGATGCCGAAGGGTGCCAAAACCATGGCGATGATCGGCAACGGCGCACAATCGGAATTCCAGTCGCTGGCGTTCAAAGCCGTCTGTGGCATCACCCGTGTGCAGATGTACGATATTGACGCCAAAGCGACCGCAAAGGCGATGAGAAATCTGAAAAACAGCGGTCTGGAAGTTGTGGCGTGCAAAACCCCGGAAGACGCGGTTCATGGCGCTGAAATCATCACCACTTGTACCGCTGACAAACAATACGCCACAATTCTGACCGACAATATGGTCGGTGCTGGCGTGCATATCAACGCCATCGGTGGCGACTGTCCGGGTAAGACAGAGCTGCACCGCGATATCCTATTACGTTCCGACATTTTCGTTGAATTCCCCGAGCAGACACGAATCGAGGGCGAGATCCAGCAGCTCGACCCCGACCACCCCGTCACCGAGATGTGGCAGGTCATCAACGGTCAGGCAGCGGGCCGCACCTCTGACCGTCAGATCACCTTGTTCGACAGCGTAGGCTTTGCCACCGAGGATTTCAGCGCGCTGCGCTATGTGCGCGAGCAACTGAAAACGCGGCCCTATTTTACAAACCTTGATCTTTTGGCTGATCCTGACGATCCACGCGATTTGTTCGGGATGGTCATGCGCAAACAGGCCAAGATGGCGGCGGAATAAACCATGACCGATGCTTTCCTGACCAACAGCGATATCGCCGAGTTGACCGAGTGGCGGCGCGAATTGCACCGCCATCCCGAACTATCGGGCGAGGAAATCGAGACCGCACGCCGTGTTGTCGACATGCTGAAGGCAACCACACCAGACGAGATCATAACCGGTTTGGGCGGTCACGGTGTCGCTGCAGTTTATGAAAGTGGCAGGGAGGGCCCCGCCGTTCTGCTGCGGTGCGAGTTGGACGGCCTGCCGATTGAAGAGTTGAACCCTGATCTACTCTACCGCTCGACAGTAGCTGGCAAGGGACATTTGTGTGGCCATGACGGACATATGACAATCATCGCCGCAACCGCCCGCTGGCTGGGCCGCAACCGGCCTGACCGAGGGCGGGTCATCTTGATGTTCCAACCCGCCGAAGAGGACGGGTCAGGTGCGCAAAAGATCATCGACGATCCACGTTACGGCACGATCACACCGGATTATTCTTTTGCCCTGCACAATTTTCCCGGTGTACCGCTGGGGCACGCCGCTCTGACTGCAGGGCCGATGAACTGCGCCTCGCGGGGCATGCGCGTGCGCCTGACGGGCCGCACCGCACATGCATCACAACCTGAAAACGGCCTCTCCCCCGCGCCGGCCCTTGCCAGCCTCCTGACCAGCCTGCCCGCACTCGGGCTTGGGGATGACGCAGCTGATCCTGAATTCGCCCTTGTCACTGTGACACATGCGCATCTGGGTGAGCAGGCCTTTGGCATTGCCCCTGGTGCTGCGGAAATCTGGGTGACGCTTCGCACGCAAAAAGACGGGGCCATGAACACACTTGTCGCGCAAGCCGAAGCGCTGGTTACACAGGCCGCAAACGCCAGCGGGTTGCATCACGACATATCCTATGATGACATCTTCAATCACTGTGAAAACGAAGAAGAGGCCACACAGCTTTTGTCAGACGCGCTTGAAGCGGAAGGTATCCCAATGGCGCGGGCGGAGTTTCCGATGCGCGGATCAGAGGATTTCGGCCGCTTCCGCACCTCGTCCAAATCGGCGATGTTCCTTCTGGGCTCTGGCACAAACTGCGCCAACCTGCACAATCCTGACTTCAATTTCCCAGATGATCTGATCGGGGTCGGGGCGCGGGTTTTTGTCAGGGCGCTCAAAAACCTGTGTTACGATAAGGAATAGATAAAGGGTGGCTTTGTTAAAGGTGCTGCCCCTTTTTCACTTTATCAGATTGCGGGAACACTTCTTGCCCAAGCGCTCGCTGGCTCCGCCGGTATCCCGCTCATCGCCACCAGCTACGGCATCTGTCAGAAAGCGGGCCATCAGGGCGATTTTCTTCGGACATTGTCCGAGAGTGTGGAAAAAGCAATCACTTGCGCACCCTGCGTTTTCTTCATCGATGAACTGGATTCGTTTTCCAAACTATCTGTCTCCCACCGGCACTCCGGCTATGTCGCAGGCATCGTCAACGCCCTGCTCGAACACCTCACAAAGCTTAATAACACTGCTGGTGTCATCGTTCTGGGCGCAACAAATCTGCCAGAGAACGTGGATCCTGCAATTATTCGCCCCGGGCGTTTTGATCGGCATACGGCGCTTGAGAACCCCGACCGCGCGGGGATCAAACGTATCTGCGAGATCGAGCTGGGTGCAAGCGCTCTGGATCTGGATCTCGATCTTGCGCCT
>NZ_JBFEKM010000299.1:0-2699 GCF_041552635.1 Sulfitobacter sp.
ACGTCAGCTCGGATGTGTAGATCGAATAAAGCTTTGCACTGCCTGTAATCACCATCGGGGCTTGGAAGGCCGCGGCAAAACCGCTTTGCGACGGGTTCGCCTGCACCAGACGGTATTGCGTCAGCACTTGACCGCGCACCATGTCCAGCCATCCATCAACACTTACGTTCGCTGGCAACTGGAACGCTGGGCCCGTCAATTCGCCCGGTGTGGTGATGTCCGGCAGGCTGGTGAAGAAATCAACGCCGCCGGTGAAGTTGTTGATGGTCAGACCCGAGATCGGCTCGAGCAGGATACCGCCCGGAATTTGTGCCGTCACCAGTACGCCAAGCGGGCCAAGTTCGCTGAGCGCAAAGCGGATGGTAAAGCCGGACAGGCCCGCGACGGAATACCCTGCCTCGACCCCGATAAAGAACACGCGGTCGGCGACAACGGTCTCCGTATCAAGCACCCCGATCTCGTTGCCGTTTGCATCAACCTTGATGATCCCGCCGATCAACGTGCCTTCGATCTCGCCGCCAAAGACATTGCCCGAGATGGACACACCAAGGGATTCAATCCCGATGATCGGGTTATCCCCCGCGATCAGCGCGCCCACGTCGATCTGGATACCTCTGACGGTGCCTTCGAACTTCAGGCCGGCATTGCCTTGCAGACCCGTGATGGTCGCCGACAGGGTCAGAACGAATTTCTCAGGGGCAGCCTGAATGTCAGCCCACTGCACGCCAATCTCGGTGATCCGGATCGGCAGCCATGCTGGCCACTTGAACGTGGCACCCGTGGCCGACCCGACGCCGATAAACACGCCAAATCCACGCTTGGTAACGAACGTCCCATCACCGAGGAACGCAAACTGGCGCGCCTCGCCGACCAGCGTCACAGACCCAACAGTCAGTTCGGCACCGATCGCGGCAAAGCTGATCAGCTCTTCGTCAGCGGCGGCACCGGTATCAAGGTTCAGGTCCTGCCCCGTCAGAACAAGGTTCGGCCCCAGCGTGATGCGGAATGTGTCCATCCGCCAGATAAAGCCGTCGACCACACCATTGGTGAAGGTCAGACCAAGGCGGATCGCCTCTGTATCGGGAGCACCGACGGTATCGGTCAGTTCCGGGCCGGTGCGGTCGCGGATATCTGCGGAAATCGGTTTGCCGGGCGCGAACTTTGCCCCGCCAGAGGCAAAGAAGATCGACCCGTTGAAGTTTACGGCCTGACCGAACACGACGCTAAAGTCTGTGACACCGATGCGCAGATCATCAAACTCAAGCAGGCTGCCAAACCGGATTGGGCCAGTCTGGCTGTCGGTGCGTGTGGCCGAGGCCGCCGTCGGGTTGCTGTTCAACCCGCCATAGATCAGCTGCGCCGTCTTCAGGCTGAACCCATTTTCATAGACAATCAAACCCGGTGTAAGTGCTGTCCCCGTAATCAGCCCCGTCAGCCCAAAGCTTGGGAAGGTGACGCGCACGGTGCCGATCTCGACCAGCTTCTGGCCCGCACCCTCCAGCGTGTTCAGCAGATCCTTTGTCGCGTCATAATCGGGATCATAGCCGATCTTGATGTTGAACGCTTCAAAGGTCAGAACCTCTGGCACGGTGCCGATCAAGCTATCCGCCGTCACTTCCCACTTGCCGGTAAAGCCGATGTCAGGCTCGCCACCCGTGACCGCCGCCAGCACATCAATTCCTACGTCGAACTTGACCAGCAGACCGTTGATCACGACGCTTGTGCCACCGGTGTTAGACGGGGTGCCGCCTTGGGGTGGCGTGCTGCCAAAGGCAAGGGCCGCGCGATCGGCACCAATCGCAATCGTCAGGATTAGACGGCCATCCTTGAACGCCAGCTTATCAAGGCCGACCGAAGGAGATTCAATCGTGACCGGACCAATGTTGAACGACAGGCCACTGGTCTGCACTTCAGGAATGTTGGCAACCGTAAAGACCGACGCATATTGCACCCGCAGCGGATCGGCGGCAGTGCCCACGCTTGCGGCGTTGTTGATGGTGCGGTCCGTCACGGTCACCCCATCCACGGCACCGAACAGAACGGTTGTCGTCGGCAGACCGGTCCGGTCCTGATCGTAAGACCAAGTGCCCGCGATAAAGTCGACCTGTACATCACCGACACTGAACGCCGCGTTCGACAGTGTATTCGCAGCAGCGCCAACCGGGCTGGCCGGCACACCCACGACGGGCGCAGGCGGCTTGGCCGCAATGAAGTAGCGCCATGTCGTCGCCGAAACCTGCGCGACCCCAATGACACCGCCGACATTCGCAGCACCGCCCACGGCCGAGATCCGGATTTCGTTGCCGTCGATGGTCGCAACATTTAGGCGCTGCCCGACAGTCGTACGGAAGGTCACGTCGATAAACCCTGCAGCGTTTAACTGCGTCGCATCCACCGTGGCACCCGAAAACGGCTTGGCCAGCGCGATTGACGCCGCCTGCGCAGCCGCAAGACGGGCCAATTCAAACTCTGCCGCGCCAAAGCCGTTGCCAAGGGCGCGCAGCACGCTAAAGCGTTCGATTTCACGGGCTCCCAGCGAATTGGCGCTGTCTTTCCAGGAATTCGCCAGGAACTCGACCTCATAGGTGATCGGGCTGTTCGTTGGAATGCTGTCCGGCTTGTTCAAAATCTCGTAACGGAAGGTCGGCTTGGCTGTTCCCTCGACCCGCGTGGCCGCACCGGAGACTTCGATATTGAAG
>NZ_JBFEKM010000300.1:0-2681 GCF_041552635.1 Sulfitobacter sp.
GGGCAGTGATCGAGGGCAATTGGTGAAGATGGCCAACCAAGCGCGCTTGGCAATTGGCGGCGAAGAGATCACGGTTGTCGCAGATCGAGGATATTACGGCGGCGAACAGTTGCTTGCGTGCGCCAACACTGGCATCACCACCTATGTGCCCAAGC
The DNA here is from genome assembly GCF_041552635.1 of Sulfitobacter sp. Classification (GTDB taxonomy): domain Bacteria; phylum Pseudomonadota; class Alphaproteobacteria; order Rhodobacterales; family Rhodobacteraceae; genus Sulfitobacter. Next base: position 156 of record NZ_JBFEKM010000300.1, read on the forward strand.
CGCTTACATCGAGTGGTCTCAAACGAGGGTTCTTCATCAAGCAGGACTTTATCTACGACGCACAAAACGATGTTTATATCTGCCCGGCAGGTCAGAGCCTGACCAAAGGTGCCCATGCACGGCAACCGTGGGGTTAAGTTCGCGGCGCATCAGATCAGGGTCATCGTGATCCCAGCCACCGTGGTGGGACAAAAAGGTATGCTGGACACCTAGAGACGCCAAAGAAAGGAGTCCCGACCTAACCCCGATATAGCATCAATAATCCTTGGTGTTTTGCCCCCACGCAGTCCCATTGCTTTTGCTAAGTCTTGACCACGACCGCCACCGAACCGAAGTCGATGCGCCACTGAACCTTCGGAAAAATCAACGCGCAACGCTGCAGCAATCCGTTTCAAACTCTATTCACTTTCTACCCTAAATGAGCACCAATGCCCATGTTGGCCAAGCAATACAGCCACCGCTGTCCTAGATTTCAAAGGATAAAGAAAGCCCTTAACGCTGCGGGGCCAAATTGCTGCGCTTCGCACAAATGTCTCCTTCGACGGGCCGCACCGCGGCATTGGACGTCGTGGTTATCCGCCATGGCCGCTGGGCGGCGTAATTCTGGCATAGCGCATGATGAACTCTACAAGTTGGAATGGGGGCGTGCGATCAAGTTCTCATACTGGTTCGCCATAGCGCTTTATCCCTTGTTCGGCATATTTATGGTTCTTGGCTGGGTTTCCTCAACAACTGCCTTTGCCGCGATGGGCACAGCTTCGGGTGCAGCACCACTTTTGACTTTCTGCATCATAAATTTGCGAGGGTGACGCATGGCCGAGCTACATAATACTCTTAAAGAGAGGCGCATCCAGATGGAATTTACCCAAGCATCTCTCGCTGAAGCAGTCGGAGTGTCATGCAAGACGATCAACACAATTGAAAACCACGTATTCGCCCCATTAACATTGCTCGCGATGCAAATCGCAAAGGTACTTGATGTCACAGTACACGATATTTTTTATGTGAAAGACGACTAATATGTTTATGAAAATCATCTCTTTTACTGCGTTAAGCTTAGTGATTACCGCGCTGGTCGCCCTTGGCCTGATCTTATCCGAACGGCCCAAAGAGCTGTCAAACGCGGATACCGAAGGCAGCCTCGACTTTGCTAGTATCATAGCGCTTGGCCACTCAGAAGTCCCTGATCAATTGGGCGTTGAAATGGGTGATGGTTGGAACATTCCGGTGCGCCGGTATGGCGACAAAGACGCAAGTAAACCGCTACTTATTCTTCTGCATGGATCGGGGTGGGTCGGGCTACAATTTGATAGTCTTGCCAAGAATTTGTCCAAAGATGCGCATGTCGTTGTGCCCGACCTTCGCGGTCATGGGGCCAACCCTGAACGGCGCGGCGATGTGGACTACATTAATCAAATGCAAGATGATATCGCAGCGTTGATCGAGGCGGAACGCCTGCCAAATCAATCCGTAATTCTTGCAGGTCATTCCTCAGGTGGCGGTCTTGTTATACGCTTTGCAGGCAGCGTGCATGGCGACAAAATTGACCATGCGATCCTGCTTGCCCCGTTCCTCAAGCATAACGCGCCAACTACGCGCCAGAATTCAGGTGGCTGGGCGCGAGTTATGACGCGCCGTATTATCGGGATAAGCATGCTGAACACGTTCAAAATCACAGGGCTTAACCATTTAACGATCATTCAGTTCACCATGCCAAAGGCAGTGCGAACTGGAAAATACGGACATCTGGCAACTCTGGCCTATTCATACCGGCTGAACACAGGCTACGCCCCACGCGCGGATTATCTGAAAGACGTGGCCGCATTGCCAAAGTTCACTTTGATTATAGGCAGCGACGACGAAGCATTCTTTGCCGATAAATATGAAGAAGTGATGAGCGCTGTAACCGATAAAGGCAGTTATAACATCGTCGCAGGCGAAACACATCTAAGCATCATTGATGTCCCGACAACTGCGGCGTTGATCAAAGAGGCCTTAGAATGAGGGGAGAATGAACCGCCCCGAGTTTACCGGAGGGTGATTTGTTCAACGTCAGGCTAGTTTATCGAGTGTGTTTAGGTTTGCATAGAATACGTCCTCTGCTTCTGCGGGTGTGATGTATCCGATGGGCCCGAATAGCTGGCGGTTGTTATACCAATCGACCCATTTCAGCGTTTCCCATTCGACTTCGCGCATCGATTTCCACGGACCGATCTGGTTGATGACCTCGGTTTTAAACAGGCCAATGACGCATTCAGCGAGAGCATTGTCATAGGAAACGCCGACTGTTGCCGACGTCGATGCAACTAAGGGAGGTGCCGGTATGGTCCGCCTTTTGATTTTTGTGGGTGTGTTGCTGTTGGAAAGAAGGATTCAACCGAGGTGTCGGCCCACCTCTTCCTTGAAGTAAATCTTGCTGTAAAGCCTGGGTTGAGAAGCGTGATGAGAATGCGTTTGCCCTACTGATGCAGGATATCGAGACGGTGGTCAGGATGGAGATCAAGAGGACTCGGCGGCACTCCCTTA
>NZ_JBFEKM010000301.1:0-2667 GCF_041552635.1 Sulfitobacter sp.
CTTGCTAGTCCTTCAGCAAAAATAATCTGGTGTTGGTCTAAGAGCAGGTGAACATATTGTTGGATGTCACTTAAAACTGACCCGGTAGAGGTCAGAATTGTCACTGAGAAATGACCCATGTGCAACCGTGCCCCTGACGGGATTTGTCGGGGGTCATTGGAGTGATAGACATGGGATTTTTGAGCGTAATTCGACGGTGGTCTTTAAGGGACAAGATGCCCATTCGCGAGATTTCACGGCGGACTGGGCTGTCTCGCAACACCATCAGGAAGTATCTGCGCGCTGATATCGTAGAGCCGAGCTTCCAGACGCCAACACGGCCAAGCAAGTTGGATCCGTTTGCGGAGAAACTGTCGGGTTGGCTGCTGATGGAGCAGCGTAAGTCGCGTAAAGAGCGGCGCACGGCTAAACAGATACATGCAGATTTGGTGCAGCTTGGCTTTGACGGATCATATGAGAGGGTCGCAGTCTTTGTGCGGGCCTGGAAGGCTGACCGGCAGCGCGCGCAACAAACAAGTGGTCGCGAGACATTTGTGCCTTTGGTCTTTCAGCCTGGGGAGGCGTTCCAGTTCGATTGGAGCGAAGATTGGGCTGTGATCGGCGGCGAACGCGTCAAGCTTCAAGTGGCCCATATCAAGCTGTCACACAGCCGCGCATTTTTGGTGCGGGCCTATTTGTTACAGACGCATGAAATGCTGTTTGATGCCCACTGGCAAGCCTTTCGTGTGTTCGGTGGCATCCCAGGCCGAGGCATCTATGACAATATGAAGACGGCTGTTGACCGTGTCGGACGCGGCAAGCAGCGCGATGTGAATGCGCGTTTTTTGGCGATGACGAGCCATTATGTCTTTGAGCCTGAGTTCTGCAATCCAGCGGCGGGCTGGGAGAAAGGCCAGGTTGAGAAGAACGTCCGCGATGCCCGCCATCGACTGTGGCAGGTCGCGCCCGTCTTCCCAGACCTTGAAGCCCTGAACGACTGGCTTGAAGATCGCTGCAAGGTACTTTGGTCTGAGACGGCACACGGTAGTTTGCAGGGGAGCATCGCTGATGCTTGGGAGGCCGAGCAGCCTGCGTTGATGCCCCTACCAAGGGCGTTTGACGGCTTTGTTGAGTTGAGCAAGCGCGTGTCACCAACCTGCCTGATCGCCTTTGATCGCAATCGCTACTCTGTCCCGGCGAGCTTCGCGAACCGGCCAGTCAGTCTGCATATTTACCCCGAACGGCTGGTGATTGTCGCAGAGGGACAGGTGGTTTGTGAACATCTGCGCATCATTGAGAGGTCGCACCGTACGCCTGGGCGCGTCATCTATGATTGGCGGCATTATCTGGCGGTGGTCCAGCGCAAACCTGGTGCGTTGCGCAATGGGGCACCCTTCATAGAAATGCCTGAGGCATTCCGTAAACTTCAAAGCCTTATGCTGCGTAAGCCTGGCGGAGACCGGGAAATGGTCGATATCTTGTCCTTGGTTTTGCAGCATGACGAGCAGGCCGTGCTCCGCGCCGTAGAAATGGCACTGGACGCAGGCGTGCCGACCAAGACCCATGTGCTGAACCTGCTTCACAGGCTGGTGGATGGAAAGCCAACAGAGCAGCCTGACGTGACGCCACCGACTGCGCTGTCGCTAAGCAAGGAACCCGAGGCCAATGTTGCGCGCTATGACGGATTACGGCAGGGAGGTACGCGCCATGCGTCATGATCCTGCCGGAGCCGCTATCGTCATCATGCTGCGCAGCCTGAAGATGCCCGGGATGGCCCAGGCCGTTGGCGATCTGCTCGAACAGGGGGCACCCGCGTTTGATGCTGCCGTCCCGATACTCTCGCAACTGCTTAAAGCTGAGATGGCTGAACGTGAAGTGCGCTCAATCGCCTATCATATGAAGGCCGCCCGCTTCCCTGCCTACAAGGATCTTTCTGGCTTCACATTCGCTGCCAGTGAGATCAACGAGGCCCTCGTGCGCCAACTGCATCGCTGTGAGTTCATGGACGCGGCTGAGAATGTCGTCTTGATCGGTGGTCCTGGCACGGGCAAATCGCACGTCGCGACTGCCCTTGGCGTTCAAGCCATTGAACATCATCGCAAGCGCGTGCGTTTCTTCTCGACGGTCGAACTGGTCAATGCGCTGGAACAAGAAAAGGTTCAGGGCAAAGCTGGAAAGATCGCTGAGGCGCTGATCAAGACGGATTTGGTGATCTTGGACGAGCTGGGTTATCTGCCGTTCAGCACCTCAGGCGGTGCTTTGCTGTTCCATCTTCTCAGCAAGCTTTACGAGCGCACCAGCGTCGTGATCACCACCAACCTGAGCTTCAGCGAATGGGCAACGGTCTTTGGTGACGCCAAAATGACCACTGCTTTGCTCGACCGCCTTACCCATCGCTGCCACATCCTCGAGACCGGTAATGACAGCTACCGCTTCAAAGCCAGCTCCGAAACGGCGAAACAGAAACGAAAGGAGACACCACCATTGACCACATCATGACGAACAAAGCATAACGACTGAGCGGGTCAAATCTCGGTGACAACACCGGGTCAGTTTTAAGTGACATCCAACAAGCCAGAGAATACCGAGCGTGGCCTACGCCAGATGCTGTTGCGCACCGAAAACAAAGCCGTGAAGATGATCAGCGAAGTTGCAGCACTGCTACGTAACCTTGGCCGTGTTACAGAC
>NZ_JBFEKM010000302.1:0-2648 GCF_041552635.1 Sulfitobacter sp.
CTGACCGAACAGCAACCCGAAAACAACGTCTACCGCATTTTGATTGAAATGCTGGCCGTGACCCTGTCGAAAAACGCCCGTGCCCGCGCCGTACAGCTGCCCGCATGGAACGAAGCGCTTGGCCTGCCGCGCCCGTGGGATCAGCAGTGGTCGATGCGAATGCAGCAGATTATGGCCTATGAAACCGATCTGCTTGAATTTGACGATCTGTTCGACGGCAACCCGGCCGTGGACAGAAAAGTCGAAGAGCTTAAAGCAGGGGCGCGGGCCGAGCTGGCGAATTTGGATGACATGGGCGGCGCGATCTCTGCCATTGATTACATGAAATCACGTCTTGTCGAAAGCAACGCAGACCGTCTGGGCCGGATCGAGGCCGGAGAGACGATCGTGGTCGGCGTCAACAAGTGGCAGCAAGGCGAACCATCGCCCCTGATGACCGGCGATGGTGGCATCATGGTGGTTGACCCCGCCGTAGAAGCCGCAGCAATCGACCGTTTGAACGCATGGCGCGCAGACCGTGATCAGGCAGCGGTGGACAAAGCACTTGCCGATCTGCGCGCGGCGGCTGCCGAAGGGCGCAACGTGATGGAACCGTCAATTGCTGCGGCAAAGGCAGGCGTGACGACCGGCGAATGGGCTGCGCAAATGCGCGCCGTGCATGGCGAATACCGTGGCCCGACCGGTGTTGGCACAGGCAGGTCCAACAAGACTGAAGGGCTGGACGCATTGCGCGATGCCGTTGATGCGGTCAGCGCGCGTCTTGGCCGACGCCTAAGCTTTCTCGTGGGCAAGCCCGGTCTTGATGGTCACTCCAACGGGGCTGAACAAATTGCCGTGCGTGCACGCGATTGTGGCATGGATATTTCTTACGAGGGTATTCGCCTGACACCATCAGAAATCGTCGCGGCAGCTGTCGCAGGTAATCACCACGTCGTCGGGATTTCTATTCTTTCCGGATCTCATATACCTTTGGTTGAAGATTTGGTGAAACAAATGCATGCGGCAGGTATTGGAGATATCCCGCTTATTGTCGGCGGTATTATTCCCGAAGACGATTCAAAGCGTCTTCTCGCTATGGGTGTGGCGCGTGTCTATACGCCGAAAGACTTTGAATTGAACACAATAATGCAAGACATCGTTACTTTGGCTGATCCGCAAACAGTTGCAGCGGAATAAATACACGATGACCAAAGTACTATCTTTTTTTTCCCAGCATTTTGACGTAGTGCGAGGTCACGCTTTTCGAGAGAGGAAATAGCAAATGACAATCAATCTTGACAGCATGACCCACAAAGAGCTGGAGACGCTCTTGGAAGATGTGAAAAAAGCAATCAAGTCCGCTTACCAGCGTGATCGCGTTGAAGCACGCAAAGCTGCAGAAAAAGCAGCTGCTCAATTCGGCTTTTCGTTGGATGAAGTATCAGGCGGCACAACTGGCAAAAAATCAACGGCAGCCAAGGCTCCTGCGAAATACGCCAATCCAGCAGATCTTTCCCAAACATGGACTGGCAAAGGACGCCAGCCGAATTGGTATCGTGAAATGATCGCCAAAGGTGTTTCACCTGACGATCTGCTGGTTTAGGTTGATATCGGCTTAGGCCGAACATCAATATCTAAAGACAAAAAGGGGTTTTCCGTGAAAGCGTAAAGCTCCTTTTTAATCCCCCGACAACTTTTTAAGGCGGCTCATGACAATTCATATTGGCGCAAAATCCGGCGATATTGCTGAAACTGTTTTAATGCCGGGCGATCCGTATCGCGCGAAATGGGCGGCCGAGACTTTTCTTAAAGATGTAAAGCTCGTGAATAACGTGCGCGGGATGCTGGGCTTTACGGGAACTTGGAATGGGCACCCTGTCACCATTCAGGGATCAGGCATGGGGATGCCGTCGCTATCGATTTATGTGAATGAATTGATTACACAATATGACGCAAAGACGCTGATCCGTATTGGGTCATGCGGCGGAATGCAGCCGCATGTCGGCATCCGTGATGTGATCATCGCAATGACCGCAACGACCATCACATCGCCATCCTCGGGTATCTTCAAGGAAATAAATTATGCGCCCTGTGCTGACTGGTCACTGCTGCGCGCAGCCGTCACAGCAGCCGAGGCGAAAGGAACCACAACCCATGTTGGCGGCATCTATTCGTCCGATGTTTTTTACGCAGAGCGCCCCGATCTGGACGAACAGCTGACCCGCCACGGCATTCTGGGCGTCGAAATGGAAGCAGCAGAGCTTTACACGCTTGCGGCCCGCCACAAGCGGCGCGCATTGGCAGTGCTGACCGTCAGCGACCATTTGCAGACTGGTGAAGCGTTGCCTGCAGAAGAGCGCGAAAGATCATTTGGCGACATGGTCGAAATTGCGTTAAAGGCCGCCTTTTCAGAGGTCTGATTGCGTCGATAGTTTAGGGCGCTCCGCGGGGGATTTAAATCCATTTGGAAAACAGCCCCCGGCAAATATCAGGTGCCGTGGCTTTGGTCATACCGGTTACGTTCAGGCGGTGTGATGCCGTCAAGAGTAGCCGAATCTGGGGCAAATACTTCAACCAGTAGCGGATAGCATGCAGCCGCGTCTGATGAATGCTCGGACGAGCAATCTCCCCCCGGGCAGGCACTGAGTGCGCCCAGCAGGTCAATTTCC
>NZ_JBFEKM010000303.1:0-2639 GCF_041552635.1 Sulfitobacter sp.
CACCATATATGTCTGCCACTGGTTGTTTTCGCCCAGCAAACGGATGCGCGACTGTTGCAGCGGACCTTCGACGTATTGAAATATGTCGGGGTTCGCGTTCGTGCCGATGTTCTTTACCACCAGATCGACGGCGGCGTATTCTGTGACGCGGTTATCTTTAAAGAAACAAACGCCTTCGTATCCGCCAATGCCCACGGCGGCGATTGCAGCACCTGTAACAACAACGGGCGAGGACAGCAGGCCCGCCGTGGTGCTGATGATGGCACTTGTACCGCCAATTTTGCCGACCGTTTCGGTGGTTGATTTCAACATGGTCATGCCGGTCATGGCTTGGGGGAGGGTGTAAAAACCAGCAGTCGCCATGCCTGAGTTTGCGGCCACACCGTTTCCGCTGCTGGGAGAGGCGGTTAAAAGGCTGGGTCGATAATCACAAATGCCTGCGATGGATGCCGTCGCACCGGTCGAAAAGACCGCCACGGCAATGACCCTGAGTGAACTGAACATTGAACTTCTGCCAAATCTAACGCAGCCGTAAGGCTACGGGGCATCTTTGCTGCAAGTCCCGTCTTGAACGCAATGATAAGTAGGCGCTGGACGCATCACTATTAATTGACCGCGATTTGCCGCAGCATTAATCGGATGCGTCCGCGTTTTACCCCTGCAACGACTTCACGCCAATCTCGTCCTCGGCCTGTGCTTTGATCGCCAATGCGGCGGCATACGAACCCGCTGCGGTCGTGAAATACGGGATCTTGTCGTACAGCGCGATGGAGCGGATGGATTTGCTGTCTTCGACCGCTTGCGAACCTTCGGTGGTGTTCATCACCAAGTGGATCGCCTCGTCTTTCATCATGTCGGTGATGTCGGGGCGGCCTTCGTAGACCTTGTTCACGATTTTACAGGCGATGTCATGGGAAGTCAGCCATTCGGCGGTGCCACGGGTGGCAACGATGGTGAAATTCTGTTCCAGCAGAATACGCGCGGCGGTCAGCATGTCATCAGTCTTGTCCATGTCCTTGATCGAAAGGAAGGCACAGCCGTTGCGCGGCAGCGGGTTGCCAGCACCCATTTGCGCCTTGAGGAACGCACGAGGGAAGTCGCGGTCCCAACCCATGACTTCGCCGGTCGAACGCATCTCTGGCCCCAACAATGTGTCGACGCCGGGGAAACGGGCGAAGGGCAGAACGGCCTCTTTCACAGAAAACCACGGCATGTTCGGATCGGCCAGCGTCATCGGATCACCCAGCGGCAGCACATCGTCATAGGCCGCATCGGCATTGTAGGGCGCGCGCAACGGGAAGTTCGACAGCGGTTCGCCCGCCATGATCCGCGCGGCAATGGATGCGATGGCGGAATCCGTTGCTTTGGCCACAAAGGGCACGGTGCGCGAGGCACGCGGGTTCACCTCGATCAGATAAATCTCGTTGTCTTTGATCGCGAACTGGATGTTCATCAGGCCGACGACGTTCAGTGCAAGGGCCAGCGCTTTGGTCTGCTTTTCGACCTCTGCGATGATCTCGCGCGAAAGCGAATAGGGGGGCAGCGAACAGGCGCTGTCGCCTGAATGCACGCCTGCTTCTTCGATGTGCTGCATGATGCCGGCGACATGGACGTTTTTCCCGTCACACAGCGCATCAACGTCAAGTTCAACCGCGCCGGACAGATAGTTGTCAAGCAACACAGGGCTTTTGCCCGATACGACAACGGCCTCGCGGATATAGCGTTCAAGGCTGGCTTGGTCGCGCACGATTTCCATCGCGCGGCCACCAAGGACGTAGGAGGGGCGGATCACCAGCGGGAAGCCGATGTCGGCTGCAATTTCCAGTGCCTCGGCGTCGGAATGGGCGATGCCGTTGTGGGGCTGTTTCAGGCCGAGCTTTTTGACCAGATCGGCAAAGCGTTCGCGGTCTTCCGCCAAGTCGATCATGTCGGGCGTGGTCCCAAGGATCGGGATGCCCGCGTCTTGCAAGGCTTGCGCGATCTTCAGCGGGGTCTGGCCGCCAAATTGCACGATCACACCATGCAGCGTACCGTTTTCCTGCTCGACGCGCATGATTTCCATGACGTGTTCAAATGTCAGCGGTTCAAAATACAAGCGGTCCGAGGTGTCATAGTCGGTGGACACAGTTTCGGGGTTACAGTTGACCATGATGGTCTCATAGCCGGCATCTGTTAGCGCATAACAGGCGTGGCAGCAGCAATAGTCGAATTCAATGCCTTGGCCGATGCGGTTCGGGCCACCCCCCAAGATGACGACTTTTTTGCGGTCCGATGGGCGTGCCTCGCATTCGACTTCGCCAAATGCCGGGGATTCGTAGGTGGAATACATATAGGGGGTTTGCGCCTCGAATTCGGCGGCGCAGGTGTCGATGCGTTTAAAGACTGCTTTGACGCCAAGATTCAGGCGGGCCCGGCGCACGTCGTTTTCGTCGCGGCCTGTCAGGGTGGCAAGACGCGCGTCGGTAAAGCCCATCATCTTGAGCTGGCGCATCGCGGTCTCATTGGTTGGCAAGCCTTCGGCCCGCACGCCCTCTTCGGCGTCAACAATTTCGCGGATACGGGCAAGGAACCAAGGGTCGAACATGGTCACACCGTGGATGTCCACGTCGGACATGCCGTGGCGCATGGCCTGCGCGATG
>NZ_JBFEKM010000304.1:0-2592 GCF_041552635.1 Sulfitobacter sp.
CGACGCGCCAAACGGTCTGCAACAACAACGACCGCGGGGTCACCGCCGCAGTGCCTGAACGGGTGCCGCATCTGCACGCGCGACAGCGGCGCGGCCCTTGCCCATCTGCGGGCGCGCAACAAAGCTGCTGACGGCGCGTTCGTCTTCGGCCAGCGCATCCGCGATGCGTCTGGCAGCATGACCGTCGCCGTAAACCTTGCGCGCGGCAGCACCCTGCCCGACCCACGACGCGCCGTCGATCAGCGCCGATGCCTCCTTGATGATCGTTGCGGGGTCGGTTCCGACCAGTTTGCACACTCCGGCCTGTACGGCCTCGGGGCGTTCTGTGACGTCCCGCATCACCAGTACCGGCTTTCCAAGCGCTGTTGCTTCTTCCTGAATCCCACCGGAATCCGAAATAATGAACGCGGCTTGCTGCATCAGATGCACGAAAGGGACGTAATCCATCGGTTCAATCAGATGAATATTTTCCTGATCGCCCAACATTGCATTCACCGTCTCCCGGACCTTGGGGTTAAGGTGGACTGGATAGATGATCTGTTGCGCCGGATATTTTTCGGAAATCTCCTTGAGGCCAAGGCAGATGTCGCGAAAACCATCGCCGAAACTTTCGCGCCTGTGGCCGGTCACCAAAATCCAGCCATCTCCCTTCGGGATCGTGCCGGTGTACGGCTCCATATCCGGCGCTTTGTGCTTGAGAACCCAATACAGCGCATCAATCACGGTATTGCCGGTGACCACGATATCTTGGGCTGCGACACATTCATTCAACAGGTTTGCTTCGGCGTGTTGCGTCGGGGCAAAGTGCAGGTCAGCGATCGAGGAAATCACTTTGCGGTTTACCTCTTCGGGGAACGGGGCGTGTCTGTTGTAGGTCCGCAGGCCGGCTTCGACGTGGCCCACGGGGATTTGCAGGTGAAAGGCAGCCATCGCACCGGCCACGGCAGATGACGTATCCCCCTGAACCAGCACCACATCCGGCTGCGCCTGTTCGAACACAGCGCCAAGCCCGCGCATCACCGTCGGCACCAGACCGTTCAGCGACTGGCCCGGCTGCATCGCATCCAGATCAATATCGGGCCGCATTCCGAAAATCCGCAAGACCTGATCAAGCATCTGCCGGTGCTGCCCCGTCGCGCAGACGCTGACCTCGAATTCGGACGGGCGTGCGGCCAGTTCCATGTAAACCGGTGCCATCTTGATAGCTTCGGGGCGCGTGCCCACAATCAGCATGACTTTTTTCATCACGTTACTCCTTGGGGAATGGCCGCGCGTTGCGGGATGGCGGTGCTAGAGAGCACGGGCTGGAGGGCGTTCAACTCTCCCATGCTTGCATCCAGAAAATACTTGGCCCCCCAGTTGTTGACGCAGAACGGCAGGTATTCGGCGTCGATCGGATAGGCCGACGGCAAACCACCCTGCCACGCCGCGTCGGTTAGCGTTTTATCCAAGACCTGACGCAAAAAGCGCATGAGCTGGCGGGACATATCAGTGTAGCTGTTTTCACCGCTCAGCTGGTCCGCGCGAAACCCGACATCAGCAAGCTGTGCGATGGCCGTCAGCGCGGTAAAGGAACAAGACGTGGACATATCCGGCTGCACAAAAGCGCCGGGGATCTGGCCCGTGCGCGCAATCCCGTCGCGGAATGCGTCAAGCGCCGGGCGCACAGCGTCGAAATACCCCCGATCAGGCGCAAGCGCTGCCGCCTTGAGGTACCCTTCGATGGTGTAGACAAACGGATGCAGAAAGGCGACGCCTTGGCGCACGCCGGGAAACTCGCAGCCTTCGATGTAACCGTTTTTGTGCAGCCGCCCGTGCAAAGCGTTCAGGCAGCGGTGTCCCGCCTCGCTGAAATGGGGCGCGTTCAGCGTGCTGCCGGCATCAATCAGCGCGTAGGCGACCAGCGCATTGTGACTGCCAAAATGTTCGAACGCGAGATAGCTGTCCCACAAACCGTCAGCACGCTGGGCGTCGACCAAAAAGCGGGCAAGCCGATCTGTGGGGTCTGAATAGGCGTCGGCGCGGCGGGCCATTGCTGTGAACCCCTGCAAGATCGCGCCGCAATCGAACAGGACGATCTGGTCAGCACCGCCATCGCCGGTTGGTGGCGTTTCAATATTGCACCGGATATCGCCCGCGTTGCTTTGTCTTGAGACAAGCCAGTCGGCGGCTTTGCGGGCCATCAAATCTGCTTCACGAAACCCCGCGCGCGATCCCAGTTCGATCAAAGTTGGAATGCTGTATCCAGTGGTTTCGGGATAGGGTCCCTCATACCGCCGCTTTCGGGCATTATAGCTGGCGGGAATACCGCCGCAGGCCCAAAACTCCTGTCCACGCTCGACCCATCTTAGCATGGCCCGTGCGGCTGACGTGATCTCTGCGTGGGCAGCGATATCGGGGGGCGCAGGCATCGGGGCTGGCCAAGCCCTTCGTTCCTTGATGGTTTGTCGGCAAAGGTCCATCCGGCCAGATGACGCAATCCGGTAAACTGTACGTGCCAGCGGTACATCGGCAGGTGTTCCCATCGCTCTTACCTCTTCCTTCCGGTCGGCGTGGCCCAAATGCCATCGCTTGTTGTTTGGCTGCGCTTGC
>NZ_JBFEKM010000305.1:0-2553 GCF_041552635.1 Sulfitobacter sp.
TAAGCCGCCGGGCATGGAGGAATAGTAACTGGTCGCAAAATCAAAGCCCCAGAGCCGTTGTAAATATAGCACGCCGACCACTCCGATACAGCCGGTCATCACCGGGATCATCAGTAAGGTCGGCCACATCCCCATCATGGAGCCCAGTAGCGTTGTTGTGAATGTCGCGCCCACAGCTACGCCCAAGATGGTGCGCATGGCATCGTTCACCAGTTTGATCCCACGCATCGGCACACCGACCAATGAGGCGATCAGGCAGGCAAAGATCGGGCCCAGCAACCAAGGCAGGGGCAAGTGCAAAATCTTGAAGGCTAAAACGCCAATCGCGGCAACCGCAAACGCGTAGATGCGCGGCATCACGATTGTAACACCTTGAGCCTGTGGCGCAGGGATGTTTGCAAATGCGCCTCTGCCGCGTCGCCCGCCGCCTGTTGGTCCCCCGCAGCGATCGCCGTGATGATCTGGGCGTGTTGACTGCTGACAGTTTTGATCCGTGCTTCGTCATCCAGCGTGGTCGGCCCCAGTAAAATCAACGCATTGTTAAGCGCACGGGCCGAGGCCAGCAAAAAGCGGTTGCGCGTTGCGAGGTATATGCTGCGGTGAAAATCCTGATTAAGGGCGGCTGCGCGCGGGGTGTCTTGCCCCGCGCCATCAATCTGTTGGTTGATATCCTTGAGCAGGTCGACCTCGGCAGGGTTTGCATGTTTGGCTGCCATCTCGGCAGCGGTACGTTCAAGGACGAGCCGCATTTCGTAGAGCTCAACGATTTCTGTGGTGCTCAGCGTGCGAATGACAGCACCTAAACGGGGGCGATGCTCGACGATCCCGTCGTTCTCAAGCTTGCGTAAGGCCTCTCGCACTGGCGTGCGCGATAGGTCCAGTTTTTTGGCAACGTCTATCTCGCGCAGACGGTCACCCGGTAGGAATTCCCCCGCTCGGATCGCCGCATGCAAACGATGGTACGCGAGTTCTCCTTGAGACATGTCTTGCAATTCTGTGCTGTGCATTCTAATAAAGTCCAAATTGTATCCGCTTGGATACAATATAGATATGAAGAGGAAATACCAGTGTCAAAATCAGTGATTGTCGTCGGAACAGGTAACGCCGCCCTTTGTGCCGCGATTGCAGCGTTGGAAAACGGGGCGCAGGTGACCCTGCTTGAAAAGGCGGATCAGGCTCTGGCTGGCGGCAATACAAAATACACTGCAGGTGCCATGCGCTTTGCCTATGACGGGGCTGCGGATCTTTTACCGCTGTTGCGCAACCCCGATGACCCTCGCGTGAAAAATGCCGATTTCGGTGGCTATGACATCGAAAAATTCGGCAATGACTTATTGGGCTTCAACGATGGCCGTCCGCTGTCCGAGGAACAAGAGGCACTCGTCAACTTGTCGGGCGAAACGATGCGCTGGCTTGCCTCGCATGATGTAAAATTCGAGCCGATCTATAGCCGTCAGAGTTTTGAAAAAGATGGCCGTCATGTGTTCTGGGGCGGCTTGACGCTGGCAGCAGAGAACGAAGGCGTTGGCCTCTTCGACATGGAGCTGGCCGCAGTTGAGCGGATGGGCGGCATAGTCCGCTATAATAGCGCTGTTACAGGTCTGGTGACAGAGGATGACAAAGTCATCGGCGTGCGCGTTGGTGATGAGGTCCTGCACGCTGACGCTGTGATCCTTGCCTCAGGGGGGTTCGAAGCAAATGATGAGCTGCGGGTCAAGCATATGGGCCCGAACTGGAAAGCGGCGAAAGTGCGCGGCACGCCGCACAACACCGGCGACGGACTGACAATGGCGAGCGAAGTCGGCGCGGCTGAATATGGCCTCTATGCCGGATGCCATGCAACTCCGATGGACTTGCATATGGCCGACTTCGGAAATCTTGAACTGCCCGCGGGCGAACGTAAGAACTACCGCAAAATTTCATATTTTCTGGGCGTTATGCTGAATGCCGATGGCGCGCGTTTTGTCGATGAAGGGGCCAATTTCCGCAACTACACCTATGCGCAATATGGTGCTGCGATCCTCGAACAACCAGGCCAGTTTGCTTGGCAGATATTTGACAGCAAGGTGTTCGATCTGCTTTATGCCGAATACCGTTTTCACGACGCGCATTTTGTTGAAGCTGACACCCTGGAGGCGCTGGTGCCCCTGATGACGGGCGTGAACCCAGATGCTGCCACCGCCACGCTTGACGCTTACAACGATGCGGTAGACGCTGAAACTGCATTCGATCCAACCATTCTGGATGGCAAAGCAACCGACGGTTTGACACCGCCCAAATCGAACTGGGCCCAGAAAATCGACAAAGGCCCCTTCCGCGCGTTTCCTGTCACCGGCGGGATCACATTCACCTATGGCGGGCTGAAAGTAGACGCCAAGGGCAGCGTCGTCAGAGAAGACGGATCAAAGATTGCGGGCCTCTTTGCATGCGGCGAAATCGTCGGCGGTGTCTTTTTTGCGGGCTATCCCGGCGGGTCGGGCCTCACGTCTGGGGCTGTATTTGGCCGCCGTGCGGGGTATGGCGCATCTCAGATATGAGGGCAAAATATCTCGA
>NZ_JBFEKM010000306.1:0-2552 GCF_041552635.1 Sulfitobacter sp.
AAGAAAAAAGCATCGGAAGTCTTTGACCTTTTGGAGAAATTCGCCAACTACGGTTTCAACAAATCCCACGCCGCCGCCTATGCCGTGGTCAGCTATCAAACCGCATGGCTAAAGGCGAACCACCCGGTCGAATTCATGGCCGGTGTGATGAACTGCGATATCCACCTGACGGATAAGCTGGCGGTCTATTTCGAGGAAGTGCGCAAGCGGCTTGATTTGCCATGGGTGCCGCCCTGCGTGAACCGGTCGGATGCGACGTTCAAGGTCGTGGACGGGGCGTTGGTCTATGCGTTGGGCGCGTTGAAAAACGTTGGCGTCGAGGCGATGAAACTGATCACGACGGGCCGCAAGGTTGATGGACAGGACCGGCCCTTTGCGACGCTGTTTGATTTGGCGCGGCGCGTTGATTTGAAGCGGGTCGGCAAGCGTCCTTTGGAAATGCTGGTCCGGTCGGGGGCGTTTGATCAGCTTGATGGCAACCGCCGACGGGTCTGGAATGCGCTGGACGGATTGGTAAGCTATTCCGCCGCGATTCATGAACAAAAGGCCAGCAATCAGGTGTCGCTGTTCGGCGAGGCAGGTGATGATTTGCCCGAACCGCGCATCCTGCCCTGCGATGACTGGGAGGCCGCCGAACGCCTGACCGAGGAATTCAAGGCTGTCGGGTTCTATCTGTCCGGTCATCCGCTGGATGATTACATGGGCCCAATGAAGCGTAAGGCGGCCAGTGGCGGTGTGCCCTTTCTGACACTGGACGAGTTGACTGAAAAAGTGTCGATCAAGGGTGCGATGAACGCGCGCCTTGCTGGTGTGGTCGCGGGGCGGCAGGAACGCAAATCGGCGCGCGGCAACCGCTTTGCCTTTGCGCAATTGTCTGATCCGACGGGGGCGTATGAAGTCACGCTGTTTTCCGACACGCTGGAACTGGCGCGCGATCATTTGGAAACCGGATCAAAGGTTGTCGTGATGGTCGAGGCGACGATGGAAAGCGACCAGCTAAAGTTGCTGGGCCGTTCCGTGGCCGCGATTGACGATGTTGTTGCGGATGCCGGCAACATGGGCCTGCGGATTTTTGTGCAGGAAGCTGCGGCCATTCAAGCGGTCGCCGATGTTCTTGCAGGGGCCAGATCCGCCGCAAAGTCTAGCGGTAAGGGGCCGGTACAGCTTTGCCTGATTGATCCCAGCCTGCCCGGCGAGGTCGAGGTTGACCTGTGTTCGGAATACCCGATGACGCCCAAAATCAAGGGCGCGATCCGGTCACTGAGCGGTGTGATGGAAGTCGAAGAACTCTGACGTGCTTGGCGGGTCAGTAGTGGGGGGGCCGTTCGCCGCCGATCACGACGCCTTCGGCACCGGAGGCTTCGCGTTCGCCTTCGCGCTGCATCAGCATGTGAACACGGCGGGTCAGTGTCGCGATCTCGGTTTCCTGGCGGGCGACGACATCTGACAGATCATCGACAGAGCGGATGAGGTGGGCGAGTTGTTCTTCGAGCTTGTCCATGGGGTCTCCTGAAGTTGACCAATCGGCTGTGGCCGCAGATAGGCGAGGGCCGCGCGCATTGCAACTGTCGGATGGGGGCTGTCTGCCCCCACGGCTGCGCCGTCCCCCGAGGATATTTTTGAGCCAGAGAAGATGACGCGGTTTGCTTGCTCTTGTGTGGGGGGTGGGGTAGATGCGAGGCGCAAAGTTCAGCCCACAGGATGTGATCCCATGGCCAAGCCAAAGAAGACCCCCCGCCCCAAGGCCGAAGCGCCAAAGGGATTTCGTGATTATTTCGGTGCTGAGGTTACCCAGCGGGCCGAAATGCTGCGCAAGATTGCCGGGGTGTATCATCGCTATGGCTTTGACGCGCTGGAGAGTTCCGGCGTTGAGACGGTCGAGGCGTTGGGGAAGTTTCTGCCCGATGTGGACCGCCCCAACGAGGGGGTCTTTGCGTGGCGGGAAGACGCCGATGCGGACAAGCCCGGTGACTGGCTGGCGCTGCGCTATGATCTGACCGCACCGCTGGCGCGGGTTTATGCGCAGCACCGCAATGATTTGCCGACCCCGTACCGCCGCTATGCGATGGGGCCTGTGTGGCGGAACGAAAAGCCCGGACCGGGACGGTTTCGCCAGTTTTATCAATGCGATGCGGATACGGTTGGCGCGCCTTCGGTGGCTGCGGATGCCGAGATTTGCGCGATGCTGGCCGATTGCCTTGAGGAGGTCGGCATCGAGCGCGGTGATTACATCGTGCGCGTTAACAACCGCAAGGTTTTGAACGGCGTGATGGAAGTTGCAGGCGTGTTGGACCCGTCGGATCCTGACAAATTTGCTGCCGAACGCGGCATCGTTTTGCGCGCGATCGACAAGCTGGACCGGCTGGGGCTGGACGGTGTGCGTGCCTTGCTGGGCGCGGGGCGCAAGGACGATAGCGGTGATTTTACCGATGGTGCTGGGCTGACGGATACTCAGGCCGATGTGGTCATGGGTTTTATGCAAGCCAAGCGGGACACCGGTGCGCAAACTGTGGCGCGGCTGCGTGAGCTGGTGCAAGGGTCCGTCGTTGGTG
>NZ_JBFEKM010000307.1:0-2551 GCF_041552635.1 Sulfitobacter sp.
GCTCTGGTGATCATCGACGAGGCGACCTCCGAGGGCAAGACTGCCGCTCAGGCCAAGCAGGTTTCGAACCTGGGCTGGAAGCGCGCGCTGGTCATCGACGGTGCCAACGTCAATGAGAACTTCGCACAGGCCGCGCGCAACATCGAAGGTCTGGATATCCTGCCAACGATGGGTGCAAACGTCTATGACATCCTCAAGCGTGATACACTCGTGATCACCAAGGCGGGGATCGAAGCACTGGAGGCCCGTTTGAAATGAGCACCAAGCACCAACACTACGATGTGATCCGCAAGCCGATCATCACAGAGAAAGCAACAATGGCGTCTGAGAATAACGCCGTCGTTTTCGAAGTGGCAATTGGCAGCAACAAGCCAATGATCAAAGAAGCTGTTGAAGCTCTCTTTGGTGTCAAGGTGAAGGCCGTGAACACGTCCATCACCAAAGGCAAAGCCAAGCGTTTCCGGGGCCAGATGGGCCGCCGTAAGGACGTTAAGAAGGCTTACGTGACGCTTGAAGAAGGCAACACCATCGACGTATCCACCGGCCTGTAATCAGCCCGGATCAAGTTAACGAAAGGCCCCTCGCTGCAAGGCGGGGGGCCTTTCGCGTTGGGCGAATGGGCAGTGGGCTATTCTCCGCTTGTTTCACCCTGTCGGGTTTAAGCACTTGCGTTCTGTCCCCGAAGGGCAGAAGGGGAGAGGGCAACGTTTTGTCTATCGTCATCCCTGCTCCTTACGGCTCAGCATTTCGATCTATAAATGACTTAGCCGATCTGCCGCATTCCGCGGGCAGTTAATAAGGAATACGATAATGGCTTCTGGCACAGTAAAATGGTTCAACTCCACAAAAGGTTTTGGTTTTGTAGCACCTGAGGGTGGCGCAAAGGACGTATTCGTTCACATCTCCGCAGTTGAGCAAGCAGGCCTGACCGGTCTGTCCGATGATCAAAAGATCACGTTCGACATCGAATCCGGCCGTGACGGTCGTGAATCGGCAACAAACATCAAGCTGGCGTAAGCTGGTCGGTCTCTAACGGGACCGATGTTTGAAAGTCTAGGAAGGGCGGGGCTGAAAGGCCGCGCCCTTTTTGCGTATGAATAATGCTTGGCCGTCAGCCTGCTAATTTCGCCAATGCTGGAACAATCTGGAAAGAGCGGCGTTCTTCACCATGGATGTCTGGTATTTCAGCCCCACCGCATTTTGGGTTTCCTGAGACCGAGGCTGGATCATAACGGCAAAGGGCACTCTATGAGAAACACCGCGCAGCAACAGCTTTTGGAAGATATCGACCCAGGTGATTTTGTGTGGGCAATCCCTATCATGCGTGTTGGGTATGCGGGGCGGGGTCTTGTGTATTTGGTCGTCGCAGGGGTGTCCTTGTGGTCGATCCTACAAGGTGGGCAAGCCGAAGGCACAAAATCTGCCATGCAGTCGCTAAACGGCATCATTGGGGTTGTCGTCGTCGGCTTGATTGCTGCTGGCATGTTCGCTTACGCCATCTGGCGGGCGGTGGACAGCTTTTGGGATCTGGAAGCATATGGCACCTCTGCCAAAGGCTTGTTGGCGCGGGCAGGTATGTTCGTGACTGGCGCGATACATGCAGGTATTGGCGTATTGGCTGTAACAGCGCTTGGGATTGTTTCGTCCGGTTCGGGCGGGAAGAAAGCGTTAGAAAGCGTATTGCAGTCGCAGGCGGGGGTGTGGGCGGTTTGTGCCGTTGGGGGCCTGACCGTCGCGACGGGCTTCTACTACTTCTACAAGGCGATAACGCAGGCCTACAGGGAAAAACTTCAGGGGAACCATTTCACACTGCATTGGAATCCGGTGTTGCGGATGGGTCTTGCCGCTCAGGGGGCTGCGATTATCATCATCGGGGGGCTGATTGCCTATGCCGCGCTAAGCGCAAATGCGTCCGACGCAGGCGGCTTGGGATCGGCCTTTGATTGGTTGAGCGGGCAGGCCTATGGCCGTGTTATGGTCGTGTTGCTTTGCGTGGGTCTGCTTGGCTTTTCACTGTTTTGCTTTGTAAACGCTGCCTACCGCCTTGTCCCCAAAGCATCCGAACGGTCCGTGCAAAGCCTGTCGGATAAGGTGAAGGAAATCGCGACATAAACATTGGTCCGGCATGGCATTGGCAGATAATGGCACGTGATTGCTGTCTCTATTGGGTAATGTATCATCAAGAAGGCTGAATTGCCGGAAACATTCGGCTTAGTTCTTCCTGATGCCTTGACCCTTCGCTGATCCTCCCCTAAACGACCCCATCGGCAACGCCCCGGATTCGTCCGGGGCTGTGTTGTTTTGTGCATAGGTGGGTTTTACCCACCCTACGCAGTCCGGCAAAGGGGTTCTTTGTCAGACATTTTAGATTGGGGACCTTCGGGGCCCTATAACCATCTCGACCTCAACATGTTGAAGTCGGGCACAAGCAAAACGGAAGACAGAAAACATGGCACTAAAGTCGTATAAACCGACGACGCCAGGCCAGCGTGGGCTGGTACTGATCGACCGTTCGGAGCTTTGGAAAGGTCGCCCGGTTAAAGCCCTCACA
>NZ_JBFEKM010000308.1:0-2493 GCF_041552635.1 Sulfitobacter sp.
AGACGGCCTCTGCGGCCCCCTCAGCGCCCTTGCGGGCCATGATGTGCCACTTGCCATTTTGACGGGTCAGGCGAGGGTGCGGGTCAGTCATGTTTGCCCCCATAGTGCAGCGCCGCAACAAGGCTGGCTTGGGTGACGGTCAGGCCATAGCGACGGCAGAGACGGCGGATGCTTGCGGCGGTCATTGAGCGCCCCCCATATTTGCCAAGGCGCGGGCGGATGGCGGGAAACGCAGCTTGGCACGGTCGATGCCTTCTTTCAGCGAATAATGCGCGACGTTCTGTGGCCCGCGATATTCCGCATGGATCGGCCAGCCGTAGTGATGGCGCAAGCGGTGGATGATTGCGCCAAGCCGCCAGCCGCGCACCTCTCTGATTTCAGTGCGGTGGCTGATGGTCCGCTTGTCCAGCAGGGCTTTGCAGGTCCAGAACACCTGCGACTCGCTGGTATAGAATTGATCTTGTGACATTCGGAAATCCTTACGGTTGATGCCGCAAGGCGCTGGGCTTAGGGTGTAGTCATTCCTACCACGGAAAACGCTACGTCCGCCGCCCATGCGCTTTGCATGGCGGGGGATGTGGTTATTCAACAATTGCTTGAAGGGTGGCGTCGATATCGGCTTCGTTCCAATAGAGACGAGAACCGATTTTCATTGGTTTGGGCAAGCGGCCTAGGTCAACGTCACGATAGATTGTGGTGCGACCTCGGCCACCCAACTTTGATTGAAGCTGGGCGAACGAAAGATAGGCGGGCGTTGTGATTTTTTGGTCCATATAGATGCTCCATTTGACAGTGGTTTCGCTTTCTTAGCGTTGTTCCACTGTGGCGCACGGAGCACCTGCTCAATATCGGGGCACTTGAAATGCCCCGGGTCCATTTGAAAGTTCCCCCCTAACCTTCCAACCTTTGCAGCCAAGGGCCGATCAACCAATGCAATAGATTTTCAGAAAGTTCGAAAGGGGGGAAAGTCTCCATGTCGAAAGGGGGGTCGGCCCTAATATGCCACAAATCCCAATCATCAAAATTTCGCGATTCCTTCAACCGAGCCTGAAAATATGCTGATGTATGAAGCAAGCATGCATCAGCTTCTAAACCTCTGTCAAAAGGTTGCTGTACGTTCAAATATTCGCTCGAAACTACCCATGCTGCCAGAATATGAGAAACTGACCTGTATTGCCTAAACGCTTGTTTGATCTTTTGCGTGTCGCCTAGAAGGGCTTTTTCTTGCGCAACCCAGTCCAAGCCATCCCAGAAAGTGAAGGGAAGTTTGCCCACTGAATTATTGAATTCAGTGACTATTTCGGCTGCGGCATTAAGGCTTACGCGATGGCCTGCGTTTTGAAGCGCGCACATTGCTATGGCGGTGATGCCACAAACGAAGCGGCGTGCCGCATTGCCGCGGTGAGAAGTTATTAGAGTCCGCACCAATTCGCTCGGTTTGTAATCATCAACGCCGCAAACTTTCCATCGCTCATACTCATGTCGCAATAGAAATAGCGCTTGTTCGCGACTTGCTTCATCTTCCGGATAGACGGAGTAAATCTCTAATTCGGAAATGTAGTTGGCACGAATTTGGCTCGGACCATCAGACAGGGAAATCTCTCTCATTTGAAGCTAACTTCGACAATACTTGTTTCGCCCGCGCTATGGCATGACCAACGTTCCATCAGTACCGCCCGTTGTTCCAGAAAATCCGTCCGCTTGTACGCCTGCACCGTCTTAGATCCCACCATATGGCTAATGCACATTTCGGCCACATCGTGTGGTGCGTTAGTCGCCTCTGCCAGCCAGACGCGCAGGGATGTGCGGAACCCGTGGGGGCGTTCTTTCATGCCGCGCCGATCCATGAACGCGGTCATCGTCATGTCGGAAATCACGCCGCGTCTGACACCGGGAAACAGCAACCCGTCGCGGGCGAATTTGCGGGCCTCTGCAATCACGTGCTGGGCCTCTGCCGACAAGGGGATGCGAAAATCCTTTGTCGCGTCCTTGCGGCCCTTCATACCCTCTGCGGGGATGGTCCACACGTCACCGTCGATCTGTTCCAAGTTGATATTACGCAGCGGGGCAGACCGTGCGCCCGTGAGGATAAGCAACCGCAAGGCCAGTTCCGTGATGCTACCCCCGAGGGACTGATAAAACGCAGGCACGTCCTGCCAAGGCACGGCAGGGACATTTGTTACCTTGTGGCGTTGCATGCCCAATAGCGCCTTTGCTTTTTCGGTTGCCTGTAGATCCACCTCTAGGCCCAGAGCCGCTGCGTGACGCAGAACAATGCCGAGACGGTTCATCGCCTTGTTGGCGGTTGCGGCTTTGGTGTGCCAGATCGGGGCCAAGGTGTCGCGGATATCTTTCTGGTCGATATCTGCCACAGGCACTTGGCCCAGCTTGGGGAGGATGTGCAGTTCAAGCGGCGAAAACCAGCGACCCGCCTTGCCGTCACCTTTGAGTTCGGCCTTGCGGCTTTCAAATGCGTCCAGTGCGATATCGGTC
>NZ_JBFEKM010000309.1:0-2479 GCF_041552635.1 Sulfitobacter sp.
ATCCCACGGGCGCGGCAGGCCAAGCGCTTCGTTCCATGCGGGCAGCTGTACGGCGCGGGCACGGGCGTTTTTCGACAGGGTCACGGCCAGCATTTCAATCAAAATGCGGTAGACGTTGTTTTCGGGTTGCTGTTCGGTCAGGCCAAGGGAGTTGACCTGCACGCCGTAGCGGAAGCGGCGATATTTCGGATCTTCGACGCCATAGCGTTCTAGGCAGATCTCATCCCACAGATCGCCAAAAGCACGCATTTTGCACATTTCGGTTACAAAGCGGATACCTGCATTCACAAAGAACGAAATGCGCCCGACCAGCATCGGGAAGTCCTTTTCCGGCACACGCGGGCGCAGGGCGTCCAGCACGGCAGTTGCGGTGGCAAGGGCAAAGGCCAGTTCCTGTTCCGGCGTGGCACCCGCCTCTTGCAGGTGATACGAACACACGTTCATCGGGTTCCATTTAGGCACATTAGTGTAGCAATATTCGGCCACGTCGGCGATCATCTTGAGGCTGGGCGCGGGCGGGCAGATATAGGTGCCGCGGCTTAGGTATTCCTTGATCAGGTCGTTTTGTACGGTGCCTTGCAGGGCGGAAACATCAGCGCCCTGTTCTTCGGCGACGGCAATATACAGCGCCAGCAACCACGGGGCCGTTGCGTTGATTGTCATAGAGGTGTTCATCTGGTCCAGCGGGATATCGCGGAACAGCATCCGCATATCACCCAGATGGCTGACGGGTACGCCGACCTTACCGACTTCGCCCCGCGCTAGGATATGATCACTGTCATATCCGGTTTGGGTGGGCAGATCAAAGGCCACCGAAAGCCCGGTTTGGCCCTTCAACAGGTTCGCGCGATATAGTGCATTCGACGCCTCGGCGGTGGAATGTCCGGCATAGGTGCGGATCAGCCAAGGGCGGTCTTTTTGCGGATGCGACATGGGGCGGCCTCTCGTGAATCAGTTGCGTAATATTGTTGCGTTAAATGACTGATACTTGAAATAATCAAGCTCTGTCAATTCGCTGCATTGCGGCATTTTACTTGAGATGGCTCTGCCGTCCAGATCATTCGCGCAGGTACAACGTCTAGTGCGTGGGTTTATGAAAATTACGTCCAGACGCACCATGATCTTGCCAGCCCGCCACGCCTCGTCTTTTATTACGTCCGATAAGGCGGTGCCCGGCCCCATGAGTCCGATCGCCGAAGCTGGCCCCCTTACAAAAAAGCCACCCAATAAAGATCGGCAATGCGGGCGTGTTCATTGGGGTTAAAACCGTTGAGATCTCGCATGCCATGGCTTTTTATATTGTTCAGACTGCGGCAGTGCTGCAAGGGTTAACTCTATGACGCAGGTTGTTGAACTTCCACTTTGGCTATTCGTTGTGATCTTGCTTTTTGCAACGGTCACAGCCCTGAGTCATTTTCTGTTGCCTTCTGTGCGCTGGTTTTTTCGGCGTCGCTTGGAAAAAGCTGTGGAGCGTTTGAATACGCGTCTGACCCGCCCGATCGAGCCGTTTAAATTGGCGCGGCGTCACGACATGATCCAGCGACTGATATATGACCCGCAAGTGAGCCAGGCAATTGTGGACCACGCGCGCAAAGAAGGCGTTCCCGAAAACGTCGCCTTTGAACAAGCCCGCCGTTATGCCCGCGAAATTGTACCCAGTTTTAGCGCTTTTGCCTATTTCAGCTTTGGCATCCGTCTGGCGCGGTTTTTGGCCAATGCCCTATACGAAGTCCGGACAGGGGCGCATAACGCGGCTTTGATCAAATCAATTCCCGCCGATGCGACCGTCATCTTTGTGATGAACCACCGCAGTAATATGGACTATATGCTGGTGACCTATTTGGCGGGCGAAGCCTCGGCGTTAAGTTATGCCGTGGGCGAATGGGCGCGGGTATGGCCCTTGAGCCGCTTGATCAAATCGATGGGCGCTTATTTCATTAGGCGCAAATCACGCGGCGCGCTGTATCGCAAAGTTTTGGCGCGCTATGTGCAAATGGCCACCGAAGGCGGCGTGACCCAAGCGATTTTCCCCGAAGGCGGGCTGAGCTTGAACGGTAAGTTGATGCCGCCCAAGATGGGTTTGCTGGGATATGTCACCGAAGCCGATCTGGAGAACCGTGATGTGGTGTTTGTCCCGGTTGCCATTAATTATGACAGGGTTCTCGAGGACCGCGTTCTGATTGCAGCCGATCGGGCTGGCACCCGCCGGTTCAGGGCGCGCATTTCGGTTATATTGGTGTTTATCCTGCGCAAGACATGGCTGCGCATTCGCGGCAAGTTCTTACGCTTTGGAGAGGCAGCAGTAGTCTTTGGCGAACCTGTGCTGCTGCGGGATTATGGCCCCAAGCCTGATGTGGATGTGTTGGCGCAGGACTTGATGCGCAGGATTGCGGATGAAATGCCGTTGCTATTCGTTCCCCTTATGGCGCGTATCATGCTTTTGGCCCAAGGGCCGTTGGATCAGGCCAGTCTAGAGGAT
>NZ_JBFEKM010000310.1:0-2436 GCF_041552635.1 Sulfitobacter sp.
TGGACCTGTCGCGCTTTCGTGCCGCCCCAAGTGCTCGTTTAAGCCACCTTTCGTTCGAAGGCGACAGGACTTTTCCAGCCCAGTGCTGAGTGGCGGCGACGCGGATTGTAGAAGCCGTTGATGTATTCGAAGATCGCCATTTCAGCCTGCCGCCGCGTTTCCCATGACCGCCGCCAGATCAACTCGGCTTTGATCGTCTTGAAGAAGGTTTCGACGGCGGCATTGTCATAACAATTGCCTTTGCCGCTCATGGACACCTTGAAGCCATTCTGGCGCAGGATTTTCTGGTAGTCATGGGAACAATATTGCGACCCGCGATCCGTATGATGGATACAGCCTTTGGGCGGCTGCCGGAACGCG
The DNA here is from genome assembly GCF_041552635.1 of Sulfitobacter sp. GTDB lineage: Bacteria > Pseudomonadota > Alphaproteobacteria > Rhodobacterales > Rhodobacteraceae > Sulfitobacter. The sequence continues at coordinate 361 of NZ_JBFEKM010000310.1, forward strand.
ATGGCCATATTCAACGCCCGGATCGCCAAGTCGCGCTTCATGCGATTGCTCACTGCCCAGCCGATGATACGACGGGAATGCAAGTCGAGGATCACAGCCAAGTAAAGCCAGCCCTCACGGGTCCAAACGTAGCTGATATCACCCGCCCATTTCTGGTTTGGCACATCTGCCATGAAGTCACGGTCCAGCAGGTTCGGTGCGATATTGAACTTATGATCACTGTCTGTCGTCACCTTGTGCTTACGTGTTCTGACCACTGATATGCCGTTCTGGCGCATCAATCTGCCGACGCGGCGGTGGCCTATATCCAGTCCAATTTCCTTCAGCTCTTCGGTCATTCGCGGGCGACCATAGCTGCCCAAGCTGAGACGGGACTGTTCCTTAATATGCGCCAGAGTGACCAAGTCAGACCGCTGTCGGCGGCTGGCTGGACGGGTGCGCCAAGCCCGCAATCCGCGCGTGCTAACACCGACAACATGGCACAGGCGATTGGTCGGGAAGTTATCTCGATGTTCTTCCCCTCTCGGGATCATGCTTCGCATAACCCTGCCGGGCAGTGAATAAACCTAAACCTCATTGCTTTAGGCCCGCGAAGAACTGGGTGGCTTTTTTTAGGATGTCCCGCTTGTCTTATCTAAAACGTGGCTCTTGTGCGATACAGGAGCCGTCGTCCGGCACGGCATTTATGCCGGGCGACGGCGAGGGTCAGATCGTTTCCCGCTCGGTCGTGATGGACCGTGGAGGAGTAAGGTCGCCCTCGTCTTTTCTCATGACCTGAACGGATACTTGGGCGCCGTTTTAGCGGTGGGCCCGTATGACAAGACAAGGTGGAAAAGACATATGAACAATACCATTGGCATCGACGTTTCCAAAGACACGCTTGATGTTCATCGATTGGCCGACGGTCAGCACAAGCAGTTCTTGAACAGCAAAACCGGACATGCGCATTTGATTAAGTGGATTGAATTGCAGCCTGACCCGCTGATCATCTTTGAAGCGACAGGGGCGTATCATAGGTTGTTGGAGCGGAAGCTTGGCAACCGACCGATCCGATTTGTCAAAGTGAACCCAAAGCAGGCCCGTAGATTTGCCCAGGCAAGTGGTAAACTGGCAAAGACAGATCGTGTTGATTGCGAGATGTTGGCGAAAATGGGGGCTGCCTTGCAGTTGGTTCCAAAACCTCTCACAGCAGAAAGCTTGTATGATCTCAGAGACTTATTGTGCGCACGGCGGGCTCTCATAAAAGATCGTACAGCTGCTAAGGCTCGCAACGCAACGGTGACGCATGCACTTTTGAAGGGGCAACTTACCAAGCGCCTGCGCCATATTGAGTGTGATATTGCTAAAATTGATACCGCGATGTTGGCGCTGGCTAACCAAGATCAGCAAATGCGTGAACGACTGGACATTTTGTCCAGCATTCCTGGCATCGGTGTGACTACGGCACTCATGATCCTGGTGGACATGCCAGAGATCGGCGGGCTGGACGGCAAACAAGTCGCAAGCCTTGCTGGCCTCGCACCGATGTCACAAAGCTCAGGCAAATGGCAGGGAAAGGCACGGATACAAGGCGGTCGCCCAAATCTACGACACGCCATCTTCATGCCCGCGCTGGTCGCGATCCGTCACAACGCGGATATGAAAGCCAAATACAATCAACTCATCGCTGTCGGGAAAGAAAAGAAAGTCGCCATTACAGCAGTCATGCGCAAACTGCTTGTCCTCGCAAATGCCTTACTGCGCGATCAACGAAAATGGGTCGAAAACATGGCTTGACCAAGACGGATACTCCTCCTTGAGAATGCGGACCTCGCGCCGAAGCCGGTCATTCTCTCGGGCGAGGCTCAAATCCTCTTTCGACACCACATCCGTATCTCGGTGAGCTGTGATCCACTTGTTCAGCGTCGACATCCCGACGCCAAGATCATCCGCCACTTCCTTGCGTGTAAGTCCGCTGGTCAGTGCGATACGCACCGCATCTTTGCGGAATTCGTCTGTCCGTTTCAGTCCCATAGTCCGTCTCCTTTGTTGCAGTAAATGCTATCAAAGGAGCGGCATCAAACCGCGACAGGTCCA
>NZ_JBFEKM010000311.1:0-2412 GCF_041552635.1 Sulfitobacter sp.
AAGGGCCATCTACTGTCACATCAGCGGGGGCTGCCTTGCGGTTATCATGGTCGAAATTCCACTTGTCACCAGCGGGTTTATCGCCCTCCATCAACAGTCCGGTTTTGCGCCGCATCTCGCGATAGAAATACTCCATCCGCAAGGCTTTACGCCCGTCCGCCCATGCCTCGAATTCGGCATGTGACGCCAAAAACCGGTCGTCCGGCAAAATCTCGACCTTCAAGGGCGCGTATTTCAGTTTGTCGATCAGCCGCCATTCGCCCGGCTCCGTCGCCAGTACGTCGGCCGCGCCCCTCTGTTCGGCGCGGCGCAGCAATTCCCCCACGATAGAGCCTGCATTTTCCGTATCATCCAGCTGCGTATAGGCGACAGTCCAGCCGTCGTCCTCAAGCGCGCGGGCGAATTTGCGCATCGAGGCAAAGACCAGCGCGATCTTCTTGGGGTGATGTTTGACATAGCTCGCTTCGTCCGCGACCTCGGCCATGACGACGGTATCAGTTGCTTTATCCCCTGCCCGCAAAGCGCTTAGCCCTTCGGACAGTTGATCGCCAAGGACCAGAACCAGCCGCGCTACCATGGCACTGGCTTTCCGGCCCAGTCAAAGAACTGGCCGGTGTCCTTGACCCCAAGTCCGTCAATCACCGACAGCAGGTTTTCCGCCGCCTCGGACGCCTCAACCGCCGGATGCCGCGCGAGGTATTTTTCGGTGAACGGCGTCTTGACCGTACCGGGATGCAACGCCACGCAGATGCTGTGCTTGTGCGACCGCGCCAATTCTATCGACGCAGTATGCACGATCTGGTTCACCGCCGCCTTGGCACTGCGATAGCTGATCCAGCCACCGATTTTATTGTCCCCGATGGACCCAACCCTTGCCGAGAGCACCGCAAACACCCCGCGCCCATCACGCGGCAGCAGATCGGCCGCGTGGCGCAGCACCAAGGCCGGGCCGACAGCGTTCAGGGCAAACTGGTCCATCAACGCTTTTTGAGTGATGGATTTGATGGTTTTCTCCGGCTCCGCCCCGTCAATCTCCAACGCACCTGAAGCTATCAGAACCACATCGAACGGCCCGTTCAAACCGCCGATATGTGCCTGGATGCTCGCCTCGTCCATCAGGTCCAGCCCGTCAACCGACCGCGAAAGGCCCGTCACCTGATCGCCGCGTGCCGCATATGCGGTCGCCAAGGCCGATCCGACCCCACCCGACGCGCCAATAATCAAAATCTGTTTCATAGCCCCCAAGTAGCGGACAAACCGCGCCCTTCAACATCCGCAAACAGAACAACCCAAAAAACTCTTCCCATTTGGGTTTGCAGCGGTATAACGTTGCCTCATGACTTATGCTGATCATACACCGACCCTGACGCGCGCAAGCGCGCCGTCGTTGTGTGCAAACCTACTCCTGCTAATCCGCCTCTGAGCGTGCCATCCGGCGCGCCCGCTCAGAGGGATGTGCAGCGCGCCACGGATGATTAAGCAGAAAGAAAGAACCCAAAACATGACCGATACGACCAAACAAGACCGCGTCTTGATCTTTGACACGACGTTGCGCGATGGCGAACAAAGCCCCGGTGCGACCATGACCCACGCCGAAAAGATCGAAATCGCCGGTCTGCTGGATGAAATGGGCGTCGACATCATCGAGGCCGGTTTTCCCATCGCCTCGGAGGGCGACTTTGCCGCCGTCAGCGAGATCGCAAAACTGTCGAAGAATTCGGTGATCTGCGGGCTGGCGCGGGCGCAGCTTGGCGATATCGACCGCTGTTGGGACGCCGTGAAACACGCAGCCCAGCCGCGCATTCACACCTTTATCGGCACCTCTCCGCTGCACCGTGCCATTCCCAACCTGACCATGGACGAAATGGCCGAGCGGATTCACGAAACGGTCACCCATGCCCGCAACCTGTGTGACAACGTGCAGTGGTCCCCGATGGATGCTACTCGGACCGAACTTGATTATCTCTACCGGACCGTCGAAATCGCGATCAAGGCGGGCGCGACCACGATCAACATCCCCGATACCGTCGGCTATACTGCGCCGCGCGAAAGCGCCGATTTGATCCGCAAGCTGCTCGAAAACGTGCCCGGCGCGGACGAGATCATCTTTGCCACCCATTGCCACAACGACCTTGGCATGGCGACCGCCAACAGCCTTGCGGCTGTCGAGGCAGGCGCGCGCCAGATCGAATGCACCATCAACGGTTTGGGCGAACGCGCGGGCAACACCGCGCTGGAAGAAGTCGTGATGGCCATGAAGGTCCGCAACGACATCATGCCCTACCAGACGGGCGTGGACAGCACCAAGCTGATGAACATCTCGCGCCGTGTCGCGACTGTGTCCGGCTTTGCCGTGCAGTTCAACAAGGCCATCGTCGGCAAGAACGCCTTTGCCCACGAAAGCGGTATCCA
>NZ_JBFEKM010000312.1:0-2403 GCF_041552635.1 Sulfitobacter sp.
CAAGGCAAAGCGCTGTCGGCTTCCAAAGCCAACATCGAAGCCTTTGAAGGCCAGAAAGCACAGCTTGAGGCACAAAACCTCGAGACCAAAAAAGAAGCCGAATCCATGGCGGACAAGCTGAACGGTCAGCAGTTCGTTGTGATCCGTTCTGCGTCTGATTCGGGTGCTTTGTACGGTTCCGTCACCACCCGTGACGCCGCCGACGTTGCAACAGCCGAGGGCTTCACAGTCGACCGCAAGCAGGTCGTTCTGCGCAACCCGATCAAAGATCTGGGCCTGCACGACGTAACAGTCGTTCTGCACCCCGAAGTCGAAGCCACCATTCAGCTGAACGTTGCACGTTCCCCTGAAGAGGCCGAACTTCAGGCCGCAGGCAAGTCGATCCAGGAACTGGCAGCGGAAGAAGAAGCCGCAGCAGAGTTCGAGATCTCTGAATTGTTCGACGATATCGGCTCTGCCGCGAACGACGATGATGATCTGGCCGACGCCGTTGAAGCACAAGAAGACGACGCGGCTAACGCCTGATCTTCTATAGCGCTTAAAAAAGTTGAAACGCCGTCCCTGTGCACTCAGGGGCGGCGTTTTTTATTGACTGCACAGAAACCGCGCGGGCATGCTTGAGCATCACGGCCCTGATAGCCCCCAAGCCTTGCGCGACATGCCATTTATGTGGAATTTATTTCAATTCTGTCTGGTGCTGCCACTCGGTTGCGCCCTTACGACCTTTGCCCTGACCCGCGCCATTGGTGTGAATGACGCATATGTTGCCCCTTGGGTCACCTTTCTATCACTGTTTGCAATTTACGTATTTGATCGCGTTTTCGAGACAGATGGTGACATAGAGAACCACGCCATCCGGAGCGCGTTTTTCAAGCGCAATAAGGTGCTCTTAAAGCTGACGGCAAGTGTAGCGCTAATCCTAAGCATCGGGCTCGGTTTTCTCGGCTATGGCATCTACGGGGCGGGCTTCGCGCTGCTGCCCTTCATCGCCGTCATCTTGTACAGCATTGGCGGTGCGATCCCGGTGGGTCGGTTTCGGCTTCGCATCCCTCAGCTCAAGAAAATACCGGGCGTGAAAAACCTGACTGTTGCTATCACCCTATCGACCTTGATCACCGGACTGCCTGCCGTAGCCGCACCCGTTGGCGTTGCGATGCCACTGCTGTTGATCCTCTGGACCTTCTTGCTGCTTAGGTTTTTGATCAACACGATTACCTTTGATCTGCGCGACATAGCAGGGGACACCGCGGCAGGAACCCGCACCATCGCCACCTTGTGGGGTAAAAATCAGACGCTGCGGATGCTGCACGGGTTGAATTGTCTGATCGGGGGGGGCCTGATTGTCGTGGCAATTTTATATGATCCCGCCACCAGAATCACCCTTTGGCTGCTGCCGTCCAGCCTGTTTACTGCGAGCTATCTGTGGTGGATTGGATCACGGCCCGTCAAAAATGTGGTCTATGATGTCCTTGTCGATGGTGAAATCACCTTCTGGGGCCTGCTGATCTGCGCTTCTTCGCTTATCTAACCCCTGTTTCGGCAGCACTCTGCCCATGGGAAATCGAACATTTTGCGAATTGCCCCATGCGATGTAAGGGAATCATAGTCAAAATCAGAGAACCCAGATGCCCGCCATTTCACGCCGCCTTCTGTGCCAGATGTTGCTGTGCAGCCCTGCCCTCAGCGCATGTGCAAGCACGCAAACGGCCCCAATGGCCGCCAAGCCAAAGATGCCGCTTTTCCCAAACGAGACACCCGAGCTGCGCAGTTTGATCAACAAGTGGGCTGATTTCTACGATGTCCCCCGCCCGCTGGTCCATCGCCTTGCCATTCGGGAAAGCACGCACCGGCCAGAGGCCCGCAACGGCCCCTATTACGGGCTGCTACAAATTTTGCCAGCAACGGCGCGCGGCATGGGCTTTCAGGGCACCGCTGGTGATCTTCTCGATCCTGACATCAACCTTGAATACGGGGTCAAATACCTTCGTGGTGCATGGCTTCTTGCCGACGGAGACCACGCGACCGCGATCAACTGGTACGCGCGTGGCTATTACTACGAGGCCAAGCGCCGTGGCATGCTGACCGAGACCGGTTTACGCAACGGGTAACCCGAAAATTCAGATTTCCTTGGCTGGAATTCTTGAAAATTCTGGTTCGCGACGCCATCGGATACATGCCCCAACTGATCATATCGACTGATAACCGGACTTCTATCTGCACAACGCAAAAGGGCCACCCTAACGGATGGCCCTTTTGTATTTTTAAGAGTTCGGGAAAACTTACTCTTCGTCTTCCAGCGCCTCTACGGCCTTCTGCAGATCTTCTTTGGACACTTCTTTTTCATTCAGTGTCGCCTGATCGAACACATGGTCAACGACCTTGTCTTCAAACAAAGGTGCGCGC
>NZ_JBFEKM010000313.1:0-2295 GCF_041552635.1 Sulfitobacter sp.
CCGAACAAGAAGCCCAGCCCTTGATCCAACCCGCCTAGGACGGACCGTTGCACCAGCGACGAAAACAGCGGCGTGAACAGCGATACTACGATTAAAGCCACTGCAAATACGATTGCAAAGGCTCCGATGACCGAAAGTTCGCAGCTGTCTGCCAGAAATTCACCGACAACCGGGATTTCCGACACCAGCGGTTCAACCTGCGGCGCAAACAAAAACGCCAGCACAGCAGCGGCGATCCAGCCAACAATGGCCATCAATTCACGTACCAGACCGCGCCCATAGGCCAGAAGTGCAGACATGACTATGACAAGCGCCACAACCCCGTCAATAATGGTAAAGCCTTCCATGATCGTCTTGCCTTCCTAGTGGGGGCCGTCAGCCAGCCCCGAAAATTTCGCCCACAAATCCGGTTAGATCGCTCATTGTATTTAGCGTGATGCCGTTCTTGCTTACGGGTTTGCCCCCAGCGGGCGCAATGGCGCTGGTAAAACCAAGTTTCTGCGCTTCTTTCAACCTATTTTCGGTCTGGGTGGCCGGTCTTAGGGCACCCGATAGGCTAATTTCGCCAAAAACAACGGTTTCAGCGGGCAATGCCACGTCTTCGCGCGCGCTTAGCAAGGCGGCGGCAACGGCCAGATCGGCGGCAGGTTCCGAGATTTTCATGCCGCCTGCGACGTTCAAATAGACATCAAGCCCCGCAAAAGGGATGCCGCAGCGGGCCTCGAGAACGGCGAGGATCATCGCCAGCCGCCCGCCATCCCAGCCCACGACGGTGCGCCGCGCTTGGGAATGGGGCGATGGGGCAACAAGTGCCTGCAATTCGCATAGCACGGGCCGCGTCCCTTCGATGCCCGCAAACACCACCGATCCTGCGGCAGGTTCGCCACGTTCAGACAGGAAATGCGCTGACGGGTTGGTGACTTCGGCCAGCCCTTGGCCAGTCATTTCGAACACGCCGATTTCATCTGCGGGGCCAAAGCGGTTTTTGACGGCGCGCAGGATGCGAAACTGGTGGCCGCGTTCGCCTTCGAAATAGAGTACCGTATCGACCATATGTTCGACGACGCGGGGGCCTGCGATTTGACCGTCTTTGGTGACATGGCCCACAAGGATCACCGAAACACCGGTGCGTTTGGCAAAACTGGTCAACTCATGCGCCGATGCTCGGACCTGAGACACCGACCCCGGCGCGCTTTCGACGTTATCGGCCCACATGGTCTGGATCGAATCGATGATGGCCAGATCGGGGCGTTCGGCCTCGAGGGTTGTCAGGATGTCGCGCAGGTTGGTTTCAGCGGCCAGTTTGACCGGCGCATCGGCCAGTCCCAGACGTTGGGCACGCATGCGCACCTGAGCGGAGGCCTCTTCGCCACTGACGTAGATGGTTTTCAGACCGCTGCGGGCAAAATGCGCTGCTGCTTGTAACAACAATGTTGATTTCCCGATGCCGGGATCGCCGCCCACCAGAATGGCCGATGCCGCCACCAGACCGCCGCCCAAGACGCGGTCAAGTTCGGCAATGCCGGATTGGCTGCGCGGGGGCGGGGCTTCCTTGGTGCTTAGATCGGTGAGGACCATCGCTGATCCGCGCTTGGCCCCCAAAGATTTGCTGGGCGGGCCCGCCGATATGCCTTTGTCTTGCTGTATCGTGTTCCATTCGCCGCAACCGTCGCAGCGACCGGACCACTTGTTATAGCTGGCACCGCAGGAGGTGCACGAGAATGTAACGGGAGCTTTTGCCATGCGCCTTTCTGGCCGAGAGCGTGGGCGAGGTCAAAGCAAAAGCGACGGTGCTGTCATCGTCTGCCCCGAGGACAGCGTGCGAGGTACAGACATGGGGCAGAGCCCTAGGGCGTTGGCCCAATATTTTGCAGGTTCTGCTGCGTTTTCCAGCTGATCCAAAGGGAGGCGAGGATACAGGCGGTAAAAAGGTAGAGGCCCCAAGCCACTTCGACCCGCCCAATGCCGATGCCTTTGGCGATCGTGACGTAAACTGCGATCAGGAAGATATCTGCCATGGCAAGCTTGCCGATGATCGCAAGGGCCGACATCGCGCGGGGGCCAAGCAGGTCGAACTGGACCAAGGCGATGCCGACGGTTTTGAGCATTGGGGCCACCAGCGCAAAAAGGGTAACCACCAACGCGAGGAAGATATCAGACGCCCAAAGCGATTGCAGGCCGCTGAGAACCGAGATTTCGGTGAGTCCGAAAAGCGGCAACATACCCGCGCGCAGCAGTGGTGCGGCCCAGGCGATGGGGTAGAGGATTATGAGAGACAGGTTCAAGGCGCGCAAC
>NZ_JBFEKM010000314.1:0-2288 GCF_041552635.1 Sulfitobacter sp.
GCAAACAGAGAAAAACGAGCGAAGATCACCGCCAGCCTCGAAACCGTCAGTCGGTGATCTGAAATTTGGGATCGATTGGTCATCTGAAACCCGGCCATCCGCCACTGTGCGCTTTTGGCGACGCACAGCGGCGGATGGCCAGATTTCGAAGAGGTGATTTGCCGTTGTCGTCATGAAATCCAAAACCACAGGAGCAATTCATGTTTGACAACATTCACGAAACCGACACATGGCAGGACACCCTTCGCCGGGGGGACATAGTGCTTTTCCGTTTCCCAGAAGTCGACAGCATCAACAGCCTTCCCAAGATAAGACCTTGCTTGGTGCTGGAGGTAGACAGCGGCGACGGGGACCAGAAGGTAACGTTGGCTTACGGCACCACGGCGCGTACGGCGGCCAATAGGGGGTATGAGATCTGGGTCAAACGGCGGTCGTCGTTGGCTATCGCCGGTCTCGATCACCAAACTCGCTTTGTCGGGGCGCGGACGGTCTTCGTAAGCCTCGATCATGCTGACTTTGACCAGGGCCCGCGAGGAACACCTGTTATAGGCCATCTCGACGCGTACCTGATCGAACGAATGCACGCCGTTCGGGCGCGTCTACGCCTGCATTGTATGCATTGATTGATTCTACGCCGATCGCACAACAGCATCTCATCATTTCAAAGTCAGGATTGCCACTGAAGTCTCACCGAGCATCGCAAATCATTCGCGATCTGAAAACTCGGGCGAACGAATCTGCGGATCATTCGGATCGTGAGGATCCGCACGGACGTCAACATTCTTGAGCCTTCTCGAACAGCCCAAGGCTTTGGTCTTACCGAAGGTATTAGTAGGTATTACCTATGAATAATCTTGATCTGCTGCGCCCTATTGCTGTGTTTCAGGCCGTCGTCGCGCAAGGCAGTTTTCGCGCGGCCGCCGATAGCCTTGGGCTGTCGCCCCCTATGTCAGCCAGATGATCTCGGATCTGGAGGCACGGCTGGGCCGTCAGCTTTTGTATCGCTCGACCCGCAAAATCGCACTGACCGAGGCGGGAGAAGCGTTTTTGCCCCCATGCCGCCGCAATAACCGACGCCTTCCAAAGCGGGCTGGACAGCATGAGCCGCGAGGGAAGCGCCCTGAGCGGTCGGTTGCGCGTGACCGCACCGATGGTTGCGTGAGGCCCCCGCTTTGGCCGCGTGGTTGCGCAGTTTGCGCAGGCGCATCCCGATGTGGCGCTGGACATCACACTTGATCACACTGTACTGGACCCTGTCGCCGCGCGCGTCGATCTGGCCATTCGCATTGGTGACCCGGGGATGATCCCCGCCTTGCGCGCAAGCTGTTCGAGACGCGCGATGTGGTTTGCTGCGGGCCTGAACAGGCCAAATTGATCAAAGACGTGCAAGACTTGAACGGTATTTTGTGGCTGCGCACCCCGACGATGCCGCGCAAGATGCCGCTTTACGCGGAGGACGGTCGTGAAACCGTGATTGCGCCGGACCGACAGCTTGTCGTGAACAGCGCCCCGATGATCCGTGCGGTTCTGGCTGAGGATGAAGGGTTTGCGATCTTCCCTGAATTTTCCGTGCGCGACGCGCTAGCAGATAAAACGCTGTGCAACCCGTTGCCCGAATTCGGCACTGCCACTGTGACAGCCTATGCCTTCTTCACCGAAAGACGGACCGAGCGGACCAATGCCCGCGCCTTTGTCGATGCCTTGGTGAAAGGGCTGGTGCAAGGTGCCTACCAGAAGATGAGATAGCCATCCTGGCACGAACGCCAGAGTTGGTGAGCGATTTCGCTATGTCATTTTCTGACACTCAACCTGCACTGAACTGGCTTACAATGCATGATGCAAAAGGCTCAGAATTTCAGGCCGTCGCTGTCATTGGGTTGGATGATCGAGTTTTGCCCGACGAGAGTAGGATTCTTGCCGCAAAGGATGAGGCGCAGCTGGATGAGGTTATGTCGATTGAAAGGCACTTGTTGTACGTAGGTGCAACTCGTGCTCGAGACTATTTGTGGATATCTGGTAGTGACCCAATATCAGAATTCCTGATGGATTTATTATCGATGAATGCGAAGATCACGAAGTGACCGCCAGTTGCGAAGTCACGAGTGGGGGAATAGAAATCGTGATCAAGCTCGGCTATCTCATAGAAAAGGTGTTCGTTAACAACAGAGACCTACGAGCGAAATCTCTCGAGCTTTGTTTGTTTTAGTTCATCACTCGTAATTTCCAGCTCATGTTCGACCTCCGCCAGAAGTCTCTTTGTTTCTCCAAGCTCTTCTTCAAGCCTGTCA
>NZ_JBFEKM010000315.1:0-2248 GCF_041552635.1 Sulfitobacter sp.
AATCATCTTATGTGTCCTGTGATGGGACGGGCGGAGCCCGTAAAACGAAAAAAAGCCACACGTAAGCGGCACGGAGATATCCATGCGTCTTACGAGCGGCTTTGCTCTTGAGAGGAATCCACCATCATTGGCGGGAGGTATCAGGCGGCAGCGCCTGTGGTCTTCATCTTATGTTGAACCGCCCTGAAACGGTTCGCAATGTTTTTTCTGCAGTGCGGCGCAAAAATACTAGTTGCCTCGCAGAGTGCCTATTTATTCAGCCGCATTTGATGAAAAATCGAACGTCCTACCGTCAAAAAAAGCATCTGGCGCAAGAATCATCTGCCCCCGCGATGAGGCAACAGCGGTTTTTTCATTCATCGCGCCTTCGACTTTTTCCGACGCGCCGGGCAGATCAGCGCCGATCGGACCGAGGTATTTGCGGTAGAGATCAGTCCGGCAACAGGACATGGCTGCGGCGGTTCCTGCGGAGTCTGCGCCGAGCTGCTTGGCGATCCACGCGGCCTGACTGCGCCACGGAAACGACGCCGCATGATCATGAAACATCAAGAAATGCTCCACCCGTATGGGGTCAGCGCCAGCGGTTGGGGTCAGCATGCCTGTGACCGCAGGTTCGATGACTTCATGCGAAAGGTTCAGATGCTCGCTCCGGCCCAGCATTTCGACGGCCAACGGTTTGTTCTCTTCCAGATCAAGCCAGCGGGACGCCTGATAGACCGCGCGCATCAGTTTTTGGGTGGTTTCGGGGTTGTCCACTGTCCAATCATGACGCGCGGCCAGCACTTTTTCGGGCGCAAACCCCCAGACGTGAGATCCCGCCATGACGATATCACCCACTCCGCGCGCCACAATATCGCTGCCCCAAGGCTCGCCCACCCAAAAGGCATCAACGTGCCCTTGTGCTACCGCTTCGGCCATGCGCGGGGGCGGTACGGTCACGCTCTCTACCGCAAGGCCCGGAGCGGCCGCTGTCCAATAGGACAGCAACAAGCGATGCATCGAGAAGGGAAACGGGACACCGACACGCAAGGGTCTTGGCCCCCACGCCTCCAGACCTGCCAGCAGCGCATGAGGGTCGCCAAAGGTAATCTGCTCAAGGTGCTGCGCAAGCCGTGTGGTGACGCCAAACACCGTTCCATTTGCCGACAGGCCCATAAGCGTATCGATCCGCGCAGAAAGGCCACCCAGTCCCAGCGTCATCGCCACCGGCATCGGTGACAACATCTGCGCCGCGTCTAGATGCCCAAGGCCCAACATATCGCGCAAGGCGGACCACGACGGCTGACGCACAAGGTTAAGCTCCAAACCTTCTTCGGCGGCGAAACCCAGCTCGTGCGCAATGATCAGCGGAGCGCTGTCAACCAAAGGGACGTAGCCACAGTTTAGGACAGTACGCGTCATCCGAGCAAATCCGAGGCCGTGACCAGTGCTTGCGCCACGTGGATCACCTTGCGACCCTGATCCATGGCCGCTTTTCGCAAGAGCTTATAGGCTTCATCCTCGGAAAGACCGCGACGGCGCATCAAAATGCCCTTGGCGCGGTCTATGGTTTTACGGTCCTCCAGCGCCTGTTTGGCGGCATCCAGCTCTGACCGCATTTGCCGCATCATCTGGAACCGCGCGATTGCCGTCTCGATCACTGATTTGATGCGATTCATCTGCAAACCGTCGACGACATAGGCGCTGACACCCGCGGCAAGGGCCGCTTGGGTCAGATGGGGATCGGTCTGGTCCACGAACATCGCAACAGCGCGGGATTTGGTATTGGAGACAGCACCAACATGTTCAAGTGTATCACGGTCGGGGTTGGCCATGTCGATCAGCACAATATCCGGGGCATGCTCTTCGATGGATTGCTCCAGACCCGAGACTTGGGAGATCGCGTGCAGATCGGTCCACCCTGCCTCAAGCAGCGCGTCGATGATGTTTTTCGCTTTGGCTGCATCAGCTTCAACGACAAGGATACGCAGATCTTTTCTCACGCAGTTGATATCACAGGCATTCATCTGCATGTACATTGCCCGACAGATCCAAAGGAATGCGCGATGCTCGAATGCCCGTTTCTTCTGCTGTCCTTAAATGAAGTGCTGCAAAAATGTGCGCTTAGACATTTCAAGAGCTGGTGAAGTCGTACTCAAAGATCCGGATGGTCCCGGTTGCTCTGAATGTCGGCAATGATCCCTCTGTATCGCGATGTTGCAGCTGCAAAAGCAAAATGCTGCGGGATCGCATTTTTCAAAAAGGGCTC
>NZ_JBFEKM010000316.1:0-2189 GCF_041552635.1 Sulfitobacter sp.
CGAGAGCTTGAAGCAAGCATGAAAAAGAACCTCGAATATCTTCTCGACAAGGCAGGTGCCATGGAGAAGATCCAGAATGAGATGGAAGATCTGGTCAAAAAAGGCGAACAGGACTCGCCACGTCATAAATGGCTCTACCTTCAGTACAAAGAGAAGGCGCTGACGGGAAAAAATCGAGAAGCCAAAGCGGTGCTGAAAAAAGAGTTTCTCTCAATGCATTCTAAAAGCATCGAGAACCTCAAGTTGCTGGTCCACAAGTACAAGAAGAAGATAGAGCAACTGGTCTACCAAGTCGCCCACCTCGGCTCCAAGCAGGACACGATCGAAACGCTTCTGGACAACATGAAGACCCACAGAGACAGGGACGTGGCGTACATCGCCAAGCTAAAGAAAGAGCTTCAAAAATCTGGGGAGGACGAAGTTGCCGGTGTTCAGGCGCTGATCTCCGTCGCGGATGGGCAGTTGGCAAAAAGCAAGAAGCAGATCGACAAAATGGAAGACAAGCTGAAACTACTTCAAAATAATGATGCGCACAGAGATTTGGTCACGAAGCAGAAGTTGCTGAACAAGATGGAAAAGCAGCTTGACCTCCTAAAAGACGGGCGAAGCGAAGATATTCACGCCTTCAAGAAGATAGTCAGAGCAATGAACATCACAACCGACATGATCGGTAGTGGTGCCGGTGTCGGATTCGACTATGCGGCCCCTATGACTGCGGTAAATCAAGTAGTCGTAGCGTCAGGCAATGTATTGGACTTTGGCGAACAACTGAACACCGGTGCAAAGACGCTCAAGCAAAAGCTCAAGCTTTGAGCCGGCTACGGTTTGAAGATCACCCAGCATCGTCTGCGACTGGAAGCGCAGCTGACCGGTATCGGAGTCTCCGCAGCTCAAAATGCGGTGCTGCTCTTCATTCTTGAGCGAGCCGGTTTTGTCCTGCGCCCCCCTCATCCGGAACACGGGCGGACATTATGATCGAATTGACCGAAAAAGGTCGAACAGCAGCGCATGCTGGTGTGGTGGCTGCCGAGGCGGTCGAGCGACGGATGCTATCGAACCTGACGGATCACAAGACTGAGGTTCTGAGAGACCTGTTGCAGCGCTGTGCTGATGCGCTTGAGGTGAGTTGAGCGATGGCGTTCTGGCAGGGTGTTGCATCGGCTGAAAATGCCCGCGGCGGACGCGATGGTGGCTTTGCGCAGCTTGGGCACGGTAAACATATCGTGGTAAAACCCCTAAAGAAGGGCGACTGGGTCGTTTGCTATTCCCCCCGTGAAAGCATGGGGGCAGGCGAAACTGTGTAGGCGTTCACCTCCATCGGCGGGGTGACTTCGGATGCGCCATACCGCGGCGAGCAAGCAATGAACTTCAATCCATACCGCGGCGATGTTGACTACCTGACAGGTGCTAAGTCGGCTGCGAACCGGCCGCTCTTTAGCATTCTTAAACTGACTCCCGATCATGGTGCCAATTCCCGCCGCGTTGCCACATGACCGCTTCGAGCCCAAATTGAGACCACAACAAACGGGCTTGTCGGGCACCAAACGATACGTTTAATAATGGGGCCACGGCGCGGGCGTGTCGCGGGGAGAGCTTCAGTATGCCGACTACATTGCGCATGTTCGTTCCTGCGGCGATCCGGTTTGTCATGGACCGCCTCTTGCCGCGCGTGGAAGCCGAGACAGGCGTGCGGCTTATACAGGAGGTTGAGCTGAACCCACTGATACCGGAGCGGATCAGAGCGGGCGAGCCTTATGACATCGGCCTGACCAATCCATCTTACGCGAAGGCTTTGATCGATGATGGATTTGCAGATGGCGGCAGCTACCGTGCATTCGGGCGTGTCTCACTTGCGATTGCGCGTAAAGGCGGGGCGCATGGCCAAATGATAGCGGACTCACATGGTATCAAAGCGCTTCTCAGGAGCGCGAAAAGCATAGCCTATACAGGCGCAGGGACGAGCGGACGAACCTATCTGGACGTGATGGAGCGCATGGGGCTGACTGGTTCCGTCTTGCCGCAAAGTCATCCGATGGCTGGGGGCGTTCCTGCGGTATCGGTCGCGAGCGGCGAATACGAGCTTGCGATTGCCCCTCTCACAACAGTGATTGCCACGCCAGGAGTCGTTCCCGTAGCGGTGTTCCCCGAGAATCTTGGCACACATATCGACATGTCGGTATTTCGGAACG
>NZ_JBFEKM010000317.1:0-2187 GCF_041552635.1 Sulfitobacter sp.
ACAGCCTCAACATCCGATCTGTCGCGACTGTGTCACTTTCCTTGTTTTGTCTCTGTCTATGTCCCTGTCGTGTAGGACACTTGAGGACAGAGTGACGAACCGATTGAAATAATTAAACAATATCTAAAGACTGTCCTCGAACTGTCCTGCAAATGTCCCCAAAGTGTCCTGCGGACAGTTCACCACACCCCTCACATCGACCGCCGTTGCGGCGCGCGTGACAGGTCCATGCGATGATCTGCCCACGCCATCATCGCTTGCTCGACCCAGCTGGTGTTGCGATACCCGACGCCTTGCTTGACCAGCCACTCGTCCATCCATTTGACGGCAGCATCGTTCTTGCTCATCTCGGTCTGAAGACCCGCTACAGTCGACCGCAGCCGCTGGACCCGCTTGACCGTGTTCGCTGCTTCCATCTTGGCCCGATTGTCTTCCTTGCGCGACACAGCCTCGATCAGCATGTCCAGCACGACCGGGTGCATCAAACGCACCTCATCGCCACAGCGACACGGCCGCCATTTATGCAACGGCCCGTATTCAAGCTGGCACAGGGTCTTGAGCTCGCTTTCCGAAATCATCAGCAACTTTGCCAGCACTTCCATGTCATTCGGAATCGTGCCCACCGGCGACTGATCACAAGCGATGTTGATCAGATCGAAATACAGGGCGCGGCACTCGGCACGCCCCTTCAACCGCATGTCAGAGTTTAGCCAACGCCGCCGTTCCCAAACCATGAAGAAGTGGCTGTTCAACCGGTCATCGCGCGTCAGCGGGTATTCCTCGATCTCCGAGGTGTCGACCAGCGCAAGACGCCCCGGTGAATCAACCAGCCCCACGATCAGACCCCCGCCCGCATGCGCAAGACCCGCAGCAGCCGCGTCTGATGTGGCAGATCACCGGCTTTTGTGTTGATCGCCTTAAAGCGGCTGACCAGATCGCCCGTCTCGACACCCAGCTCATCCGCAACAAGCGCCGCGCCCTTTCCCTTCATCAGACCGGACAGGATCTCGAAATCCATCAGCTTCGACCACCCGCCTTTGTAGCCAACCGCATCAAGATGCGTGTTGATCGCGCGATCCTCCGCAGAGAGGGTCTGCTCGGGCGGCTTGGGCGCACAGGCTGCCCGCTTTTTGCGCGTCACCGCATCAGCAGCCGCCTTTACCTCACGCGCTGGAACCTTCACCTCAGATGGCGCATCGGGCACCGTGATGGGGGCTTTAGCCGCTTCGCGCGCAATGGCTTTCATCTTCATGCCAACACCGCCTTTGGTCCTGTTCAAGGTCGTGGCGATTTCTTCGCAGGTTTTGCCATTCTCGACCGCAGCCGCGACGATCCGCAGCTCTGCAGCCGTCCAAGGGCCCGTTTTGTGCGTCGCTTGGCGCGTCGGCTCGGGCTTTGGCTCTGGCGGGGCTGGCGTCACAGTGTCAGGAACATCCAGCCGCACAGGTTCCGGCGTGTCGGTCACTTCGACCGCTTCGATGGCCGTGCTGGCTGCCGCGTGAGAAAAGCCCACTGACACGATGAAATCCGGCAGGTCGAACGCCACATTAACGCGCCCGCCATCGCCGAATGTCACTTCAGGATCAAACCCGATACGGTCCAGATCATCCTGAGCGCGCTTCAAGAACTGCACCGCATCATCGCACTGCTGAACGGCTTTGGAAAAACTGGCGACTTCGGCCTGCATGTTCAGCAGGGAAACGGCCCGCTGGCTGCACAACCCTTCAAGCTGGTCAATCACACTCATGTCACATGCTCCTTTTGCTGGATGTTTGCATCTACAGCTGCCCGCACACGCGCGCAGGCCGCCTCGAAATGCTCTGATGATTTCTCAATCCCGATGGCGCGCCGGCCCGCGTTGAAGGCAGCAACCAATGTGGTGCCCGACCCCATAAAGGGATCGAGAACCAGATCGCCGGGATCGGATGAATTGTTGATGTAAAGCCGCATCAAATCGATCGGCTTTTGCGTCGGGTGGACAGCACCGTCAGGCCGCGCCAAACGCACAACGCGCTTGCTGCCGCCGTGCCGGATGTCGCGCGCACGGCCCTTCCACAAAAACAACGTGAATTCGCTGTCCTTCATGTAATACCGCGTCCGGTTCGGCACGATCTTGTCCCACACCAACAGGCTATGAAACTTGAACCCCGCGCCGATAAACCCGCTATGCGCCGCAAACAGGTTGCT
>NZ_JBFEKM010000318.1:0-2171 GCF_041552635.1 Sulfitobacter sp.
GGAATAATATCCTTTACTTGCACTTCGCTTACACTAAATGGACCTTTATTGGTTAATGTTAAGGTAAAAGTGATTGCGTCTCCAACTTTAGGAGTGGCATCATTTACTGTTTTCACAAGTTCCAGATCTGCAGAACATGCATTACTTATGGTTGCATCCATAAAATCGTTAACGCCACCATTTGTTTTTTTGACTATATAATTAACTGTTCCACCGTTTGGATCTCCTTGTACTACATCTGGCACCCCATCTGTCCCTACAGAACCAGTAAACACATAATCTGCAGTGAAAACTGTGGTGGTAGCTCCCGCTTCTAAAGCATCGCTACAGGTATCACCATCTGAATCCAAATCTAAATGGTTAGGAAACCCATCATTATCAAGATCAAATTCAGGGCAAATTCCAAAGGAATTCAATCCTCCACCGGTACAAAATTTAGGGTCTAAATAGTTTGGAATTCCATCTCCATCGGCATCTAGAAGTGGATCTGCACCGTAAGATTCATCAATATCCAAAACCCCATCATTATCATCATCCTTATCTACATTATCTGCAATTCCATCTTCATCAAAATCGTTGAAAGAGTCATCACGATAATCTACATCTCCCCCTGTAAGGACATCTTCATCATTATCTGGGAAATTATTGGTTTGAGTTTCATCTAATAACCCATTTGGGTCTGCAAAGTTATCGGCAGCCTCATATGCATTATCCAATCCATTAGCTCCTACTGCAGCATCTGTTCTACCGTTGGCATCTGCATCTACTACAGGGCTAAAATTAGCCTCTACAATATCATAAATAGTATCATCATCTGAATCCAGATCTAGATAATCTGGAATCCCATCCCCATCTGTATCAACCGGGATTATTCCAAAGCCTCCAAGACGAGGGTCATATACATCATTTAATCCATTGTTATTACTATCGGTTGCGTTGTAAGCTATGTACCCTAAAGTAGTTTGGGCTTCAACAATATCTGGAACGGTATCGTTGTCTGAATCCAGATCTAAATTATCTGAATGTCCATCACCGTCTGTATCTTTAACCTGGTGTATTCCACCAATTAAAACCGTGAGAGGAGTTCCCCCTAAAACAGTTCCTATTTCATCATCACCTGCAGTACTAGGATTGTCATTATTATATAAAATATCCAAGGCATCGGCAAAACCGTCTGCATCAAGATCGTTAGTGGAACCCGAGCCATAAATACCATTTCCATCGGGATCTATTCCCCCGGCTTCAATTACATCTCCAATTCCATCATTATCTGAATCCAGATCCATAAAATCAAATAGTCCATCCAAGTCGGTGTCAATTGGATTCAACCCATCTGTTCCATCACCATTAAAACCAGCCGGCTTTGGCGCTACGACTTGCAAAGGAACTCCTACATTGTTAACATCTGCTCCTGTAAGAAAACCGGTTCCTGGAGTACCATTACCATCTTCATCAAATATCCCTCCTGCTTCTATATGGTCTGGAATTCCATCCCCATCTGAATCTAAGTCGAAACTATTTTGTAATCCGTCTCCATCTATATCATTTAGAGGATTAGGAGTACTGGCAGCCAAAACAGAAGGATCATTATCATTTCCGTCTAAATAAAGCGGAATCTTATCGCCATCGGCATCTCCTCCACCTTCAACTATATCTAATATCCCATCATTATCATCATCTTCGTCATTTAGGTCTGAAAATCCATCGTTATCATTATCATTCACCACCTGTTCTCTCCAGTCTCTATCGTTTCCAGGATTTTCTAAATCGGGTTGTGTCATAGGAGTTTGACCTCCATTGGTTGCATTATCAATAATTGAAACACCATTTACCAAATCGAAAATATCTACCAAGCCATCCCCATCTGTATCCGGTTCTCCCGGGTCAACCATTCCATCAGACCCAATATTTCCGTTACTATTAATAACGTTATCCTTATTTACATCTATACTATTATCAAAATGATTTTCTACCAGGTCATATTCTGCATCATCATCAGAATTTGTATCTGCATAATCTGGAGCCCATCCTCCATCTGTATTAATATAACCAATTGCAAAACCTCCATTATCTATATCGTAGGCATCATCAATTCCGTCTCCATCGGTATCACTACCTGAAGGTGCGATATATGCGAAGGTAGATTGAGCCTCTGTATTATCTATGATTCC
>NZ_JBFEKM010000319.1:0-2168 GCF_041552635.1 Sulfitobacter sp.
CCGCTGCAATTGCAGGGGCCCAAATCCGGCGAGATCATGCAGGCGCTCTTTGGCGACAGCATCATGGACCTTAAATATTACTGGCTACGCGAAGTTGAACTTGATGGCATTCCGCTGATCGTGTCGCGCACCGGTTGGTCCAGCGAACTGGGCTATGAGCTTTACCTGCGCGACGGCACCCAAGGCGATGCGCTGTGGGAACGGATCATGGCTGCAGGTATGCCATTTGGCTTGAAACCCGGCCACACGTCTTCGATCCGCCGGATTGAGGGTGGGATGCTGTCTTATCATGCGGATGCCGACATCAGCACCAACCCCTACGAGCTTGGATTTGACCGGCTTGTGAACCTCGACATGGAAGCCGAATTTATCGGCAAGGCCGCGCTGCGTCGCATTCAGGAACAAGGCGTGAGCCGTAAGCAGATTGGTCTGATCATCGATTGCGACCCCTTGAAAGGGCCGAACACCACATTCTGGACCATCAACAAGGATGGCGCGGCGATTGGCAAAGTCACCTCTGCGGTCTATTCGCCGCGGCTTGAGCAGAACATTGCACTGGCCATGGTAGACGCAGAGTTTGCCAATATCGGTGCGGTTGTCGAAGTTGTGACTGCGTCCGGGCCTTCTCAGGCAACCGTCGTTGATCGCCCGTTCTACGATCCCAAAAAGCAGATCGCCGCCGCTTGAGCGTCCTACCAAAAGAGACCTAAATATGTCAGACCTTGCTATCGAGCTGCATTGGCAGCGCGCAGAGCCTGCTTTCGAGCCAGGTAAATACGCTGCCGAACACACCGTGCGCTATAACAATAGCCACGAGGTCCAAGTGGATGCCGCCCCTGATTGGGGCGGCCAGCCAGAGAACACCAATCCTGAACAGGCGCTCGCTTCGGCCTTGTCCAGTTGCCACATGATGACATTTCTGGCCTTGTCTGCAAAAGCAGGTTGGCCTGTCGCAAGCTATCATGACTATGCCGAAGCGCATCTTGGCAAGAACGCCAAAGGCCAGATGTCAGTGACCCGCATCGATCTGCATCCGGTTGTGCGCTTTGATACCGGGTTTACGGTTGACGCCGACGCGTTAGAGCAGATGCAGCATCGGGCGCACCGCTATTGCTTTATCGCAAACACCCTCGCGGATAGCGTCGAGATCAATATTCTATAGAGCTTATTCGAGGATGAGAGCCATGCAAAACGACAGTATTCTTCTGCGTGACCTGACGGATGACGGCATCTTGCGTCTGACGTTGAATGACACCGGACGACGGAATGCGCTGTCCGAGGCGATGTTGAAAACGCTGGCTGACAGCTTTGCTGAAGCCGGGGCAAATCCGTCAGTCCGGGTTATCATTCTGGCTGCAAACGGGCCGGCCTATTGCGCGGGTCATGATCTGAAAGAAATGACCGCTGGCCGCTCAGGCCCTGATCGCGGCAAGGCCTATTTCGCAAAAGTTATGGCGATGTGTTCAGGTGTCATGCAAGGAATCGTAACGTGCCCGAAACCGGTCATCGCCGAGGTTACCGGCATTGCAACCGCCGCAGGCTGCCAGCTTGTCGCCAGTTGCGATTTGGCCATTGCCGCGGATACGGCCCAATTCAGCACGCCTGGGGTTCATATCGGTCTGTTCTGCTCGACCCCGATGGTCGCACTATCGCGCAATGTGGGAAACAAGCACGCGATGGAAATGCTGCTGACGGGCGATATGACACCCGCTTCCCGCGCGGCCGAAATCGGGTTGATTAACCGGGCTGTCCCGGCTGAAGCCGTGCAGGGCGCAACCATGGAAATGGCGCGCAAGATCGCATCCAAGTCCAGCATGACGTTGGCGACGGGCAAACGCGCATTTTATGCTCAGCGTGAAATGCCCCTTACGCAGGCTTATGACTACGCGTCAAACGTGATGGTCGAAAATATGCTCGCTCATGATGCCGAAGAAGGTATTGGTGCTTTCATCGAAAAACGCGCGCCCCTATGGCAGGATGCCTGACCTCATGAAACTGAACCCCTACAACACCGATCTGGACCGCAATCCAGCGAATTATCAGCCCCTCACGCCACTGACCTTTCTGGAACGCGCGGCAAGTGTTTTCCCGGATCATATCGCGATTGTTCACGGGGCCCTGCGGCGCAATTATGCTGAATTTTACGCGCGCTCGCGGCAACTGGCCTC
>NZ_JBFEKM010000320.1:0-2132 GCF_041552635.1 Sulfitobacter sp.
CAACAGTAAAACGCTTGGACTGTGGCGCTAGTTTCGGTGCTGGTCTGTTTGCTAACCACACGTTCTAATACTGCAATCTTCTCGATCAGATCGCACATCGTTTCGATAGCCATGTCGATCAGACACCCCCCGCCGTTGTCAGCAAATGACGTGGCGCATATCTGCTCCCCATCAATCGCCATCGACATGACGCGCAACATGGCTTCAACCTTTTGCGCTTGGTCCAGTGGCGTTGCGATATAATCCCGGCTCATGCTTTGGCCTCCTTCACGCTGTCCAGATCATCGGCCAGCTTTCCAGCCAAACGCTCAATCGTCACCAACAGCGGCCCGCGACCTTGGAAGGCTTGTATCGTAGGCAAATTCTCCTTGCAGCATGGCAAGCGCAACACGCAGTCTGGTTCCTGAACTCCGGTTATGATCAAGATGCGCGATCTGGTCCACAGATTTGACGCCTATGGCGTCAGCGGCATCGCTAACGGCTTTGAAACATTCTTACGCCAAACAGGGCATCAATCTGGTGTCGGAGGTAGAATGCCCCTCGTCTTGTTTGTTTTGATCATGATGCAATTTGCGACGGCCGTGCGGGCCGAGGCCGTGCGCGGCAGTTTGTTTGTCTCGACCTCTGCGGGGTCGAACGGGACAATGGCGGCCCTATTTGTCGGCCGGTCACCGGGCGGGATGTTTGCGGAACGCCCCGCACATGTACCGGTTTATGCCGATGCGGCGATTGGCGTTTTCGGAGGATCAGACGTGGAATTGATCCGCGCCTTGATTCAGGAAGCTGAATCGCGCATCGACGGATATGACGCAGTGCAGTTCGGCGCGCGGGTCAAGCCCCCTCAAAGGCCCACAAGGATGACCATAGCCGAGGTGTTCGACTGGATTGCCGCAACGCCGGGACAGCCCCACGCCATCGGGCGCTATCAGTTTATTCCGCAAACCCTGCACCGTCTGGTCGCAAAAACCGGCGTCAAACCAACCCAGCGTTTCAGCCCCAAGATTCAGGACAAACTGGCCGACGTCTTGCTGGCCGAAGCCGGGCTTCACAAGTTTCGCGCCGGTGCCTTGGACCGTCAGGATTTCATGAACAATATGGCTAAGATTTGGGCCGGTTTGCCCAATTCAACCGGAAAGTCACATTATGACGGCTATGCGGGCAACAAAGCGTCAATGAGCTGGGCACGGTTTGACGCCGTCATGGCAAAGATTTCACCCGAAAGCGGATGAATTGGATGATTGACTTGGATACGCCGGCCCCGACATCACGGCTCCAACATCACAGCGCGATCATAGCGACCAGACAAGGGATATTCCCAAGCCAAATCTGAACGGCGGCACGCGGGACAAATACACTGCAATATCAGGACGTAACTAACGCGATTTACCACGGGATTGAGGTTTTTTATTGCCCCGCGCGCCGGTTACCTTGGGTGTATTTTCAACATTTTCATCGTACAACTTGTGCCAGCGATCCAACCGCTCGGCGTCCAGCGCGCCTGAAACAACGGCAGCCTGAACCGCGCAGCCCGGCTCGTGCTTGTGACTGCAATCACGAAAGCGACAATCGGGGGCAAGCTCTGTGATCTCGGCGAATAGAACGTCCAAACCGGCGGATACATCGCTGACGCGCAAGGTGCGAATGCCGGGGGTATCAATGACCCAACCGCCCTGCGCAATGGCATGCAGGGACCGCGACGTTGTGGTGTGCCGCCCCTTTGCGTCATCCTCACGGATATCACCGGTCAGTTGCGCCTGATCTGCGGGTTTGTCCGCCAAGGTGTTCAGCAACGTCGATTTGCCCACCCCCGAAGACCCCACCAGTGCGACGGTTTTCCCCATACTGCACCAAGGCTCTAACGCAGTCACTGCCGAAGGCGATTTGGCATTGACGCAAACAACCTCAAGACCGCGTTGCAGCGCGGCGGCACGGTCGATGAAATCTGCCGCATCCGTCACCTGATCCGCCTTGGTCAAGACAATTACTGGGTTGGTGCCCGCCTCGTTGGCAAGGGCCAGATAGCGCTCCAACCGGGCCGGATTGAAATCATCGTTGCACGACGTCACGATCAACAGCGTATCGACATTTGCCGCAATCAACTGCGGCTCTCGCGCGCCGACGGTTTGACGTTC
>NZ_JBFEKM010000321.1:0-2121 GCF_041552635.1 Sulfitobacter sp.
AGATCACGGACACCACCGTGTCGGTCGCTTGCGTCTTGAACAGACCCAGCGCGAAGTTCAGGGCGGTCGCCAACACACCTTTGGCATTGGCCGTTTCAAATTCAACATCAGCCGGCGCGATCAGAACGCTCGGCAGTTCCATGCCCGTTCCAATAAAGGCCGACGCATCCGCAAGCTGGAACACCAACAGATCGCCAAAGACAGTATCGCCCGACGGCAGCTCCACATCGACAGTTGTCTTGGTCAGCGTCAGGCCGCCTGCGAAATAGGCAATGTCAGTATAGGCAAAGACGCCCGGTGCCCGCTCAGACTTCTCTTGGAAGACCAGCGCGGCGGTACCGGTGACGGACGCAAATTCGGCAGTGGCGCTGGCAAAGGCAGGTGCTTCGCGCAGAACGACGGCATCCGTGATATTGCCGGCACCGGTCATTGCCCCCTGAGAGGCGACGTTCAACAACACAGCCGCCTGACCGACCGACCCTTTGATCGCATCCGCATTGATCAGCGTCAGCTGGTCGATGGACGCATCCAGCGATGCCCAGACGTGATAGCCAGACAATGGACCGTCAGTATAGGCCTGACGGTAAAAGCGCAGATCGAAGTCAAAGTTCAGACCCTCAACCCCGGTTGCAGCATTTTCTTCGCCATTTGCCTTGCGCGTGAAATAAGTCTCGCCATCCGAACCAGCAAACAGGGTTGCGGCGGTGACGGTCATCGTCACCACATCAACATTGTTCAACGTGACCTCGGCCCCACCGATCACAAATCCGGTGACAGTCTGGTTCTGGACAAAACTCGACGAAACGCTCGCGCCATCCCCAAGGGACAGGGTGACAAAATCGCCGACTGTAATCTCATAGACGTTGGTCGCGTCGGCAGCCGTGCTCTGGTTGCTGTCGTCAAACCCGTGGGTCAGCAGACCACCCGTCGCATAGATAATCGCATCGCTCTCGGTCCCGCCTACCAGCTTGCCGATATTCTCGAACCGGATCATGCCAGTCTCGGACGTCACCGTCCCGGCATTGACGGAAGCAATGTCCCAGACGCTGTCAAAGTTTTCACCTTCGACAACATACAGCGCGGTGTCGGTATCATTCCCACCGCGCAGCAATCCGATGTTGGAATAGGTCAGGGCGTAGTCGGTGGTGGCGCCCGTCGCAAAGCCTAGTGTCCCGCGGTTCAGGCCGGTAATCTTGAACGTGCCCTCTTGCGACAGACCGCCAAACAAATCATCCGCCCCGACCAGCGCATCCGTATTCCCAGCCAGACCAATCAGCGTGGTGACTTCGCTGCCCGTTGTGAAAACCTGTTCGGTCAGGGACGCGTCGCTGAATGCCGTGATCGCGCCGCTGGCCGAAACCTGATAGAACAGCTGTCCGCTCAGCGACGCTGGAATGACCGAGATGTCATCTGGCAAAAGCAAACGCTCGCCCTCGGCCAGTGCCTCGCCCATCAGTGCCAACCCGCTGGTGTGGTCCAGACCGGCAGCATGGCCAATCTCGTGCAGCATCACCGTCAGCAGATCGACACCTTCAGCGGCACCGTTTCCATCCGCTTCCAGCGCGTATCCATTCAGCGTTGCGTATTCTGTGCTTGTCAGAGGCGACGCATCAACGAACCACCCTGCGCCGGCCGCATCTCCATCAATAGTGATAAGGTTTGCCGTTGCATCATAGCTGGCCAAAGTTCCCGCATCCAAATCGCCAATGACGAAATCAAGGTTCGCTGACACCGGGCCGTTTGCTCCGGTCCACAACGCAACCGCAGCGTCGAACGTCGCCTGCGCCTCTGCCTTCAGGCTGATGGCGTTTAAGGCACCGCTATTCGCGCCCCCAAGCGTCAGGTCATGGATTTCGGAAACGCTAAAAGCAGATGGCGCATGGGCATCATCTGCTGACTGAACTTCTACCGTAGCACCCTGTTGCGCCGGTGGCCCTGTGGGCGAGATGCTGTCCAGATCAACCGACGTTCCGACCAATGTCGATCCGAACCCATAGTCAGGATCTTCATCCGCGCTGGCATCCAACGGTTCGTGCTGTACGACCTCACGCGCGGCGTTTTCGGTCCAAACTTCGGGCCATTCCATCTCGGCCTCGAGGGGCTCAGCTACCGCGATCTCGG
>NZ_JBFEKM010000322.1:0-2118 GCF_041552635.1 Sulfitobacter sp.
CGGCCAAGAAGTGGTGGGTGGGCAGCCATGCGCCGTCGGGTTTCGCTGTCGGCTATGCCTATGAGCATTTCCGCGATCAGGCCCATGATCAGCTTAAGGCTGCCGCATGACGCGGGTACTTCGCTGGGTCGTGATAAAGGAAATAATTGTCGCCACGCATCTTGGTGCGCTTGGCGACTGGTGGGCAGCTTCTGCTGCGCGCCGCTTGGGAAAACTTTCTGAAAACTTTCACGGGGGGCAGGATTGATGACACCGCGCAGTCACGCAATCGCATTTCGGATCTGGCAGGTGTGCAAGCCGTTGGCGTGGGATTTCACCCTTGCCGAGGTGGCCGATGCGCTGGATGAACCGGTCGCAACCGTGCGGGCGGTCATCAAGCTGAAGGGCTGGGGCGGGCGGTTGCGCAGCACCAAGGCGCATTACCGCGGTGCCGGTGGCAACCCCTATGCGGTGGCCGCCGACAATGCGCTGGATGGATATAGCAATCGGCGCGTGGTCGAGCAGCTGATTGGCGGTGCGGTGTGAACGGGTTTGGTTGTTCCGGTGCCTCGGGGTTTCGGGTGCCCCTTGTAGTGCACGGTTCGACCAGTGGGTGCGGGGGCGTTGCTATCGCCGCCGCGCCTGAAATTGCATGCGCTGGATCGAAGGTGGCAAATGTTTCGGTTGCCACCTTCGTTGGTTTACTTGGTCAACAAGCCGAGTGCGACCGTTGCGGATTCGGGGTGTTCTTTACCTCGAAAGACCTCTCCGACGCGATTGGCATTTGTACCCAGTCTTTGAACGACATCTGTAAATGTCTCGCCTTGATGGCGAAGAATATGTGCTGTAACGGCATCATCAAACGTGAGACGCTTCCGCTTTATCACGATGTCATTGAGTTTCACCCCGGTCATGGGGTGTACTTGGATTGCCATTTGTTCACTCCTTTTGGCAATATGGTCCGCAGGTTGTTTGAGAACCTTCGGACCGGGATCACCGCAGTTTTAAGTGCTGCGGCTCCACTAGCCGGGTCGAAGTTTGAATCCCTTCGATCCGGTTTACCTTTCTACCACACATTCAGGGGTCCAACACAACCGTTACAAACCTTGATAGCTCGAAATACTACATCTGGTAGATGTCTTGACTCTTCTGCGTTGTCGCGGGGTGTTTGGGCATGAAGCTGCTAAGGAATCTCTTGACAGGGGAGTGGCTGCCTTCGGTTTGGAAGCTTCGCCCAAACTACACGGAAGTCGTTGAGCGGTACGGTCGTGCAGGTCTTTTCAAGACGGATCAAACGCTTGAAGCGGTTGCCTCATATCGGATCGCAGGATTCGTTGCAGTCATTTCAGAAGAGTGTTCGCCCGCCAGCACGCTAGTAGTCCACAGTCTTAATGTGCTTGGCTGTGCAGCCGTTGCGCCAAGTGATTTCGATGTCTACTTCCCGAAATTCTCTATGCCCGATAGCCGCAAAAGAGCATTTCACGACACAATGCTGGATCAGGCATCACAGATTGTCGTGGTTCCCTATGACGGTTGGCAGTCTGATCATGCGGTTTGGCGGGCGGTAAATTCCGCGCTGCGTGTCAACAAACGGGTGAGTGTGATCCAGCCGATGGTCACGATCGGATGGTGATCGAACGCGATATCACCATCGGCGGGTGCCGGTTGATCCAGGGCGATGCGCGCGCGGTGCTGCCTGCGCTGGATCTGCAAGCTGATCTGTGTGTCACCGATGTTCCCTACAAGCTGTCGTCGGGTGGGTCGCGCCCTGGTGCGTTGGGCGGCAAGCTGTCGGCGGAGAATTACGATAACTCCGGTCTGTTGATGGACGTCGTTGCATGGTCTGAAATCGGCGGGCCCATCTTTCGCGCGCTGAAGCCCAATGCCGACGCCTATGTCATGTCTGACGACAGCAATCTGTTCGCGGCGCACAGCGGGTTTATTGGCGCGGGGTTCAAGTTTCACAGCCTGTTGGTGTGGGACAAGATCGTGCCGAACCGGACGCGCTATTACATGAAGGACAGCGAATTCACGTTGTACCTGTGGAAGGGTCGCGCGCGTGATATTCGCCACGGCGGCAGCAAGCGGGTCGTGTGTTTAGCGCGGCCTGTCGGGGCAGTTCACCCGACGCAAAAGCCA
>NZ_JBFEKM010000323.1:0-2107 GCF_041552635.1 Sulfitobacter sp.
CGATGCAGCCGGAAATACAAGCGCAGCTTCAACGCCATTTAATATCACGATCGATACCAGTGCACCAAATGTACCAGTGGTAAGTGGTATCTCAGAAGATACCAATATTGATGGGGATGGAATCACTAGCGACAACACATTGTCCTTCAATGGCACCGCGGAAGCAGGCTCTGAAGTGGAAGTGTTTGTAGGTAATGTTTCTATTGGAACCACCACGGCGAATGCTGATGGCAACTGGTTTTTTGATCATACCGGAACTGAAATGGCAGATGGCGACTATGCAATCACCGCAACAGCTACCGATGCAGCTGGAAATACAAGTGCAGCTTCAACGCCACTTAATATCACGATCGATACCAGTGCACCAAATGCACCAGTGGTAAATGGATTCTCAGAAGACACCAACATTGATGGCGACGGGATCACCAGCGACAACACCTTAAGTTTCAACGGAACTGCGGAAGCAGGATCTGTTGTGGAAGTGTTTGTAGATAATGTTTCTATTGGAACTACTACGGCGAATACTGATGGTACCTGGGTTTTTGACCATACCGGAACTGAAATGGCAGATGGCGATTTTGCGATCACAGCAACTGCTACCGATGCAGCTGGAAATGTAAGTGCAGCTTCAACGCCACTTAATATCACGATCGACACCAGTGCACCAAATGCACCGATTGTAAGTGGAATCTCAGAAGACACAAATATTGATGGTGATGGAATCACTAGCGACAAAAGTTTAACTTTCAATGGAACTGCGGAAGCCGGATCTAAAGTAGAAGTATTTGTTAACGGAACTTCTATTGGAACTACTACGGCGAATACTGATGGCAACTGGACTTTTGACCATACTGGAACTCAGCTTGCAGATGGTGATTATGATATTACTGCAACAGCCACCGATGCAGCTGGAAATACAAGTGCAGCTTCAACGCCGTTGGATATTACAATCGATACTAGTGCACCAAGTGCACCAGTGGTAAGTGGTATTTCAGAAGATATTAATATCGATGACGATGGAATCACTAGCGACAATACATTGACTTTTAATGGAACTGCGGAAGCAGGATCTGAAGTGGAAGTGTTTGTAGATAATGTTTCTGTTGGAACTACTACGACGAATACTGATGGTATCTGGACTTTTGATCATACCGGGACTCAGCTTGTAGATGGCGACTATGCAATCACAGCAACAGCAACCGATGCAGCCGGAAATGTAAGTGCAGCTTCAACACCTCTGAATATCACTATCGACACGAGTGCTCCAAATGCACCGGTGGTAAGTGGTATTTCAGAAGATACTAATATCGATGACGATGGAATTACCAGTGACAATACCTTAACTTTCAATGGAACTGCGGAAGCCGGATCTAAAGTAGAAGTATTTGTTAACGGAACTATTATTGGAACTACTACGGCGAATACTGATGGTAACTGGACTTTTGATAATACCGGGACTCAGCTTCCAGATGGTGATTATGATATTACTGCAACAGCAATCGATGCTGCCGGGAATGTAAGTGCAATTTCAGCGCCATTGAATATCACAATCGATACAACTGCTCCAAATGCACCGGTTGTAAGTGGAATCTCAAAAGACACGAATGTTGATGGAGATGGAATCACTAGCGACAACACTTTAACCTTCAATGGAACTGCAGAAGCAGGATCTGACATAGAAGTATTTGTAAATGGAGTCTCTGTGGGAACTACCACTGCAGATGTTGATGGCAACTGGACTTTCGATCATACTGGAACTCAGCTTGCAGATGGTAATTATGATATTACTGCAACAGCAACCGGTGCAGCCGGAAATATAAGTGCAGCTTCAACGCCGTTGGATATTACAATCGACACAAGTGCACCAAATGCACCGGTGGTAAGCGGTATAACTGAAGATACCAACATCGTTGGGGATGGAATCACTAGTGACAATACATTGACATTCAATGGAACTGCGGAAGCAGGATCTGTTGTGGAAGTATTTGTAAATAATGTTTCTATTGGAACTACTACTGCAGATGTTGATGGCAACTGGACCTTTGATCATTCCGGGACTCAGCTTGTAGATGGCGATTTTGCGATCACAGCAACTGCTACCGATGCA
>NZ_JBFEKM010000324.1:0-2090 GCF_041552635.1 Sulfitobacter sp.
ACCGGCACCGTGATCGATCCCTACCACGTGGGCTATGTGATGCTGTTCCTGATCGTGTTCGGCATCATCGGGTGGTTCATCGACCAGACCCTGCCAAGCATCCTTCGCACGCTGAAGCTTGCGGGTGTCAGCGCCATCATAGCGGCTGTCTTGCTGTGGCTTGTGTCCGCGCCTGCTTTCGCGATGGGGAATGCACCGGGACAGAAAGCCGTCGCCGCATCGCCTTCAGGATCGACCCTGCCGCCCTGGGAGCAAACTGCCGTTTATGCGATCCCGCTGACCAAGCAATGGGAAGGGACGGGCCCCACGTTCAACTGCGCGCAAAGCGCACGAGGTATCTGTGTGCGCGCATATCTTGATACGATCCCCGAGCCTGACCTGCCGACGATCTGCTACGGAGAAACCAGCCACACCGGCTCGATCGTGGCGATGGGGGACACCCGCACGATCGAGCAATGCGAAGCCGGATTGTTCCGGATCATGCGTGACCGGTATTGGTCCAAATATCGGGCAGGGGTCACGATCGGATACATGCCGCCCCAAGTCGATGCAGTGTTTACGGACTTGTCCTGGAACGTGGGCCCGTTCGCCGTTCTGAAATCATCCGCATTGAAAAGCGCAAACCGTGGCGATTTCGCTGACGCCTGCTATCGGCACACCTTTTACAACCAGTCGGGTGGCGTGATTGTGCGCGGCCTCGCGCGGCGTCGGGCTGCGGGATATGAGGTTTGCATGTCGGGTGTGAAAAAGTGATTTGGCTTGCCGTTGCCGTTGCCGTTGCCGTTGGCGTCGCAGTGGCCGCCGTTCTGCTGATCTGGTGGCTAACATGATGCGCCATGTGGCTGTCGTGGCACTGTTGGCTTGCTTGGGGCTGTGCGGGGCGCTGTGGTGGCAGTCTGGTACCGTGAGCGATCTGGAGGCGGAGAACGGGCGTCTGACGCGAAACGAGGTGTCATTGAATTGGGCGCGTGCCCAGGCCCGCGAGGCCGCTGACGTGGCCGCTGCGCGCGCCGGACGTGCGAGGCAAATGTCGATCGAGGCGAACGCGACGATCGAAGAGATCCGAAACCTTCAACTTGGGGAGTGCGCCAATGCGCAGATTGATCCTGACCTTGCCGCTATTCTTGGGCGGCTGCTTCGGACTGGGGAAGACTGAATATATCACGGTCAAGCCCGTGGTGCCGGCGCAACTACTGGAGCCGACCCCGATCTCGACACGGCAGCCGGCCACCTATCGGGATCTGGCAATTCTCGCCTCCGAGCACCTGAACAGCGCACAGCAGGCGAACGCTGACAAGGCTGCGATCAGGGAGATCCTGAGTGAGGTATCACAGTAGTACGCTATCAACTTTTGGGTTTCAGAATACACAAGAAAATTCTGTGTTTCGCTGATTATCGCACTACTCAAACCAGATTGAGGCTATCAGAGGGGCCGCCTGAAGTGCGGAGCCGACGATGATTAAAAGCAGTCCCCACAATGCACCAGAAGATGTCCTGCGAAGTAATTTTGCCGATCTGGAATTCCCCCACTCTTTTGGGTCATCGTGCATGATATAGGTGCCCCCATCTAAACCAGCGCGTGATTGAGTTGTAAATACTGAGAAAGCGACAGTCGCTGCCCCGCCCAAAATCAAGACCAGCCCAAGCAGTTGGCTCAATTCGCGCCAATTGTTGAGAAAAAAGTTAGGCTCTGTCATATTTATCTTTCAAGAAACTTCTCTTCGGAGAATTTAAGTTGGCGGCTTGGCCGGAGATCACCATCTTCCAGCCAATCAGCAAGTAGTGCACCGACCACAACCCCAAAAACTGCGATGGTACCTGTCCAAAATGTACTTCGTCGGGTTAAGCGCCTCAGGGTGAGTTGATCTCGTCGTGCAAGCTCAGCGTGAGCGAGCAGTGAAGCGTTTTTCCAGGGCCCAGCAAGGTTCTCGGATGGTATCATCGCAATAGATCGTAGTTGTAGATCAGAGATATTTTGAACTTCACTCAATGCATTTTGTCGGCTGATATCATCTTCTACATCTAGATTTGAGGAAATTTTATATATCTGCGACAAGTGTAGTCCTCCCTTTCAGCTCTAGGGTCTTGGA
>NZ_JBFEKM010000325.1:0-2021 GCF_041552635.1 Sulfitobacter sp.
ATTGGAAATCTCTTCCGGCCTTTCTGGCTGTTGCACGGAACGGCTCGCTTCGGGCGGCGGCCGAGCATATGGGCGGTACCCACGCGACCCTGCGTCGTCAGATCGAGGCGCTTGAGGCGCAGCTCGGCACCCAGCTCTTCCGCAGGGGCGCGGACGGCTTGTCGCTGACCGCGGCGGGGCAACGCCTGCTGCCGCAAGCGCTCGCGGCCGAGGCGGCGCTGCTCAAGGGGTTCAACGCGGTGCAGGGGCTCGACCGCGAGGCATCCGGGCGCATCCGTCTTTCGGCCGACCCGATGACAGCGCATTACCTGCTGGCCCCGGTTTTGGCCGACTTCGCCGCACTTTATCCCGAGATCGAGATCGAATTACGCCTCGCTTACACGCTGGATTCGATCGCCAGAAATGAAACGGATGTCTCGATCCGCCACGCCGCCGTGATCGAGGATGATGCGGTCGGCCGAAAGCTTTTTCCCTTGTCCATCGGCGTGGTGGCCTCGCGCGACTACATCGACCGCGCCTTGCCAGAGGCGGGCCGCAAGGGGCAAGGGTTGAGCTGGATCGGATATGGTGACGTGCCCGAGCTTGCGACCATGATCGCGGCCTCGGCCTTCCCCGAAGCGCGGATCCGCCACTCTGTGCCCGACCCGGAAATGCATCTGCATCTTGTGCGCGCGGGCGCGGGGATGACATTCCTTGCGACATGGGTCACATCGGTGTTCCCCGAATTGCAACGCGTTCCAGGCACTGAGCTCGACCAGCGGCGCGCGACCTGGGTTCTGCTGCACGGCGATCTGCGCCGGGTGCGTCGGGTCCGGCTTTTCGTCGACTACCTGTGCGATGCGCTTCTGGAACGGCGTGCGGCGTTTCAGGGATCTTAATCCGAGGGGTTTCCCTGTAGTGACGGGGCGCATCGTCCGACCTTCACCAGCCCTTATGCGGCCATTGGTGCGCTGTGCAGCGAAGGGCAACTTCGATCCCACACCTTTAGTCCTTTGGCACCGGCACCCTCGAATGCCGTTTTCAATTTGTCGTCCGTTGCCACCACTGCCCACCTGCACCGACATGATGGCACGCCGATTAAAACGCCATTTCGCATGCCAACTTAAAATTCCAGAATAGCAGACACCTCGTTAGCGAGCGCGCGTACTTCATCCGAGGCGGAACCGGTCCTTTTCACTTCCATCACACCCAGACCGCTTCCGAGCGCTTCTGCATAGATCACTCTATTTGCCAGTGATCCCTGCAACTGCTTTGCCTCAAGTTCGGCGACTGATTTGGCAACTTGTTCGCCCACGCGTGTGCCAGCCCGGGTACGGTTCATGACAATATACGCTGGCTTCCCTGCCCGGTCCGCCAATTCTAAAAGGTCATGTGTTGCCCAGACATCAGCCAGACCAACGGAGACTGGTACCAGCACAAGGTTCGACTCGCGCATGACCCAGCGAACATCACTGTCGGCTTTGGGCGGGGTATCAACCAGAATAACATCGGCAGCACCACCGACATCTCGGATTGCACGCGAAATACCATAGGCGGTCGCCGTAGCGAACCTGAGGTTTGCATTTTCCCCAAGCGTTTCTTCGCGAATATCCAGCCATTTCCCAAGACTGCCTTGGGGGTCGGTGTCTAGCAGGGCAACACGTTTTCCCGCCGCCAGAAACGCGATTGCTAAATTAGACACGAGCGTTGTCTTGCCCGCGCCACCCTTCTGCTGCGCCACGCAAATGATTTGACCGCTCATATGCCAAGTCTCCAAAAGGTATTCTGCGTCGCAGCATACTACATGGGAGACAGAAAAGCGATAGAGCCATTGTGATTAAGTTCGCAGTCGAAACGTCCGTAGCTAGCGAACGAAAAGATCTAGTTCACAAGTCAGCATTGTCTGAATAGGAGACTTCGGTGCAAACCGCAGTGAATGAATGTTTCCCGCCACTCGCGAACGCTGCCGCTTCCCGCCCGACCTGCATGTTCTCCCTCGGCGGGAGGGTCACAAGACATGGGTCCGCTCTGGTCTGGGACCG
>NZ_JBFEKM010000326.1:0-2020 GCF_041552635.1 Sulfitobacter sp.
CATAGGCATTGTAAATCGCTTCAGCACCCTTCTGATCATAATAGGATCCGCGCCACGGCCCTGCTGGATCAGTTCCAGTGACCCGCTTGACATGATCGCAAGTCGCCATGATGCAGTCATGATCATGCCATGCGAATGGGGTCCGCAACCAAATGGCGCGGGTTTCTTCGACGTGCTGCTGCATAGGTCAGGTACCTTCGATGGTATAGGTTCGATTAGAATTAGCTGCAACGAACGAACAAAAGCTGTCGCTGGCGAAGCCCGCCAGGCGTGCCCGTTCACGCTGCGATGTGTCCGTATAGGTGCCTGACGGGGTCCGAGATCTTCCCACCTCACCAGAGCGGGCCAAAATCGACGGGGAATAGACACGCTTCAGGTTGTCTGGCCCGCCCTCTACAGCGTCGCTGAAGTTGGCGGATTGCATTGTCAATCGATAGGAAAACCGCAGGGCGGTGCCGGGCCGCATCCCTTCATCGTGCTTCACAATGACATGATAGCAAGTCAGCGACCGCCCTTTGACCTTGTCGTCATCGGCACGCATCGCTTCCATTGTTTCCCGGTCGACATAAGGAATCGAGAACGTGTATCGCGGACTCGTTCCGTCGCGGGTATCTTTGACTGTCGGGGCCTTGTGCATATTGTTGCCGTTAACATCTACCGTGCCGATCCACTCGTGACCGTCGGCAATCAGCACCCCAATGCCATCCCACAGACGCACATCCTGGTCTTTGAACGCATAGTGAAAGCAGCGACGCGTTGACGCGCGGATATCAAACGTGTCGTCTGCCCCGCCGGTGGCGTTCAGCAGTTCAGCTTCAAAACTCATACCATCGCCTCGATAAAGCGGATTTGCCCTGGCTGCGTGAACAGCCCGTAGCTGAACGCCCCGGCAAATTCCGCAGGGTTTTGACATGTCACAAGCATCTTCGGACGGAACAACATCACGTCACCCAATGAAGCAGCACGCCGCATAGGCGGCTGAACTTCCACAGTGGCCACGTCGCTGGAATCGTAACTGATATCCATGATGACATGGGCGAAATCAAATCCTTCAAGGCTAAATCCTACCACGTGACCGATCGCCAAAACCCGCCCCAAGCCGGACATATCTACTTTGCAGGTATCAGCGCCCTTCAAAGCAGCAGCCGCAAGCGCTGCAGATGGGGAATATGCCCAATTTTCACCACTCCCCCAAGGCTGCCCCTCAGACCAAGGTATTCCATTGCCATACCCTGCATCGCCGATTGCCGATGAAGCCAGCAACTGATCTGAAAGATAAAGCGGTACACGCATGATCGATTGGTTCATCACCCGGCTGTAGGTCCAGCTGGCGTTCAGGTTGGACTGTCGGCGCAATTCGGGAAAGGTCATCGTCAAGCTGGCCCGCCCCCCGGGTTCAGGGCTTTGAATTGACACCCCGCCAAGCGTCAAACCACCCTGGATAGACTGCCCACCAGCAATAAAGGTCTGGCTGTTCGGGATGATGTCAGATCGCCAATCATAGACCTTTGGAACGTATGGCATCAAAGCGCCCCATCCGTGCTTAGCTGCTGCTGCCAACCTGACAGGCTGTCTTTCACCAAATCATAGGTCTGCTGCCCTGATTGCCGCGCAATGCTCTTAACGTAGCCCTGAAGATTGCCGTTATTGTCGACGGAAACACCAACATCAACCTTCATGCTGCCACCCTGACCCCCGGCCATGCGTTTTGAAATATCATGCGGGATGATCCGCGTGCCGTTTGGCAAATCCATGATTTCGCCGCCGCGTTCGTTCACCGCGGTCAAGCCGCCCCGCCAGTGATTTGTACCGCTTGCATTGGCCCCGATCGACGTCAACAGCTTGCCAAGGATGCCGAATATACCACCGCCGCCACCGCCCATCGCAGACCGCATGATGGAATTTTGCAAAGCGACCTCAGCGATACGCTTCAAAAGATCGCCAAGAACTTGCATCGGCTTTTTGACGCCGTCTACAATTTGCATCAGCATCCCCGATATCGACCGGGCCCCCTCTTTGG
>NZ_JBFEKM010000327.1:0-2020 GCF_041552635.1 Sulfitobacter sp.
TTCCAACCCTTCATAGAGGCCCGCACAAAGCGCACCATCTTGTCTTCAAAGGCAGGATCGGCCAGATTTTCTTCCAGCGCATACAGCCCGTCTTCCAACGTCGCGACGCCCTGATCTTCGTATTTGAACACTGTCAGATCATCGGGTGTCAGACCCGCATCAATCACCTGCCAATATTCATTATACGTCATGGTCGATACGCAAGCCGCTTGGTTTTGCAGCAACGGATCAACGTTGAAGCCCTGCTTGAGAACGGTCACACCGTCTTCGCCCCCCTCAGTGGGCAACTCAAGCTTGCTCATCCAGCTTAGGAACGGAAATTCATTTCCGAAAAACCAAACGCCCAAGGTTTTGCCTTTGAAGTCATCCGTCGTGGTCACGCCTGCGTCCTTGCGGCACGTCAGCATCATGCCAGAGGATTTGAACGGCTGGGCAATATTTACCATGCCCAGACCCTTTTCACGGGCCGCCAACGCGGCGGGCATCCACTCGACGGTTACGTCGGCACCGCCGCCAGCCAGCACTTGCGTCGGCGCGATATCAGGGCCGCCGGGCTTGATCGTAACGTTCAGGTCTTCTTCTTCGTAAAAGCCTTTTTCAAGCGCCACATAATAGCCCGCGAATTGGGCTTGCGTGACCCACTTGAGCTGCAATGTCACATCATCGGCGGCCTGGGCCATCGTCCCCATCAGGCCAACGGCAGCCCCCGCGACATAGGTTGATAGTTTTTTCATTTGTTTAACTCCCTCTTGGTTGGTTTTTTATCGTCTCAGTTTCGCTGGCTTGGGTGCCAGAAGGTCACGGCCTTTTCGATCAGTGACATCGCCCCATAAAATGCTGATCCCGCAATGGCTGCCACGACAATTTCGGCCCATACCAGATCCAGCGCAAGCTGCCCGACTGAGGTCGAGATACGAAACCCCATCCCCTTGACCGGAGAGCCGAAAAATTCAGCAACGATCGCCCCGATCAAGGCCAATGTCGTCCCGATCTTTAGCCCATTGAACACGAAAGGCATCGCAGCAGGCAAGCGCAGTTTCAACAAGGTCGCCCAATAGCTGGCAGCATAGGTGCGCATCAGATCACGCTGCATCGCGTCGGTCGCCTGCAAGCCCTGCACCGTGTTCACAAGCATCGGAAAGAACACCATGACCACGACCACCGCCGCCTTGGATTGCCAGTCAAACCCGAACCACATCACCAAAATCGGGGCCATCCCGATCACCGGCAAGGCGGCAACGAAATTACCAACAGGCAACAGCCCGCGCTGCAAAAACGGAAACCGGTCAATGGCAACTGCGATCAAGAACGCAGCCCCACAGCCCAAAACATACCCCGAAAGCGCGCCTTTCAGCACAGTCTGCACAAAATCGACCCAAAGGATATCCAGCGATGCAACGAACCGGGCTGCAATCGCCGTCGGCGTCGGCAGCAGCACCGGTGAAATCTCAAGCCCACGCACCACGCCTTCCCAAACCGCGATCAGCGTCACGCCGAAAACAACTGGTGCCGCCAACGGCCGCCAACGTGCGGGTCCGCCCCGCGCCAGCCGGACATTCACCCACCAGCCAATGGCCCAGGCTGCAATGGCAAAGACCAGCCAGATCATTGCGCCATCCCCATCCGTTTCAGGGTAATCCGCTGGATCACACCGATGGTCCCGACCAAGGCCGCAGCCAACGCCGCAGCCACAATCAGCGCGCTCCAGATCTGGATGGTCTGACCGTAATAACTGCCCGCCAACAAACGCGCCCCAAGGCCCGCAATGGCCCCCGTCGGCAGCTCGCCGACAATGGCGCCCACCAAGGACGCCGCCATCGCGATTTTGAGCGAGGTAAAGAAATACGGCATCGATGCGGGCAACCTCAAACGCCAGAATGTCTGGGATGCGCTCGCATGCCACGTCCGCATCTGATCCAACTGCATCTGATCAGGGCTGCGCAGCCCTTTGACCATCCCGACGACGATCGGGAAAAACGACAAGTACATGCTGATCATCGCCTTGGGCAACAAACCCGAA
>NZ_JBFEKM010000328.1:0-1980 GCF_041552635.1 Sulfitobacter sp.
CAAGGACAAAACCGCCACCAGCTTTTTCTGGACCGGCGTCACCGGGTCCATCGCGATGACGGCCACCGGTATCTGGTTTTGGGAACCGATGATCGCAACCGACTGGCTGATCATGGGCTGTCTGTGCATCACCGGCGTCACCGGCCATTGGCTGCTGATCCGCTGTTACGAGGTCGCCGAGGCCAGCGCCGTGCAGCCGTTTGCATACCTTCAACTGGTGTTCGCCAGCATCATCGGCATCTCGGTCTTTGGCGAGGACGTGCGCATCAATGTTGCCATCGGTGCGGCGCTGATCGTGGCTGCTGGCCTATTCACCTTTTGGCGCGAACGGCAAAAGAGTTGAGCCGATCAGTTCTTCGGTAAAGGGACGCGGCAGGGGGTTTAGGCCCAGACGTGCGCGATAGACCGGCAGGCTTTCCGTGACCCGCATCACATAGTTCTGGGTCTCGCGGAACGGGATCATCTCGATCCAGTCGACCACATCGATATCGCCCTCGCGCGGATCGCTATACGCCTCCATCCAGCGGGGCGGGCGGGCAGGGCCGGCGTTATAGGCGGCGGATACCATCACGACATTGCCGTTAAACCGCCCTGCCATCTGCGCCAGATAGGTTGACCCCAACAGCGCGTTATAATCCGGATCGGCGGTCAGGCGGTCTGTGGTATGCAGCGCGCTGATGTTCAGATCGCGCGCGACATCGTCGGCTGTGCCCGGCATCAGCTGCATCAATCCGCGCGCGCCAACGCCGCTTTGCACGACGGGGTCAAATTCGCTTTCGCGCCGTGCAATGGCCAGCACCATTTCGGGGGCCATGTTCAGGTCCAGCTTGATCGCAGGGTGCAGGGGGTAATAGGGCGCGGCGATGGTAATGCCGCGTTGTGCGACCCGTTTGCCGATCATCACCGCCAAATGCGGCTGGTCCACGTCAATCGCGGCTTGACCCAACAGGGCGGCGTCATCGGCCAGCAACTGTTCGGCCAAATGGGTCCAGAACCGTTCAGCCAAGGTCAGTTCGCCAGAGGCCTGCAGCAACATGCCTGCCTGAAACAGGGGTGCTTGGGCCAATGCGGAGCTGCGCCAATCCAGTTTCGGTGCTTCGCCCGCCAAGGTCTGGTCAAAGGGCAATCCGCCGCGTTCTGCGGCCAGCAGGCCATAAAACGACGACTGGAATTTCGCCCCCTGCGCATAGGCTTTGGCGGCACCCTCAGTATCGCCCATGTCCTGCAATGCGCGTCCCTGCCAATAGCCG
Organism: Sulfitobacter sp.; assembly: GCF_041552635.1. Classification (GTDB taxonomy): domain Bacteria; phylum Pseudomonadota; class Alphaproteobacteria; order Rhodobacterales; family Rhodobacteraceae; genus Sulfitobacter. Next base: position 1,251 of record NZ_JBFEKM010000328.1, read on the forward strand.
GCACGCCCTTGGCTGATGGGGGATTCAACGGCACCGTCATGGGCCTTGAAATGGGTCAGGGCGCGCTTTGGATCCTTTAGGAACCGCAGTGCGATATAGCCCGACAGCCATTCGAGATCGGCAAAATGCGATCCTTCCTCAAGGAAATGCTGCGACGCTATTTGGTAGGCGCGTTTGGGATCACCGCTGCGCATTTCATCGCGTGCCAGCGCACGGCGGCGATTGGCCCATGCGGATGGCTGGCCAAGGGCTGTGGCACTAACCGATTGCGACAGCAGCAAATCCTTGGCGCTGTCGTCGAACCCTTTGCGAATGCGCCACTCGAAACGGTCCTTTTGCAGGCCGGGATCGCTGGCCTTGGCCGGGGCCAAGGCGTTTATCATTTCGTTTACGTCGCCATTGCGGTTCTGCAACGCGATCCGCGTTTCGGCCAGTGCCTTGTCCTCGGTGCTGACCAGATCAAACATTTGCCGGGCCTTGGCATGATCACCTTGCCACAGCATTTCATCCAGCCTTGCAGCGTGATGCGGTTTCAGCAATGCGCTGTGTTCGGCCAGGAACAATGCCTGCGTTACCGCGTCCATCGGCATGGTGCGCCACGCCAGAACCAGGCGCGCCTGCGCCTCTCCGCTGCGGTTGGCGCGGGTCAGGGCGGCGGCATAGGCCAGCACGCCGCGCGCAGTTTGCGGGGGGCGGCCCTGAAAGAACGCGAGCATGGCCGTGTCACCCG
>NZ_JBFEKM010000329.1:0-1945 GCF_041552635.1 Sulfitobacter sp.
CAGGCACAACACGAACGCGGTGCCCAGCAGGCCCGCGCGCGGTTCAGCAATGCCAAAGCTGCCAAAGCCTATGCGGCGCTTTTCCAAGCACTCATGCAGGAAACGCCGCCCGCTGTCGAACCCCGCCCTTGGCGCGATTTCAAAGCTGATCCTAATTTCCCCCAGACCTGGCGGCATTTCATCCGTCCATCGCTTAGAAAGATGATCAAACGGTGGCTGCAATGAGCGATGGCAAGGGTCTGACATACATTCTCGGCCTGCCCTATTCAGGTTCGTCCCTATTCGCCATGGCGCTTGGCAATGCTGAAGGCTTTGTCAACTGTGGCGAGATCAATTATCTGGAACAGGATTACCATGAGCATCGTCGTTGCAGTTGTAATGCCTTGCTCGCGGACTGCCCCTTTTGGGGGCCACTGATCGCGCAGGCTCACGAACGCGCGGCAGCCAAGGATCCGATGCCGCAGTTCGAAACCGAAGCGAAGTATCACCCGATCTACGCACGACGCACATCGCTTTCACGACGGTTATCAATGATTATGGGTCGAGATCTGCGCAAGACCTACGGGGCCCAGTCGATCGACGAGCATCTGGCGCAGCAACTGGGTTTCATGCGGCTGGTTCTGGCAGAAACCGGGGCACAAGAAATTGTCGATGCTTCGAAGAACGCCCGCCGCTTGCAGCTTTTGGCAGAACAAGATGAGTTTCAGCTGCGGGTGATCGTTCTTTCCCGCCACCCTGAGAATGCCCTTGGAGCGCGGATCAAGCGCGCCCGTCGCCGGACCAATTGGTACCGGCAGGCCCTTGCGCCAATTTATACTCTATGGCTGTTGTTTCATTACATCCAGATGGGTAAGGCGCTTGCCAAGGTGCCTAAAGACCGGGTATTCCGCGTGAAATACGAAGATTTCGTACGCGATCCCGCGTCGATGGAAAAGGTCCTGAGAGATTGGTATGGGCGACCTATCTCCTTCGATAGAATCGGCGACCGGGAAGTGAATATGCGCAATACGCATGTCTATACGGGAAACACATGGTTGACGCGCGGGACAAAAGAGCCCCGTTCGACAGTGTTGAACGCCCCCATGGACGCCCCGGAGTTGAATTGGTTCGAACTGGCGCAATTCCGATTTTTTGCTACCCTATTTCCTATATTGCGCCGGAGACCCTGAAATGATCCGTAAGGAAAACCCGCATTTCGTCCGATATCTGCAATCTGGTGCCAATGCCCAGATTGCCACCTGTTTCGCGATAGGGTCGGTTTAAGTTTATGCGTGTGGTACAGGTCATAAACCATTCTGGAACTGATTTTGGGGGCGCTGAGCGTCTGGCCACCACCTTGCATCAAGATCTTCTGGATGCAGGGGTCGATGCCCATATTTTGGCGATTGGGGCTTGCGAGGTAGGTGATATACCCAAGTCAGACAGCCTTGGCTTTGGATCGGTGCGCGATCCAAGGGTCACCCTACGACTAAGGGCAGCGCTGCGAGATCTGGCCCGGCCCAGCACGATTGTACACGCACATTTATTCCCCGCGACCTTGCATGTGTCGGCGCTGCGCCAGACCGGGCAATTGGACACTCCTTGCAGCATGACCGAGCACAGCACTTGGAACCGACGCCGGGAACATGTCGCGCTGCGCGGTTTGGACCGAATGGTCTATCGCGGTTTTGAACGGATTGCAGCGATCAGTACTCAAACACAAGAGGCGCTCCTTTCTACCTATCCGGCCCTGCGGCCACGCACAGAGATTATCCGCAACGGGGCGACGCTGCGCTTTGCCACGCCGCCTGAGCACAACTCTGACCAGATACCGTGCATTTTGACTGTGGCGCGTCTGGCCCCTGTCAAGAACATCGCAAATGCCCTACGCGCTCTGGCGAAGCTGACCGACCGTCCGTGGCGCTATGTAGTTGCGGGTGGCGGCGAAGACGAAGGGAAACTCAAG
>NZ_JBFEKM010000330.1:0-1936 GCF_041552635.1 Sulfitobacter sp.
ATCAAACATCAGCGTTCTCCTTTGTTGAACGGCACCATCAAGGCGGCGGGCACCTGTGCGCGGCGTGATACCAGCACCAGGGCGACGATGGACAGGATATAAGGTGCCATGAGGAAGATTTGATAGGGGATATCCGCGCCAAAGCTGGTTTGCTGCACCCGGATTTACAACGCGTCAAAGGCGGCGAACAAGACCGCGCCCAACAGCGCCTTGCCCGGCATCCATGATCCGAACACCACCAAGGCGATGCAGATCCAGCCGCGCCCGTTCACCATTTCGAAGAAAAAGCTGTCAAAGGCCGACATGGTCAGAAACGCGCCGCCCATGGCCATGAACCCGCTGCCCACGATCACAGCCCCCATGCGGATCGCCGTGACCGACAACCCCTGTGCTGCCACCGCTGCGGGGCTTTCGCCCGCTGCGCGCACGGCAAGGCCCAAAGGCGTGCGATACAAAACGATGCTGGTCGCCGCGACCAGGGCAAAGGCCAGATAGGTAAAGGGTGTCTGCGAGAACAACGCCTGCCCCAGCAGCGGAATGTCTGACAGGATCGGTATTTCATAGGGCTGAAACGCCGCAATCTTGGGCGGGCTGGTCACCTGCGGCAGCGCAAGGCGATACGCATAATAGGTCGAGGAAGTCGCCAGCAACGTCACCCCCAGCCCCACCACATGCTGCGACAGCCCGAACGGCACCGTCAGCACGCTATGTAACAGGCCAAAGACCATGCCGACCACCATGGCCACGGCCACACCGACCCAAAGCCCCGTGCCGGAATAGACTGCCATCCAGCCGGCAAAGGCCCCCGCGACCATAATCCCCTCAATACCCAGGTTCAGCACGCCCGCGCGTTCGCAGATCAATTCGCCCATGGTCGCAAGGATCAGCGGCGTTGCGATACGGATGGCAGCGGCCCAAAAACTCGCCGAGATCAGGATATCCAGAATTTCCATCAGTCGCGTACCACTCTGAACCGCGTCAACATGATTGCCAGCACCATCAGCAGCAGCGCCGTCGCCAGCATCATATCCGCCAGATAGGTCGGCACGCCTGCTGCGCGGCTCATGCTGTCGGCCCCCACGAAGATGCCGGCAACAAACAGTGCCGATACGATAACACCCAGCGGGTTCAACAGCGCCAGCATCGCCACGATGATGCCGGTGTAGCCAAACCCCGGCGACAGATCGAGCGTCAGGCTCCCCTTGAGCCCGGCCACCTCTGAGAAGCCTGCAAGTGCCGCCAAGCCGCCCGACAGCAGCGCGGTTTTGACCAGAACCGTGTTGACCGGAATGCCCGCAAATGCCGCCGCTTCGCGGTTCAGGCCGACCGCGCGCATTTCATACCCTAAGGTGCTGCGGGTCTGGATCAGCCACACAGCCAGCGCGCAAAGGATCGCCAGCGCAAACCCCCAGTGCAGCCGCAAACCATCAAAGATGCGCGGCAATCTGCCTTCGGCAATCAGCCGCGCGGATTTGGGCCAGCCCATGCCCATCGGATCCTTGAGCGGACCTTCCAGCAGCATCGAGATGAAAAGCAAAAAGATGAAGTTGAACAATAAGGTCGTCACGACTTCGTCCACGCCAAAGCGCGTTTTCAGAATCGCAGGCACCAGCAACACAACCGCCCCCGCCAGCACCGCGCCAATCGCCAGTGTGGGGATCAACGCAACGCCGGACCAAGGCAGCGCGCCAGTGCCCAACACCACCGTGATCAAGGCACCGGCGTATAACTGCGCCTCGGCCCCGATGTTCCAGAACTTGGCCTTGAACGCGACGGCGATGGCCAGCCCTGTAAAGATCAGCGGCGTCGCGCGGTTCAAGGTTTCAAGCAGCGCAAACTGTGATCCGAACGCGCCTTTCAGGATCAGCCCGAGCACCGAAAACGGGTTCGCCCCCGCGATCATCGCCAGCAGGGACGCAATCATTACGGTCGCAAT
>NZ_JBFEKM010000331.1:0-1908 GCF_041552635.1 Sulfitobacter sp.
ATCCCGCGATCAAAGCCCCGACCCGATGAAATAGGACCCCATTTGGGACAAATGGCGCTCCTGGAATAGAAAAACGCCATGGACGGAAAAACAGAGGTCCAAAACACGCAATCAAATGCGTTTCCACACAGCCTCGGCCCATTGCCGACCTTGGCCACCCAATCAATATGCTGCGGTGCGGCCCGTCAGACCGGCCATCCGCTGCAACCGTGAAATCAGGGGACTGGTGAATTCACAGTTCGCGGACCTAGTAACGTTGTGCTTTACGTTATCCATTTCCAGATTCAGCTTTCATTACTTCCAGGGCCATGGAACTGAAATCGCGAATGCGAGCAAGTGGAACGATACGGGCGTTGGCTGTAACTATCGGGAAACGACTGACGATGAACGGCTCAACCCTTTCAAGTCCCACATGATCTTTAAGAAGCTGTTCTCGAGAGCGCTCCTTGGTGATTGCCCTTTCGTAGTAGCGCTCAAGCGTCCGATTGGTTCGAATAAACCGCTTTGGATCTAAATCCACCCACGATGGGTCGACCAAGTTGTTCTTGCATTGAATATTAAAACAAACGTTATCCCGGGTTGCGATAATGGAATGCCCCCTCTGAAGTGGTCCACCCACTGGGATATGTTTATCCCGATTTCAGGAGGACTAAAGGATGGCTGGAAAACGAGAGAAACCCGAAGATATTGTGCTGAAACTGCGACAAGTTGAAGTGCTGCAAGGGCAAGGACGGTCGACGGCGGAAGCTGTGCGGCAGATCGGAGTGACGGTTCAAAGCTATTATCGATGGCGTAAAGAGTATGGCGGTATGAGCCGTGATCAGCTCAAGCGCCTCAAAGAGTTGGAGACCGAAAACACTCGGTTAAGACGCGCGGTGTCGGATTTGACGTTAGACAAGATGATCCTCACCGAGGCTGCACGGGGAAACTTCTAAGCCCTTCCCGCCGCCGTCAGTGCATTGATCATGTGCGGCAGGCTCTCGGCATATCTGAGCGCCGGGCCTGCCGCATACTCGGGCAGCATCGTTCGACACAGCGCAAGGTTCCTTGTGGCTTGCCGGACGAACAACGGCTGACCGAGGACATCATCGCACTGACAGAAGAGTTTGGACGCTATGGGTATCGCATGATTACCGGGATGCTGAACAACAGCGGCTGGCATGTAAATCATAAGCGTGTTGAGCGAATTTGGCGGCGGGAAGGGCTGAAAGTCCCGCAGAAACAACCCAAGAAGGGTCGGCTCTGGCTGAACGACGGGTCGTGCGTCCGGCTGCGGCCGGAGCGTCCGAACCACGTCTGGTCCTATGACTTTGTTCAGGATCGGACCCATGACGGACGCGTATATCGCACGCTGAATATCATTGATGAGTTTACAAAGGAGGTGCTGGTGATCCGCGTCAAACGAAAACTTAATTCAACAGACGTGGTCGATGCGCTGACTGATCTGTTCATCCTGCGCGGCCCGCCGGAATACATAAGGTCTGACAATGGGCCGGAATTTATCGCAAAGAAGGTGCGCGCCTGGATCGGCGCGGTGGGTGCCAAAACAGCCTTTATCGCCCCAGGATCACCATGGGAAAACGGCTACTGCGAGAGCTTCAACGCCCGCTTTCGGGACGAACTGCTGAACGGTGAGGTCTTCTACTCGCTGCGCGAGGCACAGATCCTCATCGAGAGATGGTGTCGCCACTACAACACGGTCAGGCCACATAGCGCCTTAGGTTACCGTCCACCGGCACCAAAAAGCATCATGCCAATAGACCAGAGGCGTAACCGGTGCGCCGATCCCACCTATTTGACGTAATTCCACGGCAGCAGCTCGTTGATCTTGCTTTGTTTGTGGCCAGCGACGATGGCTGTGAGCGTATTGGTCAGATAGGCGTGCGGATCGACATCGTTTAATTTGCA
>NZ_JBFEKM010000332.1:0-1886 GCF_041552635.1 Sulfitobacter sp.
ATAGACGCTGTTTTCACCGGCATGCACCGCCGCTGGCAACGTCGCGGTGAAATGGTGCAGCAGGGCGTATAGCGTATCTTCAAGCAAAATGAACGCGCCACCACGCGACAGGGCCACGAACCCGTCAGGATCATCACGGTCTTCTTGGGGCATGTCCTCAATTAGGGTCGGGTCAAGATCAAGTTCGTCCAGCAACGTCAGCCCGTTACCCGGGATCATCACCGATAGATCAGCGGTCAATGTGGCCATGTCAGGTTCCTTGTTGTGTCAGGTCAGCGCGACACGCTAAGTGCTTTGGCAAGCACCAGAACGTCCGGCGTGGACAGCTTATCGCCATCGTTGAGATAAACATCCGCGCCTTCAGCACCTGAGGCGCGGGTTTTTTGGTATGCGTGCTGGTGGTCCTGTTGATCGGGTCGACATTTAGCGAAATTCCGACTGTGGCGCTGATTGCGGGTGGAATATTCAGCGCTATGGCGTCGCCCTGATGAAGCGCCGAGGCCCATTTCTTGAGGGCACCAAAGGGCTGGATTTGGTCAGTCAGGATATTGCCCACCGTATCTGGCGAGACATTGGCCTGCGCCTGTTCCATTGCGGTTTTGGCAAGGCCCGCGGCATTCAGGGCAGTGACCTCTTCGGGGAAAAATGAATTGGGCTTGGCGCGTTGGCTTTCCTGAATCAGGCGCTTTTCCTCGGGGCTGATATCCTTGTCGGCCAGTTGGCCCCTTAGCAGAACGCCAAGATCATGTTCGGATCCCTTGGGGCTTGAGTGTTCGTCAAATTCATAGGTGCTGCGCACGTGGCGTTCGGTGATGTGTTTCATATCAACCACGGCTGCGTCACCATTGACGGTCGTTGGCGGCAGGGCTGCGCCAGTGTAGGGATCAAGCACAAGCGACGGGCCGACCCGGATCATGTCGGCTTGGGACACAGGGGTGAACTTGGCGTGATCCGCTTCGGATGATGCAAAGCCCGCGATCGCCTGAAAAACGGCGGTGCCGGCAATGGCGGCGTGATGTTCATTGGCCCAAGCCGTCCATTCATAGCTTAGCTCTGATACCATATCGATTGCTTCAAAGATCATCAATTGGCCCGCTTTGATCGCCGCAGGGGCATCATTCACGCAAACCATAAGGGCACCAATCGCGTCGCGGTCATCCATTTCTGCCAGCGTGGGCGATTTAACCGCAGCAAGTTCGGCATGCAGTTTCATGGCTGTCAACTGGGCCTGTTGTGCGGCGGCAAGGGCGGCATTTAGGGCGGTCACGCAGGCTTTGTCGGTTGTCAGCGCATTTTGAGACGGCTCTTGCGGTTTGGGCGGCATCGGGGCGGTTGCTGCCGGCACGGGGGGGCAGGCCGCCGACCATGCCCCTCAAGGCCCCGATGGATGACAGATCGGTCGCATAGGGGGGCGTCAGCGCGCAAGATCTGTTGATGAGCTTTTCGGACGCCTTGTGCAGGGCATCGCGTTTTGCCACGACGGCAAGCAGTTTGGCCAGTTTCGGCGCGCCGGGCAGGTCGGCCAGCGCCTGTTCTTCCTCAGCGGCTTCGGTCAGGTCGCGCAGGTCTGTATCGCTTTCCAGCATGCTGCGCAGTTCTTCGGCAGCAGCAGTGGCCATCGCGACCTTGCCGCGGTCAAACGCTTCGACCGCTTTAGCTTGCCGTGCCTCCATCTGCGCGCGAACGGCTGCTGTATCGGTGGCAATATTCCCAATTGCCGCGCGGATGGCGGGGCCTGCATTTTCGGCCTGTTGCAAGCAACTGACGCGGGATACTTCGTCTGCAACCCGCATCGCAGCGGCCTAAAGCTGATCGGACTGCTTGCGCGCTAGGTCAAGCAAGCGCGCCCCGTCGGTGGCCTGTGTCGTGAAATCGATCGCGGCAAG
>NZ_JBFEKM010000333.1:0-1836 GCF_041552635.1 Sulfitobacter sp.
TCCAGCGAATTATCAGCCCCTCACGCCACTGACCTTTCTGGAACGCGCGGCAAGTGTTTTCCCGGATCATATCGCGATTGTTCACGGGGCCCTGCGGCGCAATTATGCTGAATTTTACGCGCGCTCGCGGCAACTGGCCTCGGCCCTAAGCCAAAATGGTATGGAGCGTGGGGATACGGTATCAGCGCTGCTTGCAAACACCCCTGCCATGCTGGAATGCCACTACGGCGTTCCAATGTGCGGCGCAGTGCTGCATTCGATCAACACCCGTCTGGATGCCGCGATCATCGCGTTTCAGCTGGATCACGCCATGACGAAACTCGTCATCGTGGACGCTGAGTTCATGCCGTTGATGCAAGAGGCGCTGGCAATTGCATCCGTGAACCCCGTGCTGATCCAATATAACGACGCTGAATTCGACGGCCCCCAAGCAGCCGTTAAGGCCCAGGATTACGAGGCATTCCTCTCTAGCGGTGATCCTGATTACGCTTGGCTGATGCCAGAGGACGAATGGGATGCAATCTCGATCAACTACACGTCTGGCACGACCGGCGACCCCAAGGGTGTCGTGTCGCATCACCGGGGCGCTTACCTTTTGGCACAGGGAAATGCGCTGACGTCTTCAATGCAAAAACACGCGGTCTATCTTTGGACCCTGCCCATGTTTCACTGCAACGGCTGGTGTTTCCCATGGACGATGTCGGCGATTATCGGCACCCATGTTTGTCTGCGTCAGGTGCGGGCGGAACCGATCTGGAATGCTTTGGCTGACGAGGGCGTCACCCACCTGTGCGGGGCCCCGATCGTGATGTCGCTGATGATCTCTGCACCTGCTGGGTTAAAACGTGATCTTGATCGCACCGTGCAATTTTTCACCGCAGCAGCGCCTCCACCCGAAAAGCTGTTGGCGGATATGAAAACCGCGGGGTTTGACGTTACGCATCTTTACGGGCTGACTGAAACTTATGGACCCGCAGTGGTCAATGACTGGCACGACAGCTGGTCTGACCTGCCGCCAGAGGAACAAGCGGCCCTCAAGGCCCGTCAGGGCGTGCGCTATCTGCCGCTGGAAGGACTAGATGTTCTCGACCCCGAAACCATGGCTCCGGTGCCCCGCGACGGCAAAACCATGGGCGAAGTCATGTTTCGTGGCAACGTCGTGATGAAGGGATATTTCCGCAATCCACAATCCACCCAAGAGGCCTTTGAAGGCGGTTGGTTCCACTCCGGCGACTTGGGGGTGATCCACCCCGATGGCTACATCCAGCTCAAGGATAGATCCAAGGATATCATTATTTCTGGTGGGGAAAACATTTCCTCCATCGAGGTCGAAGAAGCGCTGTACCGGCACCCGGCTGTCAGCGTTGCCGCCGTGGTCGCCATGCCGCATGAGAAATGGGGAGAGACACCATGCGCCTTTATCGAGCTTGCTATGGGGCAGCAGGCGGATGGCGAAATGCTTAAAGCGTGGTGCCGTGATCAGCTTGCGCCCTTCAAGGTTCCGGGCCAGTTCATTTTCATGGATATTCCGCGCACCTCGACGGGCAAGATCCAGAAATTCGTTCTGCGCGCGCTAGCAAAAGAAATTGCGGACGGAGCCCCCGTCAATCTGCTGGCCGACGTCTAGTATCCACTCCTTGGTGCAAATCCCCGCCTTACAAGCGGGGCGGCCTTCGCACGCAGAAACTTTTTTTGTTTTTATCTATAAAGAATGAATCCTCAAGGCGCTGGCGCGGGCAATTCACTGGAAGCGGATGCTTGAGTCCGGTGAATTCACAACAATGGCAGAACTGGCGGAACACGAGGGGATCAGGCTGTCTATGAATGCAGCAGTAA
>NZ_JBFEKM010000334.1:0-1828 GCF_041552635.1 Sulfitobacter sp.
ATCTATCTGGTAGTAGATTTTTGATGTGCTTCTTGATACCGGCTGCCACTAATTTCTCTCCAATATTTTGTTGGCTGCTACGCCACAAAACCTCAGCTACTGCTTTAGGATGGTCTAATCAAGAGCTTCGGCTGAGCTGATCGGTAGTGTCCCAAGACTTGGTGCAACTTGTTCTCCGGCTGGGAGTTGAGCCGGTTTACAGGGCGGCGATCTTTGCCGGGTCCATGGTGGTATCCTCGCAGATGGCGGCAACAGTTTCCAGCGTCATGTAACGCCGTGAGACCGCCCATTCGTCGTTCTGTTCCAGCATCAACGCTCCTACGAGACGTCTGATGGCTTGCTCGTTGGGGAAAATACCGATGACATTGGTCCGGCGCTTGATCTCCTTGTTCAGCCTTTCCAAGGGATTGGTAGAGTGTATTTGCCGCCAGTGTGCTTTTGGGAACGTCTTGTAGGACAGCACGTCGTCTTCGGCGCGTAGCATTAGTTCGGCGAGCTTGGTGTGACGCGGCTGGAAGGCCTCAATCAGTTTCGCCCAGTGATCCTTGGATTCTGCCAGCGTGTCCTGGTCGAAGGCGGTTCTGAGTGCTGCTGTGGCAATTGGGCGGTCCTTTTTACCGACGCAGGCCAAGGCATTGCGCATGAAGTGAACCCTGCAACGCTGGATCGTAGCCCCCAGCACTTTGGCGGCCGCGGCCTTCAGTCCTTTGTGTTCATCCGCGATGATCAGCTTAACCCCACGCAGGCCCCGATCGGCCAGAGCGCGTAGGAACTCGCCCCAGAACACCTCGGCCTCGCTGGGCTGGATGGCGATGCCCAGAACCTCGCGCCGTCCGTCCAGATTGACTGCGACAGCCACTATAGCCGCGACACTGACGATCCGCCCGCAGCGCCTGACCTTGATGTAGGTGGCGTCCAGCCAGAGGTAAGGCCACTCGCCCTCCAGCGGTCGGTTCAGAAAAGCGTCAACACGTTCATCAATCTCGACGCACAGGCGCGAGACCTGGCTCTTGGAGACGCCGGTCATGCCCATCGCTTTCACCAGATCATCGACTGAGCGGGTGGAAACGCCCTGAATGTAGGCTTCTTGGATAACGGCCGTCATCGCCTTCTCCGAGGCCCGACGATGCTCCAGAAACTCCGGAAAGTATGACCCCTTCCGAAGCTTTGGGATCTGAACATCGATGGTCCCGGCCCGAGTTTCCCACCGGCGCTCACGATATCCATTCCGATGGTTTACTCGTTCGGTACTGCGCTCATGCGTTCCAGCACCGCATTGCTGATCCACATCCAGCGCCATCAGGCGGTCGGCGACAAACCCAAGCATCTCGGCCAGTATTTGATGATCTGCGGTGTCTGAAAGAAGCGCCTTCAGCGCGACCGTTTCTGCTAACATGTCTTTGGTCATGGGTGATCTCCTTGATCGGTAGGTCAGTTTTGCAACTCAACCCTACCGGAGAACGTCCATGACCACCCAGAAAGCCGCGCGGGCTTCGCCTGAGCTGCGCAGGGCTCCACTCAGCCCGCGCTACCGTCGGAATTACACCACGCCCCGGGGCACTACCCGCCTTAAACGAGGCCATCGCAAAATACGGCAAGCCCGAGATCATGAATACGGACAGTCATATGATGGTAACCAGTTCTCGGGCGGTTTGACTCAAACACTGATCGACCGTTCGTTGGGTTGGTGCCACTTGGCTTTCCGGTTTGGTTTGACCCACATTCCGATCGACCTGACACGTGTCTTTCCCTGGACCTGTCGCGTATTTGTGCCGCTCCAAGTGCTCGTTTAAGCGACTTTCCGTTCGAAGGCGACCGGGCTTTTCCA
>NZ_JBFEKM010000335.1:0-1823 GCF_041552635.1 Sulfitobacter sp.
CATGCTCAAGATCAACATTCGCAATGACAAAGTTCAGCTCAAGCCGTCCTTTGTCCCTGTGCTCAACCCATGCAAAGCTCACCCGATCAGCCTCTAACCCTGCGGTAATCGTCTCTTCAAAGCTGTCCATGATCTCGTTTTTTTGCTTGCTCGTTAGATGATCAGGGGCTTCTTCAAAGCTCAAGCAACCACTGGTGTACTGGCGCTTAAATTCTAATGAGTCAATGAGTAGCTTTTGCTGCTCTACGTCACCGCGCAATATTTCGGCATCAGGGCGATCACCTTCTCTGCCAAGCAAATAATCAAAGACGGCACTGCCACCACCGGTGCCATGACGAAAGAATTTAACGATCATTGCTCATAATCCTTTGTAGCTCAGTATCAAGGTCAGCTTGTATCTTCACCAAAGTCATAAGCACCTCATTGTCTACTTGGTTGCCTAGGTTCAGATGCTTGGCGATTTGGTTCATGTTGTTACCAACCCATGCCACATGACGCACCAATTCGGGATCAGCTGCGTGAATGATTTTTTTAGCCTTTGGTTTTGGCTGTTCGATCTTTTGACCCAATGCCAACTGGCGCAAAAAAGTGGAAGTACCCAATTCACCGGCACGAACTTTGATCTCGTTAAACTCGTTATCAGTGAGGCGTATTTGAATGTGCCTATCTCTAACTTCCTTGGTCGGTTTTTCATCGCTCATGGGTAACGTCCGTAAGGTTTTTGGGGTTAAGGGGTTTCCCCTTACCGGCATGCCAGAATGTAAAGAAACGAAGTAGATTGTAATGACGGCATATGCTGGCTTAATAATAAAAATATTATGACCCATATATTATTTTATTATTTTAACGCCAATCTCAACTTATCGTAGGCTTTTGATTTTTATAGAATTTAAAATTTTAATTGTTTTAACTGAAGTTTTAAAAACTAAGTAAACCAATACCTTAGAAAAATAAGTTGAGAGTGGGGTTATTTTATTATTTATGAAGACATCTATCAGAGATAGATACTAAAGGGAACTCAGAAAGAGATAAAACATACAAATATGGAATATATTTTAGTAAATACTATGTGAACTAGAAACAACCGAGTAAGATATATATCTACAAATGTAAAATTATTGGAAGAATTAAAATGTCTTTAACGTATTTATCAAAAGTAAGTGCTCTTACTGTCCTAGCAGTAAGTATTGCTGCATGTAGTAGCGGTGGTAGTCACAAAAACACCTATCCAAATACACCTCCATTAACCGATCAGTCTACTGCTGCCCAAAAGATTGAGGCTAATCGTCTAGTTTTACTTAATAAAGCTAAAAAAGCTGGCTTAAGTGATAAACAAGCAACTGCTTACGCCGAAGCCAACAAAGAGGCCAACGCAGCAAATGCTCAAACTGCTTTAGAAACCTTGGTCGCTACAAAAGCTGCCGCTGAAAAAGCTGCTGCTGAAAAAGCTGCTGCTGAAAAAGCTGCCGCTGAAAAAGCTGCCGCTGCGAAAGCTGCCGCTGAAAAAGCTGCTGCTGATAAAGCCGCTGCTGATAAAGCCGCTGCTGATAAAGCCGCTGCTGATAAAGCTGCCGCTGCAAAAGCTGCCGCTGCAAAAGCTGCCGCTGCAAAAGCTGCCGCTGCAAAAGCTGCCGCTGCAAAAGCTGCCGCTGAAAAAGCTGCCGCTGAAAAAGCTGCTGCTGATAAAGCTGCTGCTGATAAAGCCGCTGCTGAAAAAGCTGCCGCTGCAAAAGCTGCCGCTGCAAAAGCTGCCGCTGAAAAAGCTGCCGCTGAAAAAGCTGCTGCTGATAAAGCTGCTGCTGATAAAGCCGCTGCTGAAAAAG
>NZ_JBFEKM010000336.1:0-1813 GCF_041552635.1 Sulfitobacter sp.
ACTTTGACCACATCTTTGATGTGATCAAAAGGCTTGGATATTCAAAACCGCTCGGAGCAGAATACAAACCACAAGGGCCGACGAATTTGTCGTTGAACTGGTTGAAAACTGCACAGCTTATTTAGGTCTGTAAGACTGCCTGCGGTCTTCGACGTAGCGGTTCAATATCAGCTAAGCGTCAAAATTTGGAGACCCATTTTAAGGCGTTCCCCATAGCGGACATCGGCGCGTACCGCAGCATCGGGGACTCTGGGCTCAGACCAGCCGTTCGCTGCGTCTGCACAACGCAAACAACCGGGTGATACCCTGAGCGTCCGCTCTCTTCGCGCTGCCTTTTCGATTTCGCACTTGCAGCGAATGTCTGCAATCCGCCGTTGGTGTCGAATGAGGTCAGTTCCCCGTACAACGCCAATCCGCCGCTGTCTTCCGATAAGTCACTACGTCACTGTCGAGCAGCGCGCCCGTGTGATCGTCAAAGACAAACATTGTGCCTTGCACGGATTGCAGATTGCGTGCGCTGTTCTGGGGAAAGACGGTAAAACACATCGCGCCTATCCCGATGCCGTCAATCCAGGCCGCACGTTTGATAAGCGCGTTTTGCCCACGCTCCATGAACTGGCCCTTGATCATCGGGCCCGGACCGTGGTGGGCTTCCGGCATGATGTTGACTACATCGCGCCAGCCAAATGTCACGGGGGATGTAGGGGAAAGAAACCATCTTTCTTAGGTCCTTGCGGCCGTGATGATGATCTCGACCCGATATTCGGGCGTGGCCAGACGGGCCTCGCCGCAGGCGCGGACAGGTGCCGCTCCCTCCGGCACCCAAGCGTCCCAAACCGCGTTCATCTCGGCGAAATCGGCCATATCCGCCAGCCAGATGATCGCCTGAAGCATGTGCGCCTTGTCCGATCCAGCTTCGGCGAGCAGGCGGTCGACGGCGTCAAGGCAGTCGCGGGTTTGCTGCTCCACACTTGCGTTTGGTGTGCCTACCTGCCCTGCAAGATAGACGGTGTCGCCGTGCATGACGATCTGGGACATCCGTACGCTCGTATGCTTGCGATCAATTTTAGTCATCGTTTTACTTCCTTTTTTGCGAGTGCCTGCCAAAGCGTACCCAGTTCCAGTTCAAGACGTTCGGCTGCGTCCAATACAAAGGCATCACTGTGCATTGGCCCAACCAGCTGGACACCCAGCGGGACGCCGTCGTCAAGATGTGTTGGCAAGGCGACAGAAGGCAGGCCCAAAACGTTGATCGCCAGAAGCGGCGATTGTGCCGCGACGATTTCGCCCAGCGTCTCTGGCTCCCTGAAGTCCTGATCATTGCGAAACGGACGGCTGAGCGATGTCGGCAGCAATAAGACATCAACCTCTTGGAACATCGCAGCCCAAGCACGCTGCACTACAATTCGGCGCTGCATCGCGCGCATCAGACCGGCAATGTCAGTTGGTTCGAAATGCCCCAAGAATTTTTGATAATAGTCCCACATCTCTTCCGAAGCGTTGGCCTCCATTGCACCGCGCGCCAACGCTTCCGTCTCCGTGAACATCAAGGTCCCCCAGAGGTCAGGCAAATCAGCGGCGGAAGGCGGGCTGATTTCGCGGAGCTTGGCACCTGTACCCTTGAAACCAGCGATCGCCGTCTGCATCGCTCTTTGAATTGCCGGATCGAGCGTGCCTTGAAAGGGGTTCATCGCATAGCCGACCGTCAAAGGGCCACCCGCATCGCGACGGTCAGCCGAAGGTGGCACCCAGAGCGGATCGCGCACGTCGCCGCGCGACATCACCTGCAAGCCCGCACGCACATCGGCGATAG
>NZ_JBFEKM010000337.1:0-1803 GCF_041552635.1 Sulfitobacter sp.
CTACGTTAAATTGAGCTTGTTGCCCTTCGCATACCTGAACATTTTGTGGAGGCGTCGTAATTTGCACTTTTTCAATAATTTGAACAGTGGTCGTTGTAGTATATTCCGGGCATCCTCCAGAAGCAGGAATGGTCAATGTTACAGTATGAATTCCCGGAGGGTTATCACTAGGTGTTATTGCCCCAGATTGCGCGTCAATTATAAAGCCAGTAGTTCCTGCGGAATAGGTGCCATTCCCTGTACCCGATTTGGTAACATTTTGACTCGTGGAATTAGAAGTGCAGAAAGGTTGTGCGTAGCTAATGCTTGCCGTTGGTGGAGATGTAGTTGTAACAGTGGCAGTACCTGTAATGTTTTTTGGGCAAGTTAGTGTACCGGTATAGGCAACACTTACTAAATTGTAATTTGTACTCGTTGTCAAATTTCCTGTAGCTAAGACTGCAGTTCCGTTCGCTCCAACAGGAATGGTTCTATTAGTTCCTCCGTTAATATTATAGGTAACAATAGAATTTGGAGAGGCAGTAAAAGTAATATCGGTTGCATTTCCTGAACAAATGGTTGAAGTGCCTGAAATACTAGCGATGGGATCGGGTTTAAAGGTAATGACCATGTCATCAACTCCATTATTTCCTCCGCCCGTTCCACAATTGTCGCTATTCCCTTTGGGTTTTGGAACTGTCATTGTAATCGTAACCTGGCCGGCTGCATGATCTGCAGCTGTTGGTTTATATTGATAGGTGAAAGGTCCGCTTTCATTCTTGGGTAAAGGTGTAACGAATGTGCCTGTCCCTGAAGTTTGAAAACTAGGATCAAATTTGGAATTTCCAAAAAGCACACTTGCATTTATTGTAATGGGAGCAAAATTAGTTGTCCTACATACGGTCATATCAGCCCCTGCATTCGTAACTATATGATTTGCAACTTCTATTCCTGTATAAACCGATGCGGCACTGTTTCCGCAAATATTAACAGCCTGGACACTCACTTGCTGAGTTCCTATAGCTGCCGCTGAGGTTACTTTTACCGTAATATTTCTAGTTCCTGCCCCAGCAGTAATTTCCCAGCCTGCAGTAGGTAGGGTCCATAGGTAAGAAGTTGCACCGGTAACCGCAGGAACATTAAAAGTGATTCCATTAGCAGGAGGGCAAATATTTTTATTCCCATCTAAACTAGAAGTTATTGCTAATGGTTGAGGAGGCGCAGCATTAGTAACGCCCACTGCAAAACTTGAAGGAGGAGAACTACCACAATTATTATCTGCTGTTACGGTAATATTCCCCGGTGTGGAGGAAGCATTAACTGTTATGTTATTGGTATTACTTCCAGATGTAATTACCCAGTTGGCTGGAACTGTCCAAGTGTATCCTGTTGCAGAAGTCTGTGCAGGCACGGAATAGTTTAATCCAGTTTTTGTGGAACATACCAGTGCATCACCGCTTATAGCCCCAACAGTTGTAGGTGCAGGTGGATCTATATTTACATTTAAGTTACTAGTAGGTCCGGTTCCACAGGAATTCGTTGCAGTAACTGTGATAGCACCATTCTGACCATAATTACCGGCAATTACTGTAATTTCATTGGTATTGTTGTTTGTTCCTTTAAAACTCCATCCTGTAGGGAGATTCCAAGTATAATTCACTACTCCATAATCTTGAATGTCATCAACGGAATATTTTACTTCACTACCCGGACAAATAGCAAGATTGTTAATGGGGGTAATTATTTCCTGGGTAATAGGTCCTGGATTTGGGGGTATTCCAGGTTTAATTGTAACTGTAATAATTTTTTCAGCACTTTCCCCGC
>NZ_JBFEKM010000338.1:0-1801 GCF_041552635.1 Sulfitobacter sp.
GACAACCTGCAGTTCGACGTTGAACTGATCGCACCGATCGCGATGGAAGACGGTCTGCGCTTTGCGATCCGCGAAGGCGGCCGCACTGTTGGCGCGGGCGTTGTGTCCAAAATCAACGAATAAGCCGTAGGGTGGGGTCACCCCCACCCACAACAGCTTGAGATCGAAAGGCCGTCCCATACCGGGGCGGCCTTTTGTTTTTCCGATGTGGTGTGTCGGGGTTCCACTTTTGGCTAATGTGGTTATGCGTGTTTATGATCGCAGAGGACTGGCAACCTTCCCGAAAACATCTAAGCTTGATTTATGAGTACATTCCCAATCGCCATGCGCAGTATCTGCGTGTTCCTTTTTTTGCTGTTGCCAGCGTCCCTTTGCGCTGCCCCGTTTGATCGTTTCGAGGGGACCTACACCGGCGAAGCCGAGTTCACCTTTGAAGGGCAAACACAGCGCCGGGACATGAGCACCACAATCAAGGCAACCAAGACCGGGTTTACGCTGGTGTGGACCTCGGTCAGCTATAAGGATGATGGCCGCAGCAAAGCAAAAACCTATCAGATTTCATTCGTCCCAAGTGCGCGCGAGAATATCTATACATCGGCCATGAAAACGAATGTCTTCGGCAAAGAGGTTCCGCTTGATCCTCTCAAGGGGGAACCTTTCGTCTGGGCCAAGCTTGAGGGGGATACGCTTTCCGTCTTTTCGTTATATATTGACGAAACAGGAGATTATGAAATTCAAGAATTTCATCGCACCCTTGTCGCCGAAGGTCTCGATCTAAAGTTTCATCTTTTCAAAAAGGGGGCTCCTCAAAAGGAAATTCGCACCCTTTTGCGCCGCAAAGACTGATTTGAACAACACCAGCTGAGTGTTTGAGCACCATATGGTGCCGCCAATCTCATGCCGTTTTCGATTGTATATTTTTCGAATTGCGAGTGTTGTCACCTTACAGCGCACTTTGTCTTATTCCTCGATGCAAGCTCAATATTCCTATGCCAAATGTTCAGCCCTCCGATGACACCATCCAGCAGCAGTTCCTGCGCATATCGTTGGAGGAGGCGCAGGCAACGGTTCGTGCCTATGACACCAAAGCCCAGATCGTGGGAATCGGCTATACCTTTGCCTTGAATATCGTCTCTGCAGTTGTTGGTGGATTGCCCGGTGCCGGCACCGATGGGCTGCCCTTCGTGATCGTGTTTTGGGTCGTTGTGATGGCCCCGTTGTTTTTCTTTGGCTATGTGCTTTACCCGTCCCGGCGGACAGCACCCACGGTAAGCGATTCTGCCGAGATGGGGGTTGAACGTGTGCTTTATGTGCAGACAGCGCGGCATCGCACCGTTGCTGATTTGCGTGCCGCAGTTTCAAAGGTGGATTGGACCACGGAACTGGCCTATGAACTGCTTAAGGTTTCAAAGCTTCGCGAACAAAAGCGCCTTAGGTTCATAACGGCGCTTTATGTCACCGTGCTTTCTTTTGCCGTGCTTGCGGCAAAGCAGCTTTGGGCGGCTGTTTGACCAGCAAGCTTTGGGGGTAGCATCGGCTGTTTTTCGCGGCGGTTACGTAGTGTTCCGCTCTGACTTCAATTCACCCCTTGCCAGCAAGGCCGACTCGACCTATAGAGCGCAAGTCTCAGCGGGGTGCGTTTTTACGCGCCCCGTTTGATTTACGACAAAACGCAATGAAGGGCCGTGATGAGGCGTCTCTTCCTCTTCGTTTCACCTCCCAATGAGGGATGATGACATATGGCACAAAGCCAAAACATCCGCATCCGTTTGAAGGCGTTTGATTACCGCGTGTTGGATGC
>NZ_JBFEKM010000339.1:0-1781 GCF_041552635.1 Sulfitobacter sp.
AAAATGCAATCGACCTTGCGCTGGCGCTTGGCATAGATCTGCCCAAAGTCGCGATCTTGTCCGCCGTCGAAACGGTGAACCCGCGCATCGCATCGACCCTAGATGCAGCAGCGCTGTGCAAGATGGCTGATCGCGGGCAGATCACCGGCGGACTACTGGATGGTCCGCTTGCGTTCGACAATGCGATTTCCCCTGCGGCTGTTGCGGCAAAAGGGATCGTGTCGCAGGTCGCGGGGGATGCCGACATTCTTGTGGCCCCCGACCTTGAGGCCGCGAATATGTTGGCCAAGCAGCTGATTTATCTTGCGGGGGCGGATGCGGCGGGGATCGTTCTGGGCGCGCAGGTCCCGATCATCCTGACCAGCCGCGCCGACAGTGCCGTTTCGCGGCTTGCGTCTTGTGCGCTGGCGCAACTGTTCATCAGCCACCACATGCAGCCCGCGCCATGACTGGCGCGATCCTTGTCTTGAATGCGGGGTCGTCCAGCCTGAAATTCGCGGTATATCCGGTTGCGGATGACAAAAAGCCCCCTCTGGTGCGCGGCAAGATCGCTGGTATCGGATCAGCACCGGTTTTTTCCGCGCATGACCGCACAGGACAGGCGTTGCGATGGGACAAGGGCCCGCCTCTTTGCCCCGATACCGACCACGACGCGCTGATCCCTCCCTTGCTGGACTGGCTCAAGATACAGATTGGTGATCTGACGATCATTGCTGCCGGGCACCGCGTTGTGCACGGGGGGCGCGACTTTGATGGCCCTGCGCGGGTCAACGACGCGCTGATGGCAAAGCTGGACAGATTGGTCCCGCTTGCCCCGCTGCATCAACCGCATAACCTGGCTGCGATCCGCTGCGTCTCGCGCGCCGTACCCGATTTACCGCAGGTTGCGTGTTTCGACACCAGCTTTCACCGAACCCAAAGCCCCCTTGCACAGATGTTCGCCCTGCCCCGTGAACTGACTGACGAAGGCATCCTGCGCTACGGGTTTCACGGTTTATCCTACGACTATATCGCCCGCACGTTGCCCAGCCACTTGAGGGACAGAGCGAACGGACGCGTGATCGTCGCACACCTTGGCAACGGGGCCAGCATGTGCGCGATGAAAGGCAGACGCAGCGTTGCAACCAGCATGGGGTTTACCGCGCTGGACGGGCTGATGATGGGACAAAGATGCGGTGCACTGGACCCCGGTGTTGTGCTGTATCTGATGCAACAAAAGGGGATGTCGGCAGCCGAGATCAGCCAGCTGCTTTATGAACGATCCGGCCTGCTGGGCGTGTCCGGCATCAGCAATGACATGGCCGCGTTGCAGAGCAGCGCAGCCCCCCGGGCCAAGGAGGCAATCGCGCTTTTCTGCTACCGCGCGGCAGGGGAACTGGCGCAGCTTGCCGCCAGTATCGACGGGCTGGACGCCATCGTTTTCACAGCTGGCATCGGCGAAAACTCGGCTCTCGTGAGGGCGCGAATCTGCGATCATCTGCTGTGGATGGGAGTAAGGCTCGACACCGCTGCAAACGTCAGAAACGCTCCCCGCATCAACGCCGTCTGGTCAGAAATTGACGTCCTGGTGATCCCCACCGACGAAGAAGCCGTTATCGCACAGGCCACGCGAATGATCAAATCTGGTGTTAGGGGCCGCCCTTCACCGGGGTAGCTTGGTGTTTGGGGTTGATTTTGAGTGGTTGGGATTGCCGGTTGGTGGGAAGGTTTTAACCTATGCGACGCGGGGGATGGAGCCGCTGCGGGGGTTTCCTCAGTTCCTGAGAGCGGTTGAAGAGCTT
>NZ_JBFEKM010000340.1:0-1776 GCF_041552635.1 Sulfitobacter sp.
AACTTCATTACCACTTGAATCTGTAGCTACATAAGTTACTGTTGTTGTTCCTATTGGGAATTGTTCCCCAGAGGCAAAACCAGATATCCTTTCAACTGTTACTCCGCAATTATCGGTAGCAGTAATCTCAGTATAAGTGACAATTGCATAATCCTGACCTTCTATATTGGTTACTGTTATATTTTCAGGACATTCGATTGCTGGATCTTCATTATCTTCAACAGTTACATCAAAAGTTACTGTGGAAGTGTTTCCGGTAACATCTGCAGCAGTATAGGTTACAGTTGTAGTTCCCACAGGGAATAAACTTCCTGGATCTAATCCACTAGTAAATGTTACAATTGTTTCTAAACAGTTGTCTGTAGCCGCAGGAGTCGTGAAAGAAACTATTGCTCCACACTCTCCAGCGTCTACATTAACCGTGATGTCTCCGGTTTCGGAAAATACTGGATCTTCAGTATCAGGAATTAAAACTATATTCACTGAATCCATTGAAGTACAATTAGTAACTGTATTAGTTACCGTCAACAAATATGTTCCTTGTCTGCTAACAGTAGGATTTAATGTGTTTGCTCCACTATCAATTACCCCGTCTTCTGTAGTCCAAGAGTAATCTAATGCCTCCTGATTTTCTAAGTTTACACTACCATTTAAGACTAAGGTTTTAACTAAGCAACTTAAATCAC
The DNA here is from genome assembly GCF_041552635.1 of Sulfitobacter sp. Lineage (GTDB taxonomy): Bacteria > Pseudomonadota > Alphaproteobacteria > Rhodobacterales > Rhodobacteraceae > Sulfitobacter. The sequence continues at coordinate 687 of NZ_JBFEKM010000340.1, forward strand.
CTGCATTTCCTGCATTCGCAATAATTTGAGATGGCTGTGTAATTGTTATTGTTCGTTCTTCAAAACAAACATCTCCATCATTACCTCCTGCTGCTTCAGCTCTTACTAAATAATCTCCTGGCCCATAAACCTCTGATGCATTATAAGTCTCTCCATCTATAGTAATTGTTGCACCTTCTACTGCTGTAACTATAATGTTTCCATCAGCTTCACCAAAACAAGTTGCGTTGGTGAATGAAGTTTGCATATTGATATCTGCTGGTTCTGAAATTGTGATCGTTCTTTCTTCAAAACAAACATCACTATCATTTCCTCCTGCCGCTTCAGCTCTCACTACATAATCCCCAGGACCATAAGTTGCTGATGCACTATAAGCTACACCATCTACAGTGATTGTTGCACCACCTGTTGCAGATGCTGTGATTGTTCCGTCTGCTGCACCGTTACAGGTTACTTCAGTAAATGAAGTTGTTAGTACGATATCTGCTGGCTCTGAAATTGTGATCGTTCTTTCTTCAAAACAAACATCACTATCATTTCCTCCTGCCGCTTCAGCTCTCACTACATAATCTCCAGGACCATAAGTGGCTGATGCATTATAAACTACACCATTTATAGTAATTGTTGCTCCATCTACTGCCGTAACTGTTATGGTTCCATTAGCTTCACCATTACATGATGCATTGGTGAATGAGGTTTGCATATTGATCTCTGCTGACTGTGAAATTGTGATCACCACTGTATCACTACATACTGGATCACCTACATTTCCTCCTGGAACTGTAACTAAAACCGTATAGTCTCCCGCTTCATAAGTTGCATTTGCATCATAAGCCTCTCCATCTATAGTAATTGTTGCTCCTTCTACTGCTGTAACTGTTATACGTCCATCGGTTTCCCCATTACATGATGCATTGGTGAATGAAGTTTGCATATTGATTACCGGTGGTTCTGTAATTGTCAAAGTAGGGTCCAATGTTATCACACAAGCTGTCGCATTAGCATCTCTTATTTGAACACTATAATCTGCTGGAGCCAATCCTGTAAAACTTCCACTTGCTTGCCAAGTTCCGGAATCTAATCTATACTC
>NZ_JBFEKM010000341.1:0-1759 GCF_041552635.1 Sulfitobacter sp.
ATAACAAATGAAATGAAAGAAACAGCACGAAACAGAGAGCGAGTTTGAAAGCCGCTAGGACGGCGAATGTTGAAACGGGATCAGGCTGAGAAAAGGGGAACGGCATGGAAGAGGCGACAGAGACAAAACGGGATCGGGTGCGCAGGCTGTTGATCGATCCGCTTAAGGCGGATGGGTTCAGGTTTCCGAAGGGTGTGAACGCTGAAGATGCCAAGACGCGGCTGGACCGGTTGGCTGATGATCTGGCCTATATGACCGACGACGGTTTGTCCGCGCTGCGCGTGTCGATGCGGACCAAGGGCGAGGGTGCTGCGCGCTGTTTCTGGCCGATGCCTGCAACCGTTCTGGGCTTGGCGGAAAGCTTTCAATCCCGCCCTCTTGCCGAACTGCCCCAGCTGCTGCGCTGGTTTGCATCGGCTGCCGGCGGTGCTGCGCTGCTGGGGGATCGGTTGGCCGCCGAATACTGGTTCTGGAACCAGCACAAACGTCCTCCGGTCAAGCCGATGGACAAGAAGGTCGTTGATCAAAAGGCGGCGGGATGGCGGCGCAGGGTTGAACTGGCAGAAGATCGTTTGGCCCGTGGGCATAGTATTCCCGAAGATGATGCGCGCTGGCTGGCTTGGTATCGTGGTCGGGTCAAGTACATTGAAGGCTTGGTGCACAAGTCGAATGAAGTGACGGAGGACGCTGCATGATAGCGCACCGCACGTTTCAGCCGGGTCGCCAAGTGGGCAGGGACACGTTGGCAAGGCAGACTGTTGTGACACATGGGCGGGTGCGTCGTGAGATCAGCATCCAGTCGCTGCTGGAATGGGCTTTTGCGGATGAATGCGCCTCGATCGACTTTGAGGACGAAGGGACGTTGGCCGCTGGGTATGGCGCTGTGGGCAATGCCTATCTGATGGAGCAACGGGGAAAGCTTGGATGTCGCATCGATGGTGGTGGCAGGTCATTGCCTGATCACGATGCGGATCTGGTTGCCGCTGCTGTTGCGGTGTTGCCCGAGGGCTGTGGTGGTCGACGCATGGCCGTGCAGATCGCCGAACTGGCGCGCGCACGGGCGGTGCCTGACGCGTTCGTCGGTGTTGAACCACGCTGTGAACCAAGGGGTTGGCGTATCAATCAGAATGGTCGCAGGGCTGAGACGGAGAGCCTTGGAATTGAGATTGATTCGTCTGGGCGTAAGCTTCGGCGTCACGATGTACTGGTCTGTCCGGTTGTGTATCGGCCCGATGGGCAGCAGGTAGCGCGTGCTCGACGCAATTATTTGCAGTGGTGGTCTGCTTTAACTGAACTGCGCATCACCTTTGAAACGCACAATAATCTTTCACGATGGGCCGTCGGTTGCTCCATGCCACCCATGCAGCCTTGGATAAAAGGACTTGCCGAATAAATCCGCCCCCCCTAGACATGGTGCCAACAACACTTCTGCGCCCGGACGGTAAACCCGCTCTGGGCGCTTTGCGTTTGGGCTTCTGGGAATGGATGGGATGTGCCGACTGCTCCGAAAACATTCCGTGCCGCACATGCGCCGACGCCCAAGCAAAGTGAACAGGACTATGACAAGCGTCGGGGTTCGGCGCGTGAGCGTGGGTATTCTTCCAAATGGGACGGGACTTCAGTAGCATTTCTGAAGAAGCATCGGGTGTGCATCGCTTGCGAAATGGCAGGTGTGCTTCAAGCATCCGAAGTCACCGACCACATTGTCCCGCATAAGGGTGACATGGGTCTGTTTTGGGATCGGAGCAATTGGCAGGCA
>NZ_JBFEKM010000342.1:0-1755 GCF_041552635.1 Sulfitobacter sp.
GATGTCCCCAAGCCTCCCGACCACGCGCGCGCCAAACAGCATTTCGCCTTCATGCACCGGGTTCACGGGGACCACATCAAACCCTTTAAGTTTCAGATATCGCGCAACAAAGTAACTTGGGCGCACGGGGTTCATGGAAACGCCCACAATCGCGATCCGTTTGGCGCGGCTCAGGACATCTTTCAACAGGGTATCAGAATATATCATGCGTAAATCTCTACACGCATCCATTGTCAAAAAAAAGCGCCCTCAAGACAAAATCTTAAGGGCGCAAAGGTGTGGAACGAGGGACAGTAAGTGACCAGCAGGCGTTCCGGGCCTGCTGTCATACAGTTGAGTTAAGCTCTCTCAAACGCATTCAAAGACCCTGTGCCAATTCCGTGAACAAATTCTAAAGAAATGAGCCGATTTCTGCCGACACCCCACGGGAAGGCCTCAGTCAAAAATATCTTCGACCAGATCAAAAACCTCGCTCGACATTTTCTTGAGCCAAGATTTCCTCTTTGGTTTCTTTCGCCCGACTTTCATCGCCTTAACAGTCCCCTTTGACGTTGCCGCAGGAAACTGGCGCAGCTCTTGCGTGCTGCGCGTTGGGCTCGCCTTTGGAACCGGTATTTGCTTGAGATCATGCAGCGGTGCGCCGCATTGCGCACAGGCAAGCTCATGACGCCCCGCATCCAAAACCAGCGCAGCCTTGCTGCCGCAAAAACAACAGGTTGCGATCTTGGTTGGGTAGCCCACTGCGTTTCTCCTGATGCCTGCCCGCCTTAGCCGTGGGGACGCGACGCATATAATGCGATTGCAGCCGCGTTCGAGACATTGAGCGATCCAAAACCGCCCTCTGCGTCAATCCGTACCAGCATGTCGACGGTCTCTTTGGTCTTTTCCCGCAGACCCGGCCCTTCGGCCCCCAAGACCAATGCGACGGGACGGTCACGCTTGCCCTCAAGGGCGGCTTCGACAGTCACCTCGGCTTCTCCGTCCAGCCCAAGCACCAGATAGCCCATATTCTGGAGCTCTTTGATCGAATCGGCCAGATTGCGGACCCGCAGATAGGGCTGCCGTTCCAATGCGCCGCTCGCGGATTTGGCCAAGGACCCTGTTTCGGGGGCCGCATGGTGCCGCATGCCGATCACAGCCGACGCGCCAAGCACCTCGGCAGAGCGCAAGATCGCCCCAACGTTATGCGGATCGGTCACGCGGTCCAGCAGCAGTACACGCGGCGCTTCGGCCCCGATGCACACCTCGGCCAAACTTCCCCATGACAGCGGCTTTACCTCAAGCACGGCACCCTGATGCACCGACCCCTGGTCCAGCGGCGGGCGAAATTTACGGGGGTCCACGACCTCGGGGGTGATGCCCGCCTGCGCAATCGCGGCTTCCAGTTTGATCTGGGCATTCGGCGTAACCATCAGCTTTAATTTTTCACGCGCAGGATTCTCTAGCGCGTCACGCACCGCATGCAGACCGAAAAGCCACACCGTCTGGTTGGCCTCGACCTTTTTTTCCTGCTCTTTTTGCACAACCCACTTAGGTTTTTTCATCGCGGCACCCTTTATAATATGTTGCAAGGCAAAATTCCCTGCCCTTCGCCTAGGTTTTCGCCTTGACGGCTATCAGGACCGCTTGTAATCACGCCTTCACATCCGGTGCAATGCACAGGGTGAAAGTGGGCGACAGGCCGCAAGGTGTGGCAGGGGACTGTAACTCCCTCGCGGAGACGCACGCCTGGTTCGATTCCAGGGTCGCCCACCA
>NZ_JBFEKM010000343.1:0-1737 GCF_041552635.1 Sulfitobacter sp.
CCTGAACGTTGTAGGTCTGCACCTCTTCTGCCGCCTCCTCGGGTGGGGCGGGGTTCCCCGCGGGGAACCCCGCCCCACCCGAGGAGGCGGCAGAAGAGGTGCAGACCTACAACGTTCAGGGGCACCCTTTGCAAAACCGTGATCCCGTCCCTGCCCGGCGTGGTCCAATGGCCAGCGCTATTTCAGAAACGCTCGAGGCTACGACGGAGCGGGCCAGTGCCGAGGCGGCCATTCGGGCTGAAAACGATGCGCTTGCCTATGAACATGTCCGGCTCAAAAAGCTCGGCTTGATCACCGATCTGATCCAAACATCCGACGTTCATACCGATAAATTAACCCGTGACCGGTCAGCCAATGTTGACCCCGAATTGGCGGAGTTGAAGAAGTCGATCCAAGCCGTTGGTCTGTCCAACCCGATCCGGGTTGAGCAAACCGAAAATGGCTACGAGTTGATCCAGGGTTATCGGCGGCTGACAGCCTTTCGGGCATTGGCCGAAGAAACCGGTGATCCGCGATATACCCGCATCCCTGCGGCGCTGGTTCCCCGCGGGGAACCGCTGGTGGATTTGTACCGCAAGATGGTCGATGAAAACCTTGTGCGCAAGGATCTGTCATTTGGTGAAATGGCCCAGCTGGCTTTGTCTTATGCGCAGGATTCAGAGGGCGACGTGGGCGATGCGGTCAGCACGCTATATGCGTCGGCCTTAAAGCAAAAGAAAACCTATATTCGTCAATTTGCTCGTGTCATTGGTGACCTTGACGGCGCGCTGCGCTTTCCCGAGGCGATCCCGCGGGCGTTGGGGTTGGATCTTTACCGGTATTTCGAGGCGGGTGCTGATCATGCCGCCATCCTGAAAAATGTATTGGCTGCGCAGCCTGATCGCGATGCCGATGCCGAATTGGCCGTTCTGCGCGCCGCCTTGACGTCAAAGAAACCAGCGACCAAGGCTGCGGTGCGCTCGTCTTCAAAAACGTCGTTGCGTCTTGGCTTGCCGGAAGGAGAGATGCGCGTAACCGCGTCAGATGGCAAAGTCGAAATGCGCTTACCACGTGATTTTTCAGCGGTGAGTAAGGCGCGATTGCAGCGCGGCATCGAGGCGTTTCTGGCTGCATTGGATCAAACAGACTAAGCCTCTTTGAGGTTGAACTGCGTGGCCGCGAATTGCGAAACTAACGTTTGTTTTCTTGAACGTTGCGGGTGTTTTGATCTTGTGACACCCGCAGTGCAGGCAGAATTTTACGGCGCAATAAAGCCAATGCACCAAGGCAAAAGCCAAAGGCACCGCCGATGGCGTAGGCCACAATAAGGCCAGTGATGCCGTATCCTGAAGCCAGCGCAAAAAGGGCGCTGCCAAAACCTGCCAAGATACCCAAAATCAAACATAGGACGAGCATGAATATTTGGCCTTTTGGGTGTTGAACCTATCTGATGATAGCAATCAAGCGTCTAGAGATCGAACGCCGCCCAGGCAATCTTGGCGTGAGTTTAGGCCGCTGGCCATGCGACAGCTCAGACCAGTTTGCCTTAGTTTTGCTAAAATCTGCCAGATTTTGCAAGGGTGACAAGGGTGAGATGTGATGGCGAACTCGGCACCTGCAGCCTGGGTTTTACAGGTGAATTGGCTTACCCAGAGGACCCCTGTCCGATGGTAGGATTACGTCTAAATAATTGATAGTAATATATTTTTCATGGGTCTCGATTGTATTCTCGACAGATGGGGCACCGTCAATTACCTA
>NZ_JBFEKM010000344.1:0-1696 GCF_041552635.1 Sulfitobacter sp.
AACGAGGCTGCGTTGACCGCTGCGCGTGTCGGTCGCCGTTTCGTGGCAATGATGGATTTCGAATCCGCCAAGGACAAGATCATGATGGGTGCCGAACGGCGTTCGATGGTTCTGACCCAAGATCAGAAAGAAAAGACGGCCTATCACGAAGCCGGCCATGCCATCGTTGGTATGAAGCTGGACAAATGCGACCCCGTCTACAAGGCCACGATCATTCCACGCGGTGGTGCCTTGGGCATGGTGATGAGCCTGCCTGAAATGGACAAGCTGCAAATGTTCAAGGATGAAGCCGAACAGAAGATCGCCATGACAATGGCGGGTAAAGCGGCTGAAATCTTTAAATACGGCCCTGATAGCGTGTCTTCCGGTCCTATGGGCGACATCATGCAGGCCAGCCAGTTGGCGCGCGGCATGGTTATGCGCATGGGTATGTCGGATAAGGTCGGGAACATCGACTATTCCGAAGCGGCTGCGGGTTATCAGGCCAACGGTGGCGCGGGCGGCTTTAGTGTCTCTGCCGCGACCAAGGAACTGATCGAAAGCGAAGTCAAAGCCATCATCGACACAGGCTATGATCGCGCGTTCAAGATGATTTCCGAATTCGAGGTGGAATTCGAGCGTCTGGCCCAAGGCTTGCTGGAATATGAAACGCTCACTGGCGAAGAAATTCAGCGCATCATGGATGGCAAACCACCGCAAGATCCTGACGGCGAAGACAACAGTGGGATGGACAAGCCAAGTGTAACGGCAATCCCCAAGGCCAAAGGCAAAAAATCGCCCCCATCGGGTGGTCTTGAGCCTGAGCCGACAGCTTGATCTGCACAGATGACCCTAACGGTCGAAAAAGTTAAAAAGGCCCTGCATCTGCGGGGCCTTTTCTTTTGTGCAGGTTTTACGCAAGTTGTCCCCAACAAGGAGAGACACCCATGCCCGCGCTGATCCCCACCGACCATTATGCCACCATCACTTGGCTCGGCATCGTTCCTGACCGCGCCGCTGGCCTGAAAGCGCAGCCGCAAACATCGCTGACGTTAAGCTTTGCCGGTCCTGAGGGCGAAGATCATGGCGGGCTGACGCGCCCATCTTGCAGCCGTGTGTTATCCCAATATCCGCGCGACACAGTGATCCGCAACACGCGCCAGATCTGTGTGATGAGCGCCGAAGAAATTGCCGCCATCGCCGCCACAATGGGTATTCCAGCGCTGGACCCCGCCTATATGGGGGCTTCGATGGTGATCGAGGGGATTTCTGATTTCACCCACGTGCCGCCGTCGTCTCGGCTGCAAGCGGCCTCTGGCGCGACCATCGTAATCGACATGGAAAACCGTCCCTGCACCCTGCCTTCCCGAGAGATCGAGGCCGATATGCCCGGTCTTGGCAAGGCGTTCAAGCCCGCCGCAAAAGACCGTCGAGGTGTCACCGCTTGGGTCGAGCGCGAAGGGGTTTTACAGCTAGGAGAGCGTATGCGGCTGCATGTTCCGGACCAACGGGCGTGGGCACCGGGGATGATCTGACCCAAGGTACAAGATCGCAATAGCCGAGCCCCCCCCGTCATGATGTTGTCTATACCTTCAGGAGCATTGGCTGGCGGCTGAAACACGATCGGGTCATGGTGGGTGTGGTCGGGCACTATAATGTGTCCCTCTGATTTTGTGCATTCATTCTTTCGCGGTCCAAACCAAAAGGCCGGTTTGGG
>NZ_JBFEKM010000345.1:0-1694 GCF_041552635.1 Sulfitobacter sp.
AAAGCTGATTGCGCGGGAGTTGTCGGTCAAGCTGAACGTTGCCTCGGATTTCAGCACGGCGCTGGACTGGACGCAGGACGCGCTGAAGGATCCTTCGGGCGTGTCCTATCTGGATCTAAACTTTGATGGCATCGAATTGCTGGCGGATATCGAGATCGAGATTGCCGAGACCGTTCTGATCGCGGGGCAGGTTGAACTGTCGGTCAAGACGCAGACGATTGATGACGGTGCAATCGCGGCGACGGATGCGACGGTCGTGACCTTCAAGCTCAGCGACGGTTTTTTTGCCGCCGGTGTCATCGACTTTACCCGCGACGCGAATAACGAGCTTGTGAAGGCACCGATCACGCGGTCGCTGATTGATGGTGGGCCGACCGGCGTGTCGGATACGTTCCAAGGGTTCTATGCTGCCGGTGTCGGTTTCGAACTGGCGCTGATTGCGCGGAATGCGGGCAGCGCCACGATTGATGGTGCGCCGGCGTTCGAAACATGGCTGGCCTTCCGCGCAACAGTCGAGAATATCGACGTGCGGGGGCTTGGTGGTCCGGATGATTTTGCCATCGACGGTCGCGATTTCTTGGTGACGGGCAACTTTGCCTCGGTGGTTGATGTGGTGGCTGACCCCGGTGCGGTGCCCACGGTGATGAACTGGAAGAACCTTGCCGACGATCTGACCGGCCCGCAGCTTGATCTGACGGATGCTGTCCTTGGGTTGAACGGGCTTGAGCAGTTCAAGATCGGCGGGACGCTGACGCTTGAGATTACAAATGCGGTTTATCTGACCTCGGCCTTCTCGATGGCGGTGGCGCTGGATGTGCCGACCGATCCGGTGTCAGGCATCAACGGTGATCTGATTTTGCTAACCCTGTCCGAGACGACGTTCTTTGCCGGTGGCAGCGCGGTCTTTGCCGAGGACGCCGAGGGCAACCTTGTGGTCAATCGGGGCAATGCCAGCGGTGTCTATGTCGAGAATGCGAACCTTGCTTTGGGCGTGTTGATCGACGCCGGTGCCGATGTGATCGATACGACGGACGACGTTACCTATATCGGGCTGACCGGCGGGTTCGGTCTGGCGCAGGTGCTGGGTCTGGGCAATGTCGAGGCACAGGCCAATGATGTGACTGTCCGCTACAACGCTGCGATTGATGACGCGGGCCTGCCGGTGACCAAGCTGGATTGGTCGACGATTGATTACACCGACGCCGCGACTGCGCTTGGTGATCTGAGTACAGGCACGGATTTCGCGGTCGAAGGCCGGATCTATTTTGGTGACGGTTTGGTCTATCTGGGCGGGGGCTTCTCGCTTGCCACGGGCAGCTATACCGTTTCGGGCAGCGGGCTTGGCGCGGGTTTTGTTGCGAATGTAACTACTTTCTCGATCGATGACGCGGCGCTCTTTGCGGGTGTCGGCGGTGGCTTTACCTATGATGTAGCTGATCCGTCGCTGATCACAGGTCTGATCGCACTGGAAGATCTTGACGGGGCCACCGGCTTTGATGCGACCGGTGTCTCGGCCGAGCTTGGCTTTATCACCGAAGACGCCGTTGCCGCGCGCAGCTGGACCGCGATTGATGCCCGCGTGGGCACGGCCGATCTGGTCGGTCTGCCGGACGGTTTTGTGGCCAGCGTCAAAGACGTATATTTCAGCACAAACGTCGCGGATGAGATTTCGGCGACCAAGCTGAACTGGAATG
>NZ_JBFEKM010000346.1:0-1671 GCF_041552635.1 Sulfitobacter sp.
GAAGCCGTCGAAGCGCATTTGAACTATGTTGAAAACGCCCTGCGAGACCAGCAGAAATCCGAGCGCAACGAAGAAGTCGCCCGTCAGCGCCTAGAGCACGCGACCCAGACTGACTGACACAACAATCTAATTGAAAGAAGGTGCCGGCTTTAACGACAAAAGGCCCCGAAGATCCTTCGAGGCCTTTTTAAATTTTTGAGCTAAAGAGCGTTAGTGCAGTTTGCTGTCCACATCCGCGATTGCGGCGTCAATCAGCGCATTGCCTTCGGCAGCTGTCATCTGCTTGGCGATTACGTCTTTGGCTGAGGCGATCGCGATAATAATCGCTTGGTCACGGACCTCTTTGACGGCAGCAGCTTGGGCAGATTCAATCTGGTCCTGCGCAGTGGCCACACGGCGTGCAATCGATTTTTCAAGATCGGCGCGCGCCTGATCAGCGGCCTCTTGTGCCTCGGCTTTGGCAGCGGTCACAATGCGATCCGCCTGATCCTTGACCTCTTGTTGCTTGCGCTCATAGCTGGCCAGCAATGTCTGCGCTTCTTCGCGCAGGGCACGTGCCTCTTCCAACTCGGACTTGATGCCTGTGGCACGTTTGTCCAGCATGCCACCGATCAAGGAAGGCACCTTGAAATAGAACAACACGCCGATGAAAAGGATGAACGCCAGCAGCACCACAAAGTCGGTGTTGTGCAGCGATACGAACGCACCGCCAGCAGCAAATGCAGGCGAGGCAACCATAGCCGCGATCAAAGCAGAGAAAGTCAAACGCATGGCTTATCCTTTCATCCGGGCATCGACAGCCGCGGAAACAGTTTTCGCATCAGCAGAACCGCCCAATGCCGCAACAATCGCCTGAGCGGTGTCTTTCGCAACATCTTCCACGTTCTTCATCGCGCCTTCACGGATTTCAGAAATGGCCTTTTCGGATTCAACAGCCTTGGCTGCGATGTCGGCATCTGCCACGGCAATCGCCTTGTCCAGATCGGCCTGAATATCCGCTTTGGCTTCAGAGATGATGCGCTGCGCTTCAGCGCGGGCATCGATCAAAGCTTTGTCATATTGTGCTTCTGCTTCTGTCGCCTTGACCTTCAGGTCTTCGGCAGCAGCAATGTCATTCGTAATCGTGCCCTGACGTTCCGCCAGAACAGACCCGATGCGCGGCAAAGCAACCCGCGAAAGGATAAAATAGATCGCGACCAGCGCAACGACCAGCCAGAAAATCTGGTTGCCGAACCATTCGCCACAAAGCTGCGGCATGCCAATGGCACTGCCAAATTCACTGACACATGTGCCAGCGATTTCCATATCAATCGGTTCAGTCGCCATATTGGCCTCCTGTCAAACCAGTCAAATCCCTTGGGCAGCGCACATCTGCGCGCTGCCCGAAGCGTAAGGAAGTGTCAGTCTGACGCTTAAACGGCGAACATCAACAGCAGAGCGACGAGGAACGAGAAGATCCCCAGAGCTTCTGCAAAGGCGATGCCGATGAAGAGTGTTGCAGTCTGACCAGCAGCTGCCGAAGGGTTGCGCAGTGCGCCGGCAAGGTAGTTGCCTGCAACGTTGCCCACACCGACTGCCGCGCCGCCCATGCCCATGCATGCCAGACCCGCGCCAATGTATGCGCCCATTTGTACGATATCGCCTTCCATGAGAATTCTCCTTACGATGGAA
>NZ_JBFEKM010000347.1:0-1630 GCF_041552635.1 Sulfitobacter sp.
GGTCAGACCGACCCAACGATTGCGGGCACGACACAGACCTGGACCGCGCTGAAAGCCGGGGCAGGGCAGCTGGATGTGCGCGGGATCAACGGTATTGACCTCAAGGCTTATGACCTCGAAGTCCGCCTGAACTCTGCCTCGACAACGGATCCTGCGGCGATGGCGACCAAGCTGGACTGGATCACGCTGAACGCGGCTGACGCGCCGATCTTTGGCACCACGTCGATCACGGATGCGGTTGACGGAATCAACGCCGATCTTGATTTCAGCGTTATGGGTGCCATCGAAGTTGCAATTGAAGATAACGTGCTTCTGTTCGGTGCCTTCGGCATCAACGCGCAGACCAAAACGATTGATGATGGCAACGGTATCGTTGTTGCCGATGCGTCGGTTCTGTCATTCTCAATCAGCGGCGCGACGCTGTTTGCAGGGGCAGGGGGCGCGTTGATCTATGATGATGTGACACTGCGTGCGACCGGTCTCGAAGAGGGCGGCACAGGGATCGCCGTTCAGGATGGCAACCTTGAGCTTGCGATTATCAGCGAAGCTGCCACGGCTGCCGCGCCTCTAAGCTGGCTTGCGGCCGCGGGCGAGATTGGTCAGGCTGACCTGCGCGGCATCGACGGGGCCATCGCGATTGCGCGCAATATCACCTTCCGCTTCAACGGCGCTGCGACGGATGCCGCGATGGTGTCGACCAAGCTTGACTGGACGGGCATCGACGATTTCAACGGCACGCGCATTGGCACGATTGAAGAGACGCTTGACCTGTCCTTTGGCGGTCAGATCGAGCTGAACATTCAGAACAACGTGATTGTCGCAGCGGACTTTGCGGGCAAGATCCAGACGGTTTCAAATGTGACCGACGGTGCTGGCATTACAGTCGCCGAGGCGCAACTGGTTCAGTTCAACCTGTCGAGCGCTTATCTATTCATCGGTGACGGTGGGGCATTCACGCGGTCCGGTGATCTGCCGAGTGGTGTTGTGAATGGTGTGGCCGATCAGGGCACGGGCTTTGCCGTGACGAATGCCGCGCTGAACCTTTATGTGGTGAACGAGACGGCTGGCGTTGCCGCGACATCGGTGCGCAGCTGGACCGGACTTTATGCGACCGCAAGCCAAGTCGCGCCGCGCGGGCTGCCCGAGGGTCTTGAGATCGCGGTGACGGATATCGAAGTTGTCTTTAACAAAGCGACTGTGACGGCGCTGCCCGGTGGTGTTGCGACCAAAGGTACCAAGCTTGATTGGGTCAATGTTGTGCAGTTTACCGCCGTGCCGGATGTGTTTGACGCGGGCACCGATCTGAAAGTGGCGGGCACGCTGACCCTGGATGCGTTCGGCTTTGTCGATCTGGGTGCGCGGTTTGATCTGCAAGTAATCTCGGGCGTGCAGGCCCAGCTGGATACAGATGCAGCGCTTGAAGATGCGAATCTGCTGCTGCTTGGACTGACCTTGACGGATCCGTTGTTTATCGGTCAGCCGGGTGGTGTGGGTATCTCGGTCGGGAGTGGTAATGTTGCGGTTGCGCTGCTGTCTGCGGTGCCTGACGCTGTCTTAACGGCGACAGTCACCACGATCCCGAGTGCGACGGCGATCACCGGCAGCCTTGGCAATGCGACGATCACGAACC
>NZ_JBFEKM010000348.1:0-1626 GCF_041552635.1 Sulfitobacter sp.
AAAGGGGCTAAGGATTACTCCTCTGCGCCTTCCTCTTTCTTGATCTCTTCGCCAGTTTCCTGATCGACGACTTTCATCGACAGGCGCACCTTGCCGCGATCGTCAAAGCCCAGAAGTTTGACCTTCACTTCCTGACCTTCTTTCAGAACGTCCGAAGGGTGGTTCAGGCGACGGTTTTCTATCTGGGACACGTGGACCAGACCATCGCGCTTGCCAAAGAAGTTCACGAATGCACCGAAATCAACGATCTTGACGACGGTACCGGTGTATACCGCACCTTCTTCAGGCTCGGCCACGATGGACCAGATCATGTCATAGGCCTTCTTGATCGAGTCGCCGTTTGGCGATGCAATCTTGATGATACCTTCGTCGTTGATGTCGACCTTGGCACCGGACACTTCAACGATTTCGCGGATTACTTTACCGCCGGACCCGATGACTTCACGGATCTTGTCGGTTGGGATCTGCATCGTTTCAATGCGTGGTGCGTGAACCGAGAATTCACCCGCGCCGGAGATGGCTTTGTTCATCTCGCCAAGGATGTGAACGCGGCCAGCTTTGGCTTGGGCCAATGCTTTTTCCATGATCTCGGGCGTGATGCCTGCGATCTTGATGTCCATCTGCAACGACGTGATACCTGCTTCGGTACCGGCCACTTTAAAGTCCATGTCGCCAAGGTGGTCTTCGTCACCCAAGATGTCGGACAGGATCGCATAGGAGCCGTCTTCTTCGAGGATCAGACCCATGGCAACACCGGCGACCGGTGCTTTCAACGGCACGCCCGCGTCCATCATGGACAAGGAACCACCACAAACCGACGCCATTGAGGATGAGCCGTTCGATTCAGTGATCTCGGACACAACGCGGATGGTGTAAGGGAAATCGGTGGAGGCCGGCAGAACCGCCTGCAACGCACGCCAAGCCAGCTTGCCGTGACCGATTTCGCGACGGCCAGGGCCAGACACACGACCAACTTCACCAACCGAGTAGGGAGGGAAGTTATAGTGCAGCAGGAAGTTGGATTTGAAGTTGCCATGCAGCGCGTCGATGAACTGTTCGTCGTCGCCGGTGCCCAACGTGGTCACAACCAGACCTTGAGTTTCGCCGCGTGTGAACAAGGCAGAACCGTGGGTGCGTGGCAGGATGCCTGTCTCGGACACGATGTCACGGATTTCGTCAGTCTTGCGACCGTCGATGCGTGTGCCGGTTTTGACAACGTCACCGCGCAGGATCGACGCTTCAAGCCTTTTCAACGCGGAACCAAGGTTCGCGTCGTCTTTTTGCTCGTCTGTCAGGGCTGCTTTGATGGTGTCGCGGGCGGCGGAAACTGCGGCGGTGCGCTCTTGCTTGTCAGCAATTGCGAAGGCAGCGCGCATTTCATTTTCGCCAGCGGCTTTGACGGCAGCGGAGAGGTCCGAATAGTCAACAGGCTGGAAATCGAACGGCTCTTTCGCGGTGTCTTCGGCCAGATCGATGATCAGGTCGATCACAGGCTGGATCTGCTCGTGGGCGAACTTAACCGCGCCCAGCATCTCTTCTTCCGACAACTCGTAGGCTTCGGATTCAACCATCATCACGGCTTCTTTGGTACCGGCAACAACCAGATCAAGACGCTGTTCGGGCTTC
>NZ_JBFEKM010000349.1:0-1620 GCF_041552635.1 Sulfitobacter sp.
CGACGAAGAACAGAACGTCTGTACCGGACTGGTCGCGGAACTGTTCGGCCAATGTCAGACCTGTCAAAGCAACACGCATACGCGCACCTGGAGGCTCGTTCATCTGGCCGTACACCAGTGCAACCTGCGACTTTTCAAGGTCATCAGGGTTGATAACGTTGGATTCGATCATCTCGTGGTAAAGGTCGTTACCTTCACGTGTACGCTCGCCCACACCGGCGAAAACCGAGTAGCCAGAGTGCACTTTGGCGATGTTGTTGATCAGTTCCATGATCAGAACGGTTTTGCCAACACCGGCACCACCGAACAGACCAATTTTACCACCTTTGGCGTAAGGTGCCAGAAGGTCGATAACCTTGATGCCTGTTTCCAGAACTTCGGATGTTGTGGACTGCTCTGAGAATTCGGGCGCGTCCGCGTGGATCGAGCGGCGCTCGGTCGATGCGATTTCGCCTTTTTCGTCGATGGGCTCGCCCACGACGTTCATGATCCGGCCCAATGTGGCGTTGCCCACTGGGATCGAAATTGGCGCGCCTGTGTCTTCGACGCGCTGACCACGAACGAGGCCCTCGGTCGCGTCCATCGCGATGGTGCGCACGGTATTTTCGCCAAGATGCTGAGCCACTTCGAGGATCAGTGTCTTGCCTTGGTTTTCGGTCGTGATCGCGTTCAGAATCTCCGGCAGGTGATCCTCGAACTGCACATCGACGACGGCGCCGATGACTTGTGTTACTTTACCGACAGCTTGTGCCATGTCGTTTTTCTCCAATACCTTACAGCGCTTCCGCGCCGGAAATGATTTCGATCAGCTCGTTGGTGATGACGGCCTGACGCGAACGGTTATATTCGATGGTAAGATCTTCGATCATATCACCGGCGTTCCGTGTCGCGTTATCCATTGCCGACATCCGCGCGCCTTGTTCCGAGGCCGCATTTTCCAGCAGAGCCGAGAAGATCGCCGTTGCGACGCCGCGCGGCAGCAGATCGGCCAAGATGGCCTCTTCGCTGGGCTCGTAATCGAACAGAGTTGTCGCCTCGCCCGCGCCTTCTTCGGTGTCGAAGGAGGCAGGGATGATCTGCTGTGCCGTAGGCGTCTGGCTGACGACGTTCACAAACTTTGCGTAAAAGATCGTGGCCACGTCAAATTCGCCTGCATCAAACCGACCAAGCACATCTTTCGCGATGCCCTGCGCGTCGGCATAGCCAAGGCGCTTGACGTCGGTCAGGTCAACGTGACCCACGAGGTTCTTGGCAAAATCACGACGAATACTGTCGCGACCCTTCTTGCCGACGGTCAAAATCTTGACCTCCTTGCCTTCGCTGATAAGGCGACGGGCGTGGATTTTGGCAAGCTTTGCGATGTTGGCGTTGAAACCACCGCACAGACCGCGTTCTGCGGTCATCACCACCAGAAGGTGAACCTTATTCTCGCCTGTACCGCTTAGCAGTTTGGGCGCGGAATCGGATCCACCGACCGAGGCGGCCAGCCGCGACATCACAGCGTTAAAACGCTCTGTGTAGGGGCGTGACTGTTCGGCAGCTTCCTGCGCGCGGCGAAGTTTCGCCGCGGCAACCATTTGCATGGCTTTCGTGATCTTGCGGGTGTTCTTCACCGACGCG
>NZ_JBFEKM010000350.1:0-1614 GCF_041552635.1 Sulfitobacter sp.
CTCAATGGAAGACTTCGAAGCACTTTTGGAAGAAAGCTTTGAAATGGACACGCCCGAAGAGGGCTCAGTTGTCAAAGGCAAGGTTATCGCGATCGAAGCGGGCCAAGCGATCATCGACGTAGGCTACAAGATGGAAGGCCGCGTCGAGCTGAAAGAATTTGCCGAACCAGGCGAAGCTCCCAAAGTTGAAGTCGGCGACGAAGTCGAAGTATTCCTTCGTCAGGTCGAAAACTCCCGTGGCGAAGCTGTTATCTCTCGCGAGATGGCGCGCCGTGAGGAAGCATGGGACCGTCTGGAAAAAGCCTATGCCGCAGAAGAGCGCGTTGAAGGCGCAATCTTTGGCCGCGTTAAAGGTGGCTTTACAGTTGATCTGGGCGGCGCGGTTGCGTTCCTTCCCGGTTCTCAAGTTGACGTGCGCCCCGTGCGCGATGCCGGCCCGTTGATGGGTCTGAAGCAGCCGTTCCAGGTTCTGAAAATGGACCGTCGCCGTGGTAACATCGTTGTATCGCGTCGTGCGATCCTCGAAGAATCCCGCGCCGAACAGCGTGCCGAAGTTATTGGCAACCTGACCGAAGGTCAGGAAGTCGACGGCGTGGTCAAGAACATCACCGAATACGGTGCGTTCGTTGATCTGGGCGGCGTTGACGGCTTGCTGCACGTCACAGACATGGCATGGCGTCGTGTGAACCACCCATCCGAGATCCTGACAATTGGCGAGACCATCAAGGTTCAAGTCATCAAGATCAACAAAGAGACGCACCGTATCTCCTTGGGCATGAAGCAGTTGCAAGAAGACCCATGGGATCTGGTTCAGGCCAAGTACCCACTGGAATCCTCGCACACTGGTCGCGTGACCAACATCACCGATTACGGTGCATTTGTTGAACTTGAGCCCGGCGTTGAAGGTCTGGTTCACGTGTCCGAGATGTCCTGGACCAAGAAGAACGTACACCCCGGCAAGATCGTGTCTACTTCGCAAGAAGTGGAAGTCATGGTTCTGGAAATCGATTCTGCAAAGCGTCGCGTTTCCCTTGGCCTGAAGCAAACACAGCGCAACCCATGGGAAGTCTTTGCTGAGACCCACCCAGAGGGCACCGAAGTTGAAGGCGAAGTCAAAAACATCACCGAATTCGGTCTGTTTGTTGGCCTGCCAGGCGACATCGACGGCATGGTTCACCTGTCCGACCTTTCGTGGGACGAACGTGGCGAAGACGCCATCCAGAACTACCGCCAGGGCGATATGGTTCAGGCCGTTGTGTCCGAAGTTGACGTTGAGAAAGAGCGCATCAGCCTCTCGATCAAAGGTGTTGGCGGCGACAAGTTCGCAGAAGCAGTGGGCGGCGTGAAGCGCGGTTCCGTTGTGACTGTGACTGTGACCTCCATCGAAGACGGCGGCATCGAAGTGGAATACGAAGGCATGAAAGCCTTCATCCGCCGCTCCGATCTGTCGCGTGACCGTGCCGAGCAGCGCCCAGAGCGTTTCTCTGTTGGCGATAAAGTTGATGTACGCATCACAAACGTCGACACAAAAGCACACCGTCTTGGCGTTTCGATCAAAGCGCGTGAAATCGCGGAAGAGAAAGAAGCCGTGGAGCAGTATGGTTCCTCCGACTC
>NZ_JBFEKM010000351.1:0-1576 GCF_041552635.1 Sulfitobacter sp.
ATAGAAGAAAACGAGGGGGAACTGGACTAGGCCAGTTCTCCCTCGATCACTTTCTTCACCATTCGGTCGTCGATGATGCGATTTCCATTCTGTGCCGCAAATAAGAGGCAGTGCGTTGCCAATTTGTTGATTAGGCGCGATGCGCCACTCGAATAGCTGAACACTTCGTCAATCGCGGATTCGCTGAAAATGTCTCTTCCGACGCCCGCATACGCGAGGTGTTTGTTCATGTATTGTTCGGTCTCTGAACGGTCCAGATGGTGCAGCCGGAATTGGATATCAATCCGCTGGCGGATGGCCGCGAAAGACTGCATCTGAAGACGATCCCACAGTTCCGTCTGTCCGACCATGATGAGCGCCATCGGGCTCTGCGCATCCATTCGGAAATTCAAGAGGAATCGCACTTCCTCCAACATCTCCCGGTCGAGTAGATGAGCTTCATCTACCACACAGACAGGCGT
The DNA here is from genome assembly GCF_041552635.1 of Sulfitobacter sp. Taxonomy (GTDB): domain Bacteria; phylum Pseudomonadota; class Alphaproteobacteria; order Rhodobacterales; family Rhodobacteraceae; genus Sulfitobacter. Next base: position 462 of record NZ_JBFEKM010000351.1, read on the forward strand.
CAGCTTGTGGATGCCTTTCATCAGTTCGATTTCCCGATGTAGTTGGCGTTTGGCATCGCCCCGGTAGAACTTGGATTCGAGCCCCAGCTGCTCCAACATGCCTTTGTAGAAATGACGCGGTGTCAATTTGGAGTCTGAAAGATAAAGCAGTTTAAAACGAGAAGGATCCAATTGATCGGTGAACCGCCGGATCGCGGTGGTCTTACCTAGTCCGCATTCTCCGGTCATCACCGCGAACAGTTGTCTTTCTGCGGCATAGTTCAGACGGCCGATGATTTCTTCCAGTTGATTCGATTCGTACAGTTCGGCAGTCGGGATGTCGCGTGAGAACGGGGTTGCCTTCATCTCAAAGAACGATTCAAACATGTTCTACACCACCCTTTCCGATGTTCCGGAAGCTTACGGCAGGAACACTCGGTGTGACGGCGGATGCCTTGCGGTCTGCGTTCACTTTTTTGGCACCTTGCAGAAGACGCGACGAACCGGCAGGTTCTTTCGTCATTTTCTCCGGCAGCGATGGCCGTTTTCCAGTCTTCTCCGTGATGACCATTTCCCGCGCTTTCCAGCTGTCATAGCCCGGAAAATCGACGATCAACTCGCGGGTGTCCTGCGGATCAAACGTAATTTCCACTTTGCAGCCGACAAAATTGAGGCCGACTTCATATTTTCGGTCTTGGAAACTGATGCAGCCGGATTTGTCGACCTTACGCGTCTCCGCGTGGAGAAAGGCATGGGCCAGCTCTTCTGCTGAAACTGAACGAATCAGTGTCGCTTCACTGCGAAATGCTTCGAACGGCGTCTTGCCGTTAAGCGCACTGTGCTCTTTGTGAACGTAGCGCTCTTTCACCCAGATATCCGCCCAGGCGTTCAGTTCATCGACGGTTTTTGGTTCTTCGAGCCTGACTTCCTGGAGGAACTCGTCAAAGGTTCGGTTGAACCGCTCGACTTTTCCGGTCGATTCCGGTGAGTAAGGGCGAGCGTAAAGAAGTCGGGTCCCGAGCTTTGAACAGGTCCGTGCCATCCATTTGTTGCGGTACTGTTTTCCGTTATCGAAGTAGACGCTTTCCGGCACCCCATGTTTCCGGATGGATTCGCGAAACGCATCTTCAACGCAA
>NZ_JBFEKM010000352.1:0-1535 GCF_041552635.1 Sulfitobacter sp.
AGCAGTATCAGTTCCCCCATTTCCATCGGAAATGGTATAAGTGAACGAATCTGGGCCGTTATAATTCTCGTTAGGAGTGTAGGTGAAAGTTCCATCTCCGTTTAGCACCAAAGTTCCATTACTTGTATTTGTATTACTAACAATTGTAAGTTCGTCTCCATCTGGATCTGAATCGTTGTCAAGTACTTTAATAATTACTGAAGTGTCTTCATTAGTACTAATTTCATCGTTCACAGCAACCGGAGTTCCTTTAACAAGGACCGTAAAGCTACATTCAACTTCATTACCACTTGAATCTGTAGCTACATAAGTTACTGTTGTTGTTCCTATTGGGAATTGTTCCCCAGAGGCAAAACCAGATATCCTTTCAACTGTTACTCCGCAATTATCAGTAGCAGTAATCTCAGTATAAGTGACAATTGCGTAATCCTGACCTTCTATATTGGTTACTGTTATATTTTCAGGACATTCGATTGTTGGATCTTCGTTATCTTCAACAGTTACATCAAAAGTTATTGTGGAAGTGTTTCCGGTAGCATCTGTAGCAGTATAGGTTACAGTTGTAGTTCCCACAGGGAATAAACTTCCAGAAGGCATGTTTCCTTCATTAAGTGTTACTACCGTCCCAGTACAATTATCAGTAGCAGTAGGAGCTTCAAAAGAAATTACTGCTCCACAGTCACCTGGATCTACATTTACAATTATATCTCCCATTTCAGAAATTACTGGATCTTCAGTGTCAGGAATTGCTAATATTTCAACTTCTGTTGGAGTTGATATGCAATCTCCATTTACAAATCTTGCTGTTATAAAGTAAGTTCCGGGAGCTAAGTTGTCAAACTCGCCACTTGTTACATAATTCTCACCATCGATACTGTAATCAATTCCTTCAGTTACTAATAATGAAATTGAACCATTATTAAGGCCACATGATGTATTAATAGCTGAATCTAAAACAGGATTCTTTGGAGTAGGGTTGATGGTTACTTTGAAGCTAGACTCATCGGCAGGACAAGAACCAGAAGCAGTGGCATATACATAAATGGTTTGAGATTCCGTAATATTATCTCCTTCTAACAATTCAGTTCCTTCTCCACCAGATTCTGTAAAGTATTGGTTTCCAGAATTTATTTTGGTTAAGGTATAGCTATCACATTCTTCTTGATCGTCAAAAGATTGAGCTACTATAATATCTTGTTCTGTTACTTCTACTGTTACTGTTGCATCAGTTGAACAAGGCGCTATTGCTGTTACGGTATAGGTGTAAATTCCTGCTCCGCCAGAGGTTGTATTCCAACTTCCTATATCATTTCCTGTAATACTTGCATTCAATAAATCTTCTGTTACCGAACCTCCTTCACAGATGCTAAAGTCTGTCGTTGTTCCTGCTACTGGTGCTGGTTGTTCTGTAACTACTACCTCTGCACTTACTTCTGGACAATCGCCTACAGCTTCATGTGTATAAGTATAAGTTCCTTGACCTGCCAAAGCTGGTGTCCATACTCCATTAGGATCTGGATTTCCAACTAAAGAAG
>NZ_JBFEKM010000353.1:0-1516 GCF_041552635.1 Sulfitobacter sp.
ACCTACAAGGCTGCCGATGGCACGACGATTGACCGCACGTCGGAACGCGCGCGTCTGGACGCGATGGCAGTGCCGCCCGCCTATGAGGATGTCTGGATGTCGCCCCTGCCAAACGGCCATTTGCTGGCCACGGGGCGCGATGCACGGTCCCGCAAGCAATACCGCTATCACGAGAAATGGGCAGAGGCGCAGGCGGAGACCAAGTTTAACGGCTTGATAGACTTTGGCCACGCCCTGCCGAAACTACGCCGCTTTGTGAGACGTGACCTTGAAGAAGACGCGGGCGAGCGCGCCTTTGCGCTGGCCAGTGCCGTGACCCTGATTGACCGGGCGTCGCTGCGGGTTGGCAATGCCGACTACAGCCGTGAAAACGGCAGCTATGGTACCGTGACCTTGCAGAACCGCCATGTAAAGCTGGACGGGAACAAGATCAGCCTGCGCTACACCGCCAAGGGTGGCAAAAAGGTGCGCCGTCAGATCAATGACCGGACCCTTGCGAAAACCCTGGGCAAAATCAACGATTTGCCAGGGGCTGAGCTGTTGTCTTGGCTGGATGCCGATGGCGAAGTGCATCAGTTGAATTCCACCGCGTTGAATGCCTACATCGCCCAAGCATCGGGGGACGAGGCATTTACAGCCAAGACCTTTCGTACGTGGGCCGGGACTGTTGCCGCTTTTGAGGTTGGCGAAAAAGGCGCAGCGACGATCAAGGATATGGCCACAGCCGCCGCGCATCAGTTAAGCAACACGGCTACCGTTGCACGTAATAGCTATATTCACCCGGCCGTGATTGATCTGGCAGGCGGCGACCCTCTTGAGATCGAGACTGGCCGCAGCGCGGGGCTTTTCGCCGGCGAAGCACGGCTGCTGGCGTTCTTGGAAAACGGTTAGGCCGCTGTGAAGTCGACATCGATATCGCAGGGCAGGCGGTTGGCATAGACACGCCGTGCATTGGCCATGTCATTGCCATCGGCGCGCGCTTCGGCCGCCGCTTGGCTGTGGTCATGGGCCAGCCAGCGGTCAATCAGCCGTCCGCGTAAAACGTTTTCCGGCACGGTCAAAAAGATGCGTAAATCCCACAGCGGGGCAAGGGCGGACCACGGGGTTTCCGCGAACAGCAGGTAATTGCCTTCGACAATCACGGTTTCGATATCCGGCGCGACAGTCGCTGCACCTGCGATGGCGATATCGCGGCTGCGGTCGAATTGCGGGAAATAGATTTGATCGTCTTGGGACAGGGCGTTGATCATGCGGATCAGCCCGCCAACGTCAAACGTTTCTGGGGCACCTTTGCGGTGCCGCAAACCCATCTGGTCCAGCACGGTATTGTCCAGATGGAACCCGTCCATCGGCACCACCTGCGATCTGTGTCCGCCTTTATTCAACTGGTCAGCGATGTCATCCGCAAGGGTGGATTTGCCACTTGCCGGTGCGCCAGCCACTGCAACCAAACGCCGCCGGCCCGAAAACGGGATGGCGGCGATGGCGGTGCATACTGTCGTCAGGTCCGGGCTTA
>NZ_JBFEKM010000354.1:0-1515 GCF_041552635.1 Sulfitobacter sp.
TAGCCACCACCTTGGCGCGTCAGCGAGAGAAAGGGCGGGAAAGTTTCGCTTCGTCGCTACCTTGCTTGGCTTTGGCAATAGTTCCGCAAGATTACCTTTCCAGCGGGCTGGATTTTCACCTTTGCGGAACCCGGCCACAATAGCCCAACTCATAATAGCTTCTATTCGCCCACGTAGGCGAGATGCTGTTTCTGTCTTTGTGGTCCAGATAGGCTCTAGGGTACGCAGCACGTCACGTTCATCGACAAAATCCATATCCATCTTACCGATTACGGGCGAGGCATATTTATCGAGTGTCGCACGCCACTGTTTTGCATGCTTTTCGCTTCGGAATTCCTTTTCTTTGATCGCCATGTAATCTTCTACGGCATTTGCAAAAGTCAGAACTTCACGGTTAGCATGCATCTTTTTCTTTTCTTCTAAAGGATCAATTCCACGCCGAATGGACAATTTATTTTCCATCGCCTGCTCACGCGCCATCGCAAGCGAAACGACAGGGAAACTGCCCAAGCCAAGTTCGCAACGCTTTCCCTTGATCGTGATCCTTTGAATCCAGAATTTTCCAGATTTATCATCAACGCGTAGGAGCAACCCCATCCCACCGCCATCACGGTATTTACCTACATCAAGATGACCTCGTAGCATCGCGGCTGTTAAACGCTGCCCACGTGCGTTTTTTGTGGAATCGAACTTCATACTTCCCCCTCAAAGTGGCGGAAGGGGCTGGAACTAGCAAGATCATAAAGGACAATAAATACGATTTATCCGTTTATTAACATATACCTAAACGGAACACCTAAGATCACATAAAACCCTATGATGGCTGCCTGTCTGTCCGCCACAAAACCTTTTAAATTATTGAGTAATTTACCCGCAGGGGATTTCTATTGCCGGTCTAGTGACATTTTTTGTGCGGTGGTTTTAGGGTGGCGCAAGGTCTGCCCGTCAGCGACGCGAGCCACATGACAGGCCGGGAAGCCCCGCAGCGGGTCGGAAAACGCGGCCCCTGACAGCCTTGTGACGTGCTGCGCCCGTTCATCTAGCTTCGCTTCCCTCAACCACTGTGAAGGTCGTTGCGGGCGCGTTATGGGCCACCAGCAAGGGCAGACAGCCCAAGGCGGCCGCTTCCGGCAAGGTTGGGCGCAGCATCATCAAGTGCGACAGTCACAAGCTGCCCATACCAGCCCAATGGTCACATCCGGCAACAAGCGCGGCGTGCAGATCAGTCGGGACAGGATTGATACAATGATCCGCACTGCTCTTCGGGACGGGACCAACGACGGGTCGCTGCGCGCCGACCTGAATCCGAAACTTGCCAGTCTAGTAATCTTGGGGGCGGTCAACTGGGTCGGAATCTGGTTTCGGGAAACCGGCGATCAAAAGCCCGCCGATATCGCCCGAGAAGTCGTGCGGGAATCCCTGAAAGGGTATCTTTCAACCGCTTGAAGAGCGCCGCCCTCATGGTTTTCGGCCCGAACCTATAGGCTGCTATTTTGGCGTTATTGTGTAAATCGA
>NZ_JBFEKM010000355.1:0-1486 GCF_041552635.1 Sulfitobacter sp.
AAGATGCCTATCGCGAGCTTGAGGTGATCAATGCTGCCAATACAACCCATTTAGAGACTTATAAAAGCTTTCTTTATGACCGGTTGCAGCGCAAGGGTTTCGATCGCAAAGACATTCATCGTCTTGCCGCGCGGGATCGTCACGTCTTTGCTGCGCTGATGTTGGCGCATGGGCATGGTGATGGTCTGGTGACAGGCGCGACCCGTAAGTCGGCGCATGTTCTTGAACGCCTTAACCATGTTTTCGACGCCAATGCAGAACATGGTGCCGTGGGCATCACTGCTTTGCTTCACAAGGGTCGGATCGTGTTCATCGGTGATACGCTGGTGCATGAATGGCCTGACGAAGAAGATCTGGCCAACATCGCCGAAAGCGGCGCCAAGGTCGCGCGCCATCTTGGTCTTGAACCCCGGGTCGCGTTTGTCAGCTTTTCCACCTTTGGATACCCTGTATCCGAACGTGCCGAGAAGATGCAGCATGCCCCCGATGTGCTGGATCGTCGCGGTGTGAATTTTGAATACGAGGGTGAAATGACCGTCGATGTCGCGCTGAACGCCGAAAGCCAAAAGAACTATCCATTCTCGCGGTTGACCGGACCGGCCAATATTCTGGTGGTCCCCGCGCGTCATTCGGCCAGCATTTCCGTCAAGCTGATGCAGGAAATGGCGGGTGCCACAGTGATCGGGCCGATTTTGACCGGTTTGGATAAATCTATCCAGATTTGTTCGACCACATCCACCGCCAACGACATCCTGAACATGGCCATTCTTGCGGCTTGCAAGGTCGGCGAATGATCTGGAACCTCGGCTCTATCAACGCGGATAATTTCTATTATCTGCGTCATCTGCCTGCCCCGGGCGAAACGATTGTAGCCGAGGATTTTCGTCAGGGTTTGGGCGGCAAGGGCGCGAACATGTCAGTCGCTGCCGCCCGCGCTGGTACCCGCGTGATGCATATTGGCGCGGTGGGGCCAGATGGCAAATGGGCGGTGGAACGGCTGCTGGAATACGGGGTTGAAACCCAGCACATCACCATGATCAACACGCCGACCGGCCATGCTAATATTTGCGTGGCCCAAGACGGTGAAAATTCGATTGTGCTATACGCCGGGGCCAATCACGAAGTGAATGACCGCATGATCGGGGCCGCCTTGTCCGAGGCATCTCCGGGTGATTTTTTGCTGATGCAGAACGAAACTTTGGGTCAGGAATTCGCTGCCCCCACCGCCAAGACATTGGGGATGCGTGTGGCCTATGCCGCCGCCCCGTTCGAGGCGGAAGTTGTCGCAGACGTTATGGACCACGTTGATCTGCTGGTGTTGAACGAAGGTGAAGCGGCAGAACTGGTCAAGGCGCTTGACCAACCTTTGGACTGCCTGCCGATTGATGATATTATCGTCACGCTTGGGGCTGATGGGTGTAAATGGGTCTCTAACAAGGCGAAAACCACCAAAGATTTCCCTGCCTATCCCGTCAAAGTCATTGAT
>NZ_JBFEKM010000356.1:0-1468 GCF_041552635.1 Sulfitobacter sp.
GAAATCGCGCCAAGGGCGGGGTTCGACAGCGGGCGGCGTTTCCTGCATGAGTGCTTGGAAAAGCGCCGCATAGGCTTTGGCAGCTTTGGCATTGCTGAACCGCGCGCGGGCCTGCTGGGCACCGCGTTCGTGTTGTGCCTGTAGCTTGGCGCGGTTTTGGGCCAAATCGGCGATCGTGTCTGCCAGTTTCTCGGCATCCCCTTGGTCGTGGAGAGAGCCGGTCAGCCCGGGTTCGATCATGAAATCGGTGATGCCCTTGATGTTGAAACAGACCGGGACACACCCTGCCATCATCGCTTCAAGCAGTGCATTGGGCATGCCTTCAAAGCGTGAGGTGAAAACAAAAACATCTGTCTCTGCTAAGAAATTAGGAATCTGGTCAGGGCCAATCGCGCCAAGAAACTCCACTCGACCCGCAGCTTCGTGCGCGGCGAGTGCATGGTGCAGTTGGTCGCCGTCCCGGCCTTTTCCCGCGATGCGCAGCCGGAAGTGTACCTCGCGGGCGTGTAACGCATCAACGATTGCCGGCAGGTGCAATACACCTTTCTGCCCATGCTCAAGCCGCCCGAGAAAGCCCAATTCAAGCTTCTCTCCTTGGCCACGGGGGAGGGCTGCCGCAACGTCAAACCTGACCGGGTCAATGCCGTTTGGAATAAGCTCGATGCGATCCGGGTCAGCGCCATAATCAGCGACCAAGTCGTCGCGCAGCCGAGGGCTGAGAGCGATAATCCGCATCAGACGTTCGCGCCCTGACATCGTGATGCGGTACCCATGGTCGAAGGCATTGGCACAGCGTGACATGATCCGGACACGGCTTGGCAAATGCGGCAGCGCCGACAAAATTCCGGCGGAGTTGATGCCCATGACGATATCTATGCGTTCGGCCTCACACCAATCGGTGAAAGTACGTGCCTGCTTTTTCAGGCTGGAACTGCGCGGAACCAGAAGATGGCATCCCTCGTCAACATAATCAGCTTCGGAAAGATGGGCATCATCCCTGCCCAGGCTGACACAGCGCAGGTCGATCCCGTGGCCCAGCAGGGCAGGGCGCAGGTTTCTGTAGAAGGTGAAGGTCCCTGCATCCTTGGGGACAGATCCAAAGGCTACACGAATTTTAGGCTGGAGAGACATCAAGAATGAATCCTCATGTGGCCCCGTCAATGCCGCCGGTGCGGGTGATGCGGTGAAATGCTTCGGAGCGCCACACATCTTCAACCGTGCCATCTGCCGAGATCCGCCCGTTTTCCAGAAGGATCAACCGATCGGCATATTCTAGGGGTTCGAGTTGATGGGTCACTGAAATAACCGTCGGATTCTGTGGAAGGTCAGACAACGCCTGCAACATCTTGGTCTGCGTGTTGAGGTCCAACGCCGATGTTGCCTCGTCCAGAATAATGACGGTGGGAGTACGGTAAAGAGCCCGAGCAAGTCCAATACGCTGACGCTGCCCCCCCGATAGGGCCGAGCC
>NZ_JBFEKM010000357.1:0-1456 GCF_041552635.1 Sulfitobacter sp.
TACGGCATGTGTCGCCAAAACACCCACACCGATCATCACGATCGCAAGGATTGCTGCCAGCGACAGGGTCGGAACACCCGACAGACCGGCCCCCAACGTGCAGCCACCGGCCAGAACACCGCCAACGCCCATCAACGCCGCCCCGGCAATATAGCGGCCGGTTTGGGCAGGGGTCTCAAAACTTTGCCAGCCAAATCCGCCAAAGGTGACGCTGGCAATCAACGCACCGATCAGAACGCCACCGAACAGGCCGACGCCAAATCCGGCAGGGATCGAACTGCTCGCCACGACCCAGAACAACCCTTCGGCTGCGGGGGAGGTGAAGGACAAGCTCTCCATCGCGATGGGGTCGAATTCATCGAACAAGATGAACCCGGTGCCGACCCAGGCCAGCGGCACCAGCAGGCCAATCGCGGCCCCCATGACCAGCGCGCCAACGCCATTGCCCGACCGCAGCGCAATGGCCAGCGCGCCCAGAACTATCAGACCTGACCATACCAAAGCACCGCCGGGCAGGTTTGCCAGACTGATGGCGTTGCCCACATCGACGGTCAGGCTGCCCAACGCGACGCGCAAAGGTGCGAGGACCCCCTTGAGCGTCGCATGGGCTACGATCGCGAAAACAACAATGACCAGGGCAGCGCGCAGGTTTCCCGACCCCGCCAAAATGGTCAGCCGTGAAACACAGCCGCGCGTCAACACCATACCTGCGCCAAACAGCAATCCGCCAAAGGCAATTGCGGCAATCGGTAGGTCAGAAATCATGAAACGATGATCGGCAAAGCTGATGAGTTCGAAAGCCACAGCAATTTGTGTGCCGAGCACGGCAAAAGCGAGGGCCATCAACCACACCCCGGCCGCCAGACGGCGATCATCACCGATCAGGGATCTTCGAAAGCAGAACTTTGTCACTTGTCCCAAAAGGCCAAATAAGATGCCGACAAGAATGGCAAACAGAACAGATGCCTGCTGCGGCGTGGTGTTTTCAAAACCGAATGACTCAAACATCGCTCTGATCCTTTAATATTCAGAATATTTTCCCAATGACGCGGAAAATATCTGATATCAAGTGGATCAGTGCGCCTGAACCGCATCACCTGAGGGAAAATATTCCAAAACGGCGCGCGACTTGGGTTTGGTGTTCACCAATCATCCGGGGACTCGTTCCAGGTTTCCGAATGGCCTTGCCCGGACCAAACTGCGTTCTTATTTGATGAATTCGCAAAAGCAAAAAAGGGAGACCAAGTGGCCCCCCTTAACCCTTTTTCAAATACTCAAGTCCGACATAACCCGCAAAGACCAAAGCCTGGTTGGATTACCGTCCCCGCAACCGTGGATCCAACGCATCGCGCAAACCATCACCCAGATAATTCACGCTCAACACCGTCAACGAAATCGCGATCCCCGGCAGCAACACACGCTCGGGGTATTCTTGCATCCGGCTCACCGCGTCGGA
>NZ_JBFEKM010000358.1:0-1444 GCF_041552635.1 Sulfitobacter sp.
CCCTTGCTGGATACGTTGATTTCATATGGCATGAACCGTGCAAGCATCGGTGTGCAGGATTTTGACCCACGGGTCCAAAATGCAATCGGGCGTCAGCAATCCTTTGCACAGACCCACGCGACCGTCTCCTATCTGCGTGCGGCCAACCTGCGAAGTCTGAACATGGACTTGCTGTACGGCTTGCCACATCAGACCGGCCCCAGCCTTAGCGCATCGCTTGAGCAGGTCATGGCCCTGCAACCGGACCGTTTGGCGCTTTATGGCTATGCCCATGTGCCGTGGATGTCCAAGCGTCAGGTGATGATCGACAGCGCCGCGCTGCCATCACCGCAAACAAGATTTCAACTGGCGGAACAGGCCCGCGAGATGTTGATACTCGACGGTTTCGTACCCATCGGCATTGATCATTTCGCCCGACCCGATGACGGGCTGGCCATCGCCTTGGCCAACGGGCATCTGCGGCGCAATTTTCAGGGCTATACCGATGATACTGCCGAGGTGTTGATCGGGATGGGCGCGTCCGCCATTTCGAAATTCCCGCAAGGCTACAGCCAGAACTTTCCGTCTACGGCACAATATACGTCGGCGATCGGGGCAGGGGGCTTGGCCGCCGACAAAGGCCATGTGATGACCCAGACCGATCTTTGGGTGGCGCGTGCCATTGAACAGCTGATGTGCCGGTTTGAAATCAACACGGTGGATCTGCGCGCACAGTTCCCGACCGAAAGCTGCGCCATCGCCCGCACCCTTAGTAATGTTGCCGCCAGCTTTCCTCAGGCGCTCAAATACCGGGACGGAATTTTGACGCTCGACCCCAAGTTTGAACCGCTGGTCAGGATCATTGCTGGGAAGCTTGATCTTTTCAAATCTACAAAAACTGCCCACAGCGCTGCGATCTAACCTGTTTCATGGCCATGCTTGGGCTGCGGAGGGATAATCCGGTACTTGGGTCCTCGACGACCTGAAAAAACGGCAATCTGAACAGAAAGACTTGCATCATCGGGGCGGCACCCTCATTCAGAGTGCTGTGAATAACAAAACACCCCCCGCGCCATTGTCCTTGGCGGCCCTTGGTTGGTCGCCCTTTTTTGATGACCAGATTGCGGCGGATGAAACGGGGTGTTTAAAGTTGCGGGTGGCCACCGTACATCGCGCGCGCATGAGCGCCATTTCACAGGATGGTCCCGTTAAACTGCGTCTGCCTGCGCGCAGCAATACCGCCGAATTTGCCGTCGGAGATTGGGTGTTGGCCGATCCGCAAGATCATAGCCTGATCCGGCGTCTTGACCGGCAATCCTTGCTCGAACGTCAAACCGTCGGCGCGCGAGAGCCGCAGTTGATTGCGGCAAATGTCGATACGCTGTTGATCGTGACGTCGTGCAACGATGATTTCAATCCGGCCCGGTTGGAGCGCTATCTGGCCCTTGCCAACGAGGCGGGCACC
>NZ_JBFEKM010000359.1:0-1441 GCF_041552635.1 Sulfitobacter sp.
CCCTTGTCAGCCTGATCAATCAATACTAAACGGGCGCACCACACCGATGCGGAGAGGTGCCGGAGTGGTCGAACGGGACGGTTTCGAAAACCGTTGAGCCTCTAAAGGGTTCCCAGGGTTCGAATCCCTGTCTCTCCGCCATAAAACCTGCATCGTATTCAGGTTTTATTTTTCTAAAACAACATATTATCTTTATCCAAGCACGCCCGACCGCGTCGAGCTGCTACACAATTTGCTACACATTTCTTCTCGTTCATTATGTGGCGCGCCGGCATCTGTAGCAGCAGAAGGGGCGCCAGCGCGCCTGACGCGGGGTGTCTAAGCCCGCGTGCCTCTGAAAATCAGAGGCTCTGGCGCAACGCGTCCAAAGCCTCCTGCGCGTGCATCAGGTCGTGCACGGCTTGCAGGGTCTCGTAGAGCTCGAAGAACATGATCATCGCCCGGCCCAGCTCATCCGCACGCTCGGTCGTTTGCGTCTCTTGCCAGCAGGCAGGCGCCGAAACGTTGCACTCATCATAGTCGCGGTGTTGATGAACGGTCGTGCCCTTGTCGATCTCCCGGGTGAGAAAATCCATCTGCACGTCCAGTTCCTCCAGGATCTCTGGCTTGAAGATCTGGCGGGCTTCGATGATCTTGATCAGACGTTCAAACCCAAGCCGTTTCAGCGGTTGAATGTTGTGCAACACGTCGATCCGGATCGCCGTGATGCAGTCACGGGATTTAGCGAAGGCTGCCGCAGCGATGGCTTCGATATTGTCATATGTGATGGGCAGAAGTTGGTGGGTCATACGAGACCTCCTTTGCGTTTGGGGGTGTTGGCTGCGCGAGATGCGCGGTTCCGCTCCAGGAAACCGCGCTCTTCGCGTTGCCAGCGCGCCTGTTCCTCCCGACGCTCCCGCCGGGCCTCGGCCTTGATGTCTGCCTCGGCCTGCAAGCGGGCGCGCACATCGTTCATGCGGTCCACCAGCGGCGCATCAAGCCGGCCAATCAGGGTGCCGCACTCCTCGCCGCCCTCAAACCCGGGGTGGTTGATGCTGACGATCACACGCCGCGAGCAGACAAACCGGGACGGACGATCCAGCCCCGCCGCGTGGCAGGAGGCGGTGTGCAGGAGGTGGGAATGCAGGGGTTGGACAAACTCCTTAAAGAACTTGATCAGGCACAAAAGGCGCTTGCGCGCCTCGACGGCAGTTTGACGACTGTTGAATTCAGTCCCAATCAACCTGGAAGCATTCAAGCCGCCATCACAAAGATGGAAGGCGCGGTAGATGCAAGTGTGGCGGCCTATTCGCGCAATCCAATTGACCTGCCCCCCGAAGTTTCCCGTCACTTTGATGTAGAGTTTGCTCAACCTTTCGAAGGAGCAAACAGATGCGAAAGAGCCGATTTAGCGAAGCCCAGATTATTGGGATGATCAAAGAGCAAGAAGCTGGGATGCCGA
>NZ_JBFEKM010000360.1:0-1437 GCF_041552635.1 Sulfitobacter sp.
GATGCTGGCCTTTCGGGCTGGCGGGGGCTTTGGCCTTGGGCTGGCGTTCTTTTTGATCGTGACGGTGCTGGTCCCGTTCAGCGTGGGGCCGCAATCGGAATTGCTGTCCACCATCGCGCCGGGGGTGTTGTGGCTGGGCGCATTGCTTGCCTGCCTGCTGTCGCTGGATCGCCTGCTGGCGCTGGATTTCGAGGATGGTACCCTTGACCTGCTGGCTACTGCTCCCCTGCCGCTTGAGGCCGCTCTTAGCATCAAGGCCCTGTCGCATTGGTTGACCACGGGCCTGCCTTTGGTGCTGGCCGCGCCGGTTCTGGGGGTGATGCTGAATCTTGTGCCGTCCGGTTTTGTCTGGCTGATCGCGTCGCTGTTGCTGGGCACGCCTGCGCTGTCGGTGATCGGTACATTCGGGGCGGCGCTGACCGTCGGGATCAAACGCGGCGGGTTGTTGATGTCGCTGCTGGTCTTGCCGCTCTACGTACCGACGCTTATCTTCGGGGCCGAAGCCGCGCGGCGTGGGGCGATCGGGCTTGATCCCACCACCCCTTTGGCGCTGCTTGCCGGCATCACCTTGGGCACCATCGCGCTGATGCCTTTTGCCTCGGCGGCAGTGCTTCGGATGACATTGCGGTGACCGCGGCAATGAACGGGGCGTTTTGCCCATTGAGTGACCAGTAACGGAGCGTTAGATACCAATCATGTCTTTGTGGGAATATGCAAATCCGGTGAAATTTCTGGGCCTCTCGGCCCGGGTGCAACCCTTTGTGTGGGCTGCGGCCGCAGTTTGCGTTGTTGTTGGGCTGGCGTGGGGTTTTTTCGCCACGCCGGATGACTACCGCCAAGGGTCCACGGTCAAGATCATCTATCTTCACGTACCTGCAGCCCTGATGGCCATCAACGCGTGGTTCATGATGCTTGTGACCTCGTTGATCTGGCTGGTCCGTCGGCACCACGTCAGCGCATTGGCTGCCAAAGCAGCGGCCCCCGTAGGGATCACCATGACTGTGATCGCGCTGGTGACAGGTGCAATTTGGGGGCAACCCATGTGGGGGACATGGTGGGCTTGGGACCCGCGTCTGACATCATTTCTGATCCTGTTCTTGTTCTATCTGGGCTACATTGCCCTGTGGGAAGCCGTCGAAGACCCCGATACAGCGGCTGACCTGACGTCGGTCTTGTGCCTTGTCGGATCGGTCTTTGCGATCCTCTCGCGCTATGCCGTGAATTTCTGGAACCAAGGCCTGCATCAAGGTACATCTGTTCCCGTGGCGACAGGCGGGCGCACCGTGGCGGATGTGTTCTGGTATCCGCTATTGATCAGCATGATCGGGTTTGGCCTGCTGTTTGTGGCGCTTGTATTGTACCGGACCGGAACTGAAATCCGCCTGCGCCGCGCCCGTGCGCTTTTGGCGCGCAACCGAAAGGATGCTTGATGCCCGA
>NZ_JBFEKM010000361.1:0-1433 GCF_041552635.1 Sulfitobacter sp.
GCGGCCAGATCGGCGGCCAATTCTTCGGCGGACACATCATACAAGATGATCTCAAGCGTGCTGTCGGTTTCAATGCGGCGCGCAAGCATGTCCAACGACCGCCATTGCGCTTCGATTGCCTGAAAATCCGGATGATGTAGCACCAGCCGCATGGCCGAACTCAACGCCTCGTCAACGGCCTTTGTCATCTCGGCGGCACCCGCGTCAGGGGCTTTGACAATGTGCGGCCCCACAACCTGAGCAATCAGATCATCGGCAGGGCCTGACGGGGTCAGTGATCCACCGGTATCCCCGATCAGGGCCTGAAAATCGCTGAGTTTCAGATTTACAGGCACTGATGTGCTTGCAGAGCGCTTTGGCAGCTTGATTGGTGTTGCATGGGTTTCAGACCATGTTTGCAATTGCGCAATCGTCCGGTCCGCCATGGACCCCACAGCCAGTTGCTTACGCAGACCCGAGATTTCATCGAAAATACCCAGATTGTCATAAAGTTCATCCGGATGCAGGTCGTCAAATTCCTTCAACTTGACCTCGACGCCGCTGCCGTCTTTGCCGATCTTGAGGTTAAGCGTCGTGCCAAAACCTTCGATGATCTCGTCAATGGTATCGACATCCAGCGCAATGGGCGCGCGGGCCGCCAAAGCGTCGCCAGTCTCCATCTGCCCTTTTGCCGCGCGGCCTGTGAAATCACCAAAGACGGCCATACGGAATTTCTTGCGATTCAGGCTCGCCCTTTCGGGGCGCGGCTCCGAGATCAGTCCGAAAGGGGATTGTCGCGATTCATGAGACACAACAGGTTGCTCCTCTTTGCTTTCAACGACATTTGCCGATGCAGGTGTGTCCAGACCGGCCAACATATCGTCCAATCCGTCGCCGCCCTGATCTGACCCTTCGTCAAGCCCGCCCAAAAGCGCATCCAGATCATCGGTCTCTTTTGCGGGAGTATCACCTTCGGGGGTGTCATCGCCAAGCCCCGCCAGAAGATCATCAAGTTCGTCTACTGCAGCAGGTTCTTCCGCAACGTCCAAACCACCTAGAATATCGTCAAGATCATCTGCCGCGTCCGCAACTTCGGGTGCGTCCAAATCGCCCAGGATATCATCCAGAGAACTCTCGTCGCTGGCCTCCTCCGCCGCGTCCAAGCCACCTAGAATGTCGTCAAGATCATCCGACGCTTCCGCAACTTCAGGCGTATCCAGATCGCCTAGGATATCATCCAGAGAACTCTCGTCGCTGGCCTCCTCTGCCACGTCCAGCCCGCCGAGAATGTCGTCAAGATCATCAGCCGCTTCCGCAACTTCAGGCGTATCCAGATCGCCTAGGATATCATCCAAAGAACTCTCGTCGCTAGCCTCCTCCGCCGCGTCCAAGCCACCTAGAATATTGTCAAGATCATCTGCCGCGTCCGCAACTTCGGGTGCGTCCAAATCGCC
>NZ_JBFEKM010000362.1:0-1432 GCF_041552635.1 Sulfitobacter sp.
AGATGGATTAGATGTTGTGCCGGTTAAAAAGAACAAAACATTTATTGGGGTTGCAGAAACCTACGATTTTATAGTTGAGATCCCACAAAATGGAAAGATCGAATTTAGAATTACCGCACAAGATGGATCTGGAACGGCATCGGCCTTTCTGGGAACGGGAGAAGTTTTAGAAGCTCTAGATGTTCCACGGCCGGATAAAATTGCTATGATGCAAAAAATGGCAAAGATGAAAATGAAAATGGGTGCTCCTGCTTTAAAGTCTAATCCGGGTAAAGATGAGCGATATGAGATGAAAGAGAAATACGGGATGCAAATGGATGAAATGAGTTCGATGCAGGGTCATAATAATATGGAGGGAATGAAGATGAATGGAATGGATCATTCAAAAGAGCCTATGCGGAATATGAATGATACTTTACACATGGACGCAGTGAAACCTGCTCTTCAACATAACAAAGTAAAAGATACCGTTCAGCATAATACAAAGCATGATGAATTACCAGGTATCCCTAAGTCCATGAATGAAATGGATCATTCTAAGATGAATCATTCTAAAATGGATATGGAGAAAATGAATGATAGTTTACACATGGACGCAGTGAAACCTGCTCTTCAACATAACAAAGTGAAAGATACCGTTCAGCATAATACAAAACATGATGAATTACCAACTATCCCTAAATCCATGAATGAAATGGATCATTCAAAGATGGATCACTCTAAGATGGATAACTCCAAAATGGAAATGAAGAAGGATTCAACGATGATGGACCATTCTAAGATGGATCACTCCAAAATGGAAATGAAGAAGGATTCAACGATGATGGACCATTCTCAGATGGACAAGGAAAAACCATCAAAAATGGAAATGAGTGGTGATAAGAAGATGGATGATATGCAAGGAATGGATATGTTTTCTGAATATAATTACGATTACCTAAAGTCTCCTGAAAAAACCACTTATGATAAAGATGTTCCTGTAAATGAGATCCTATTAAATCTTACGGGAAATATGAACAGATATATTTGGAGTATGAACGGGGTGCCGCTTTCGGAAACAGATAAGATAAAAATCAAGGGCGGGCAGGTTACACGTATTACTTTGAATAACCTAACCATGATGCATCACCCAATGCATTTACACGGGCACTTCTTTAGGGTTATTAATGAAAATGGAGAATACTCCCCTTTAAAGCATACTGTGAATGTGCCTCCTATGAAGGAGATCACCATAGAATTTTATGGAGATGAATATGGGGATTGGTTTTTCCACTGCCACATCCTGTACCACATGATGGGAGGAATGGCAAGAATAATTAGTTATGATACCCCTAGGGATGAACGTTTAAAAGAACATCCAGTTTCTAAATTAGTAGATGAAACGGATATGTGGTATTCATGGGGAATGGTAGATGCCGCCTCACATATGACC
>NZ_JBFEKM010000363.1:0-1429 GCF_041552635.1 Sulfitobacter sp.
ATCAAAACGATAGTCAGGTAGAGCGCGTAGATCGCGCAAAGCAAAACACCCCAGAGCCGCGTGATGTCCCGACCCAAATAAACGAACGGGATCAGTAACAGCGATGCGCCCAGCATGACCCAAAAGTCAAACCGCAGGAATTCCGGATCGACATCAATTGGTCCAACCAAACTGGCCACACCAATAATGCCCAACAGGTTAAAAATATTGGACCCGATCACATTGCCCAACGCAACATCCGCTTGACGTCGCAAGGCGGCCATCACAGTTGTCGCCAGTTCTGGCAACGAGGTGCCGATGGCCACCAGCGTCAAGCCAATCACCGTATCGCTTACCCCATAGGCGCGCGCGATGATCGACGCATTATCTACAAGCAGACTGGCCCCAAGCGGCAAACCGATCAGGCCCAGCACCAAAAACAGGCCAATGCGCCAACTGGGCATGTCCGGATCCGCCCCTTCGGGCTCCTCCAGGTCGTCCGTCGCGGCACCTTTGGCGCATTCACGATGCTTTTGAGTGTCGCGAAACGCGTCGAACAGCACATAGGCAAGACCGCTCAAAAGGATCAGGCCAGACCAGAAATCATAGACCCCGCGCAGGGCTAAAAGAATGAACAGAACCGTCGCCGCAATCATCATGTTATAGGTCTTGTGGGTACGGCATTCAGACGTATGCATTGTCGCAAGCAGCGCCGGAACGCCCAACACCATCAAGATGTTAGCAGTGTTCGACCCAACGACGTTCCCTAGGGCAAGACCCGGCACCCCCTCGAGTAGCGCCTTGATTGAAATAAGCAATTCCGGCGCAGACGTCCCGAAAGCCACGATGGTCAAACTGACAATCAGCGCAGGAACACCAAGGCGCAGGGACAGGTTCACCGCCCCTTTGACCAAAGCATCACCCGCCAGAAGCAAGATGACCAAGCCAAGAACGCTAAGAACCCAAGGCATAATCATCCGCGCTTACCCCCGCAGCCGCAGGGGCCTTTGCCGATGCGGAATCGTCCGCAGGAAGTGCATTTTTTCTGACTTAGCGTTTTCCCGCCCAGCCAGTGCATTTTACCAAACCACGCAAGCGTACCCATGGCGACCAAAAACAGTAAAACAACCTTGAGAACCATGAGCTATAGGCCAAACTGAGCGTATGCAGAACGCTCTTCGATGCTGTCCACCGCATCGCCGATGATTTGGGCACCAAAGCGCGATAGCAAACCTTTTTTGCTGCCGTACCGAGCGAACTTTACCTTATCGCCAAAGCGCTCTTTCAGGAATGGCCGCAGATGGCCAATGCCGTCGATCAAACCCAGTTCTGTTGCGCGTTTGGCCAGCCAGATTTCCCCGGTAAACAAATCGACATCCGCCGCCAATTTATCGCCCCGTCGCGTTTTGACATGGTCGATAAAGTTAGCATGGATATCATTGAGAATGGA
>NZ_JBFEKM010000364.1:0-1423 GCF_041552635.1 Sulfitobacter sp.
CAGGACCAACCAATGGAACGGTAACTATAGCTACAGATGGAACCTTTAGTTATGTTCATGATGGAACCGATACCACAAGCGATAGTTTCACCTATACTGTAAAAGATGCAGACGGAGAAGTATCGAATGAAGCTACTGTAGCGGTAACGATCACTGCGGTGAACGATGCACCGGTAGCTTATGCTGTGAGTGTTAGCGGTCCTGAAGACACTAATATATCGATGACCTTAAGTGGTAGTGATGTTGATGGAATTGTGGAAAGCTTTATTGTTAAAACACTTCCAGCTAATGGAATATTGAGATTGAATACTGTTCCAGTGATTGCTGGTCAGGTTATCCAATTAGCAGATGCAGACAAGTTAATTTTTAGTCCTACATTAAATTATTATGGTGTAACAAACTTCGACTATACAGCAGTAGATAATGAAGGATTGGAGAGTGAAATAGCTGTAGTAGGTATTACTGTTACGGCCTTAAACGATGCGCCGGTTGCTGATGATGTAAATGTTAGTGGTCCGGAAGATACAGATTTGGAAATAACATTAAGTGGAATCGATGTAGATGGAACGATTGAAATATTCACCGTTAAGTCTCTTCCTATAAAGGGTGTACTGTATCTAAACAGCAATCCGGTTGTCCTTGATCAGCAAATAGATTTTGCCGATGCAGATAAACTGATTTTCAGTCCAAATTTAAATTATTATGGAAACACCAGCTTTATCTATACAGCTACAGATAACCATGGATTAGAAGGTGAGACAGCAGTGGTTAGTATAGAAATCACTTCAGTAAATGACGTGCCAGTAGCGGTATCAGATAACTATGTTATAAAAGAGGAAGGTACAGTAACCCTAACCCCTTTAGATTTAGATACAGATTCGGATGTTGACGACGTATTAAGTATTGTTTCCATCAATGGAGTGCAATTGACAGGTGGATTACAAGAGATCATAACGCCAAATGGGAAGGTTTACATCGATGCAAGTGATATAATAACATTCACACCCGATGTTGATTATAATGGAACAGAGAGGTTTGCTTATGTAATTACAGATGGAACAGCAACGGATACCGCTAATCAAAACATTGAAGTTACACCAGTAAACGATGCAGCTGTTATTGCAGGAGATGATAATGGTGCTGTTGAAGAAGATTCTTCTGATCCTATCTTAACCGATAATGGTACCCTTACAATTAGCGATGCAGATTCTGGAGAAGCTTCTTTCCAAACTACCGGAATAGTTGCCAGTGCAGATGCACTTGGAAGCTTGACTATCGATGCAGCAGGAGAATGGACTTATACAGTTCCAAATGGCGATGTGCAGTATTTATCTGAGGGAGAAACTAAAGTAGAGACCTTTAAGGTTTTCAGTTTAGACGGTACAGAACATACCATTACAATAACTATAACAGGAGTGAATGA
>NZ_JBFEKM010000365.1:0-1411 GCF_041552635.1 Sulfitobacter sp.
CAACGTTCTATAAGCCCCCGCCGCTTGTCCAACAGATCAGACCTTGCATAAGCTCTCTCAACTTCCGACCCGACCCGGTGCGCCAAGCTCATTTCAGCAACTTCACGCGGCACGTTTGCCACCTCAGACGCCCAATCGCGGAAGGTTGACCGGAACCCATGCACCGTGACCCCTTCGACCTGCATACGGCGCAAAAGCATCAGCATCGACATGTTTGACAACGGCTTGTGCCGCTTTTGCCCCTCAAACACATAGTCGGACTCCATTGCCCGCAATGGCTCAATGATCTCCAGCATTTCATCTGTAAGCGGTACACGGTGAATTTCGCCGCTCTTCATCCGTTCCGCCGGACACGTCCACAGACGCGCATCAAAGTCGATCTCTTCCCATCGCAGGCCCAGCACTTCGCTTGTTCGTGAACCCGTCAGGCAAGTGAACATCAGCGCCTTTGCCGCCATCGCATTACGCGTTTTCAAGTCAGCGTAGAAGGCAGGTACGTCTTTCCAGCCCATCGCCTTGTGATGTTTCACCTTGGCTTTGACCTTGGGCAGAGCGCCCAATTCCTTGATCGCCGTGACAGGGTTTTCCCCGGACCGGAAGCCTTTTGAGCGCGCCACGTCCAGCACCGTCTTGATTCGCTGGGCCAGCCGCTTCGCCGTTTCGTGCTTTTCCGTCCAAATCGGCGCAAGGCACATCATAACCTCGGGCTGATCAATGCTATCAATCGGCATCCGCCCGATCTTGGGAAAGGCGTAATCGCGCAGGGTGTTGATCCACTGCTGGCCATGCTTGGCGTTCTTCCAAGTCGGCATCCGGTCGATATGGACCTGTTGTGCCACCTCTTCAAAGGTTGGCACCTCTTGGCGGGCATTGAAACGCGGGTTTAGCCCTTGCTTGGCCATGCGCCGATATTCGAGCGCCCGTTCGCGCGCTTGGTTGATTGTGACAATATCCGCGCCACCAAGGCCAAAGTCCGTGCGCAGGGGTGCCCCTTGCTTGTTCTTCTGTCCTTTGACCACCACGCGCACGATCCAACGCCGCGCGCCGGATGGATCAACCACCAGATAAAGGCCGTTTCCATCGCCATGCCGTCCCGCGCCAAGATTCTCGACGAGTTTCTTTGTCAGCTTACCAGATAGGGCCATTTCAAAATACCACGTTCCATACCACTCAAGGAACGAATATAGACACTATCGAAAGAAACTCAAGGCAACTGACACTTTGCGTTAAGCCACTATGAATACTATAAAAAATCCACCTAAGGCGACCCAATCAAAACGATAAAAATGAGGTGGTGGCGGAGGAGGTGGGATTCGAACCCACGGTACGCTCTCACGCACGCCGGTTTTCAAGACCGGTGCATTCGACCACTCTGCCACTCCTCCGCAGCAAAGACCGCATAAAACGCCGG
>NZ_JBFEKM010000366.1:0-1401 GCF_041552635.1 Sulfitobacter sp.
CTTGCGCCGTACCAAAAGGATGATGCCGCATGGCAAGAGATGACAACCGGGGTGGCAATCGCCGCAACCAGCGCGAAGAGACTCCAGAATTCGCCGACCGCCTAGTGGCGATCAACCGCGTTTCCAAGACTGTTAAAGGTGGTAAGCGCTTTGGCTTCGCCGCACTTGTAGTTGTTGGCGACCAAAAGGGCCGCGTCGGCTTTGGTAAAGGTAAAGCGAAAGAGGTTCCTGAAGCCATTCGTAAAGCCACAGAGCAAGCCAAGCGCCAGATGATCCGCGTTCAGCTGCGCGAAGGCCGCACACTGCATCACGATATGGAAGGCCGTCACGGCGCCGGTAAAGTGGTTATGCGGACAGCACCAGAAGGTACCGGTATCATCGCCGGTGGTCCAATGCGTGCCGTTTTCGAAATGCTGGGCATCAAGGACGTTGTGTCCAAGTCCATCGGTTCGCAGAACCCTTACAACATGATCCGCGCTACTATGGACGGTCTGCGTAAAGAATCTTCGCCTCGCTCGGTCGCACAGCGTCGCGGCAAAAAGGTGGCGGACATCCTGCCAAAGCGTGAGGACCATGTTGAATCGTCCGCACAAGTCGCTGAGGAGGCATAAGCATGGCCAAGACTATTGTAATCAAGCAGATTGGTTCGCCAATCCGCCGCCCCGCTGACCAGCGCGCTACGCTGATCGGTCTGGGTCTGAACAAAATGCACCGTGTTCGCGAGTTGGAAGACACACCTTCCGTCCGCGGCATGATCCGCAAGATCTCTCACATGGTTGAGATCGTCGAAGAAAAGGGCTGAGGTGGTGGTGGGGTTCACCCACCCTACCAACCTACCTTGAATTGAGCGCCTCGCAGGCAACTGCGGGGCGTTTAGCGTTTCCCGATAGATACTTGATCGAGAGGTTTTTTGCTCTTTGTATTCAGAACTGGCTTTGGATAAATACGATGGTTTTGGAAAATACGAGGCTCACTATACAGGATTGCAAAGTTGCCCTTCATACTCTTGAGGAGGATTGCTTAGACCCGGCAACTTGTAGAGTGAGGTGGATCGGAGCGATCTGCCTGCTTAGGGCTGTAGGGTTCGTTTTTTAGACGAAGGCCTGCAAAACCCGCATCATAATCGATATATCAACGAGGCATACAAGCGTTGGCATGGTGAAGTTGGTCGCATAGTAGCTGCATCACTCTAAGTTTGTTTTATCGTTCTGCCCTGTTGATAGGCTTGACCCACCCACACCCCATCACCTATACGCCCCCAGTGGCCACCGTTGTGCCACAGGAATCATGAAACGCCGCGTTTGACCGCTCCCGTCGCTGGGGGTCACATCCGGCAAAAGGAGAAGCGACATGAAACTGCATGAACTTTCAGACAACCCAGGTGCAACGAAACCACGCAAG
>NZ_JBFEKM010000367.1:0-1380 GCF_041552635.1 Sulfitobacter sp.
ACGGCAAAGGCCCCATCGCATCCACAGAGCGTGGCCTTGCAGATGTTAAAGCCCCCGGCATTATCCCACGTAAATCGGTTCACGAACCAATGGCGACGGGCCTCAAGTCCGTTGACGCGATGATCCCTGTTGGCCGTGGCCAGCGCGAATTGATCATTGGTGACCGTCAGACTGGTAAAACAGCTGTCGCACTTGACGCGATCCTGAACCAACAGCAAGTCAACACCGCCGCTGGCGACGACGAGAGCAAGAAAATGTACTGCGTGTACGTTGCGATCGGTCAAAAGCGTTCGACTGTTGCCCAACTTGTTAAAAAGCTCGAAGAAACCGGCGCGATTGAATATTCCATCGTCGTTGCCGCAACCGCGTCCGAACCTGCACCAATGCAGTACCTCGCGCCTTACTCTGCGACAGCCATGGCGGAATTTTTCCGCGACAACGGCCGCCACGCTTTGATCGTCTATGATGACTTGTCCAAGCAGGCTGTGTCCTACCGTCAGATGTCGCTGTTGCTGCGTCGTCCACCCGGCCGCGAAGCGTACCCAGGTGACGTTTTCTATCTTCACTCCCGGTTGCTTGAGCGTTCCGCTAAGCTGGGCGATGCGGCTGGTAACGGCTCGTTGACTGCTCTGCCGATCATTGAAACCCAAGGCGGCGACGTTTCGGCGTTTATTCCGACAAACGTGATTTCGATCACCGACGGTCAGATCTTCCTTGAAACCGAACTGTTCTACCAAGGCATCCGCCCTGCTGTGAACACCGGTTTGTCGGTTTCGCGCGTTGGCTCCTCGGCTCAAACCAAGGCAATGTCCTCGGTTGCGGGTCCGGTTAAATTGTCCTTGGCTCAGTACCGCGAAATGGCGGCCTTTGCTCAGTTCGGTTCAGACCTTGATGCGTCCACTCAGCAACTGCTGAACCGTGGTGCGCGTTTGACAGAATTGATGAAGCAGCCACAGTATTCGCCGCTGACCAACGCAGAAATCGTCTGCGTGATCTATGCGGGTACAAACGGCTTCCTTGACAAGATTGACGTCAAGCAGGTTGGCCGTTTTGAAGCAGGTCTGCTGGCGCATCTGCGCAGCAAGCATGCTGATCTGATGGCTGACATCACCAACAACGACCGCAAGGTGAAGGGTGAGCTGGAAGATTCGATCAAAGCAGCTATCCAATCTTTCGCCGCTGACTTCGCTTAAGGGAGGGAGGGCAAATGCCAAACCTCAAGGACCTAAAAAACCGGATCGCGTCGGTGAAGAACACCCGCAAGATCACGAAAGCCATGCAAATGGTTGCCGCGGCGAAACTTCGCCGCGCGCAGGAAGCTGCCGAACAGTCACGCCCCTACACAGAGCGTTTTAACGCTGTGATGTCGCGGCTGGCCGC
>NZ_JBFEKM010000368.1:0-1377 GCF_041552635.1 Sulfitobacter sp.
AAATTTTGGAGCTCATATTCGTTGCATTGAACGGCCCTAACCTTACGTACGCCTCGTGGACGAGCGCTGCGGTGCAGCTTCACCAGACCGGCCATTTGTAGATCTTGCAGCATTTTCGGCGGGTGAAGGTCTGCAATGCGGGACGAACCGCTCTTTCGCTGCAGTTGCGCGAATGGCGGGTTTGGAAGCTGGTTGGCTGTAATGCAGACTAAGGCATTGGGAAGACTGCAATGTCTCTTTCCAAACTGGGGACGCGTCGAATAATTTGGTCAAGCATTCGCCATGCGTTGCGTTTAACTCGCTGTTCAGGAGTGTTGAAACTGCCATCAACTTTTACGATCTCAGAAAAGTTGGGCCAAGAAACTGCGTGGCTGGACGCGCCAAAGACACCACCAATTAGCTTCCGCATTTCTGCCTCTGAAAATCCTGCATTCGAAAATTTCTGCGCCAAACGACCGTCAGCCATACTATAGTTTAAGTAGGCGCCCTTGGCCTGCGGATACAACCAAGCTGGCAGGTCACCCAGATACCCTTGATCCACGAAATAAGCGGCAAGCCTGCACCAAGCACGGTATTCTTCGCGGCCAGTACCGCCGGTCACGGCCCGCCGCAACATAACGTCCAGCCGAGCAATGTCTTGTTGCGTTAAAGGCGCTTGTTGAAGTCTCTTGATCAAATGCCGCTTTGCATAGCCGGTTCGAAACAACATCACGTCGGTTTCCAGAACCACCAAAGCAAACTCAATTAGATCGCGCCTGGGTTCGGGCCAAGCTGGCATCGACACGTCTGCAATGAAGGCAAGCGCACGCGAACTGATGAAGGTGTCTGGGTCGAACCCATGTCGCGTTCCAACTTCGGCAATCGCTTTCTCCCATGGTTCATAGTCGCAAGGACTTCTGCCTGTCCCGACCTCGTCAGCTGCTTCACGAAAAACGCCTGTCCAACGCTCTACGATTTCGAGATAGAGTCTTCGTTCGCGGTAGGGAGCATCAGCCGCACGCCGTACACGGGCTTCTTCCTGCCATTTGCGAAGTTGACCAGAAATGTCACCAAAAATCATGGTTATACTCTAGCACCTTAAATTCAGATTTTGTTACTGTTGGTTTAGAAGTTCGTACCATGACCAGACGTTCGCCATACTGCGGCAATCTGGTAGGCTTGGGCTCAAACCGGACTTGCGGCGGTGCGGCACGCAAATCTTGACCTTGCATGCTTCGGCGCGACCAACCGGATGGCCGGTCCCAGACCAGAGCGGACCCATGTCTTGTGACCCTCCCGCCGAGGGAGAACATGCAGGTCGGGCGGGAAGCGGCAGCGTTCGCGAGTGGCGGGAAACATTCATTCACTGCGGTTTGCACCGAAGTCTCCTATTCAGAC
>NZ_JBFEKM010000369.1:0-1361 GCF_041552635.1 Sulfitobacter sp.
ACGCAGGACAGCCTGTCCTTTATCGACCAGAACGGCATCAGCGGCAGCTATGATGCGCTGACGGGTGTCCTGACGCTAAGCGGCACCGCGACGCTGGCGCAGTATCAAACGGCAATGACGGGCGTGACCTACGCCAACAGCTCGGACGATCCGGATACGACCGACCGCGAGATCAGCTTTGCCGTCAATGATGGCGACGCCGACAGCGCCATTGCAACGTCTACGGTCACGGTCGAGGCCGTGAACGACGGGCCAACGGTCTTGGGCGCGACCTCGGTTGGGGCGACGACAGTCAATACCATCCAAGACTACAATGCGCCCAATTCTGCGGGCAACGGCGGCTTCAATTCAGCCTACAACGGGTTGCCGGGTGGTCAGGTTGACGGGCGGGCAATCTCTGGCTTTGCTGCCGGTGATCAGGTGACCTTTACGATCAGCGGGGCGAATTTCTACTTCAAGCTGTCTGACAGCGAAGGTAATTTGCTGGCCCCGTTTGACGGTCTGTTCTCGAACCAGTTGCCGGGTGGCACCTTTACGGGGACCTACACGGTGCAAGGCGGTGCAGATACGTATCTGCGTTGGGACCTTACCGGTAATTCGCAAACCGGGGGCAATCCTTCCTATTCGGTCGCAGCAACAGCGGAAACCGGTGGGTTGATCGTGGACGAAGACACCTCGGCATCCTTTAGCGATCTGTCGGTCCTGGATCCTGACGCAGGGGCAGGCGACATTGCGGTCGATCTGGGCGTTGATCACGGTGCGCTGTCCCTTGGAACCTCAGCAGGTCTGACCCTGACAGACGGTGACGGGTCCGACGGCACGCTGGCCTTTACCGGCACGGTTGCCGATGTCAACGCGGCCCTTGCTGCGCTGGATTATACCGGCGATCAGGACTTCAACGGTGAGGACAGGCTGAACATTAGCATCGATGACCAAGGTAACAGCGGCACGGGTGGCGCGCAAAGCGCCAGCGCCTCCGTTGTGATCGACGTGGCGGCAGTGAACGACGCGCCGGTCTTTGATGCGCCGGGAGCACCGACCAGCTTTACTGTGGTCGAGGATGAAGCGGTGCAGATTCAGGGTCTGTCCTTCTTTGACGCAGAATGGACCGGGGTCGGTACCACTTACGAGATGTCTGCGGTTATCGCGGTTGATCACGGCACGCTGAATTTCTTTGGCGATATCTCTGGCCTTGTGGTCGCGGGCAACAATGGCGAAAGCAGCGTGACCTTGCAGGGTGACCTGCTTGCCGTTAACCAAGCGCTTGGATCGCTGATGTATGTGCCTGATGCCGACTTCAACGGTGCGGACGAGATCCGCGTTGAGGTCAGCGATCTGGGTCAAACCGGGACCGGTGGCGT
>NZ_JBFEKM010000370.1:0-1354 GCF_041552635.1 Sulfitobacter sp.
GCCGATGCGATATCCGCACAGATTGTCGACAAGCTGAATAAAGCGCGCAATGCTGCTGCCACCTTGAACGACCGTCTGACCAAGCTTTTGCACAGCCTGCCTGCCGACACGCCCGCCCCCTTGCGCGATCCGGTCAAAGCCGAAATCGACACCATGGCGTTGACCCTGACAGCAATCCCCACCCTCGCGACCGAGGTCGAAGACATCGAGGGGCGCATGGACGCGCTGAACACAGCCACCGAAACCGTGGTCGAAAAACTACGCGTCGCCGGAGAAGCCGAGCTGGGCCTGATCGCCTCCCCCCCGGCCGCGCCTTGAGCACCACCCAGACTCCGGTTTTCACCAAGCGGGTCTCCGATGCGCTTGAGCGTGTAAAAACCGATCTTGCCCCGGCAGAGGCCTTGATTTCCGACCTTGCCGCGCTTGGCCGCGATTTGGCGAAACTGTCCACCGCCTTGGCCGCCGCCGAAAAACGTATCAATGCCGTCGCACGCCCCGACGACGCCAGTTTGTTCACTAAAGAAAAATCCCGGCTTGATGCCCTTGAACAGAAGGCACGCAGTGCTTTGGAAGAGGTGATCGCCCTATGACCCTCAAAAATTTGGACACCAAGATCAGAGCCTTCGTGGACGGGGCCAGCGCCTCTGGCAAGACCGTTGCCGACCGCGCCGATCTTGCCAGCAAGCTGGATGCGCCCGGCGATCTTTTGATCATTATCGACGCCCTTCCCGATCCCGAAACCTTTGTTGCGATGGCCAGCGCGATGCCCGACATCCCACCGCTCAGCGACGTGCTCAGGGCCTTTTTACCCGACGCGGCGGATTTTGCGGAATTTGTGACCACGACCCCGGATGGCAATCTTGATGTGCTGGCCGCTTTGGCCGCCGATGGCTGTGACCCCGCGCCCGACAAACTCAAGCTCCTTGCCACCGAATTTGCGGGGACGCCCCAGCTTAAGGAAATGCTCGATGAAGGCGGGCCGGGCAACCACCCCGCTGCTATGGCCGCAATGGTGGGGGCCATGGATGTTGGCGCATTCAAAAATGTCTGCGATAAATTTGACAGCGATATCAATCGCATGACGGCCCTGATGGGGGCATTCAGATCCCACGACACGGGGATCAGCGACGCCAATCTTGTCAAAAAGCTCAAATATCCTTTCCTTGATCAGATTGAGACCCTGAATGTTGCCGCGAAAGCGCCGACAGTTGGAGGGGGCTGCTGGGAACGCCAACACCCGTAACGCGATAAAAGACCGCCTTGCCCCCTGCCCGAAGCCGTCGCCAGGCAGCTTGCCGCTGCCATGCCTGCCGATCAGGCCGCTGATCTGTTCATTGCGGGCATCGCTTACGCC
>NZ_JBFEKM010000371.1:0-1323 GCF_041552635.1 Sulfitobacter sp.
ATATTAATTAAATGAAAAACAGCTACGTCTATATCCTGAAATGTTCTGACAACACTTTCTACACAGGCGTGACTTCCAATCTCCATAAGCGTCTGATTGAACATCAATCTTCCAAATATCCTGACAGCTACACTTCCCAAAGGCTACCGGTTGCACTAGTGTATTACGCGGAGTTCACAGATATTAACTACGCCATAGCCACAGAAAAACAAGTAAAAAACTGGTCCCGTGCAAAAAAGGAAGCCCTTATTGCTGGTGAGTTTAACGAACTCCCTAATCTGGCAAAGAAGAATTTTTCAAAGTAAATTTCATTAAACCTTCCTTTCGTCGTTCTCGATACAAATTTCAAACCCGTCAGTTCGAGTGTTTTTCTCAATGCGGAAGCATTGCGAAAAATGTATCGAGAACCGGTTTTAAAATTCACTCGAACTGACGATGTACACCGTAGCCGTCAGTTCGAGTGTTTTTTTACCGAGGCAAAAGAGTCGAGAACCGGTATTGAAATTCATTCGAACTGACGCTGTACACTGTAGCCGTCAGTACGAGTGTTTTTTTTGCCGAGGCGAAAGCTGAGGGAAAAAATGTATCGAGAACAAGGCAACGTTAAAATTTACTTGTACAGCCGAAGAAGAAAAAACTGTATATTAATTAAATGAAAAACAGCTACGTCTATATCCTGAAATGTTCGGACAACACTTTCTACACAGGTGTCACTTCCAATCTCAATAAGCGTCTGCTTGAACATCAATCTTCCAAATATCCTAACAGCTACACTTCCCAAAGGCTACCGGTTGCACTAGTGTATTACGCAGAGTGCACAGATATTAACTACGCCATAGCCACAGAGAAACAAGTGAAAAACTGGTCCCGTGCAAAAAAGGAAGCCCTAATTGCAGGTGAGTTTAGTAAACTCCCTAATCTGGCTAAGAAGAATTTTTCTAAGTAAATTTCATTAAAACTTCCCTTAGTCGTTCTTGATACAAATTTCAAAACCGTCAGTTCGAGTGGTTTTCTCAATGCGAAAGCATTGTGAAAAATGTATTGAGAACCGGTTTGAAATTCACTCGAATTGACGATGTACACTGTAGCCGTCAGTTCGAGTGTTTTTTTAACGAGGCGAAAGATGAGGGAAAAAATGTATCGAGAACAAGGCCAGCCCCCGGAACTTCCCCTCTGTTCTCGATACAATTTCTTTTCGCATGCCGGCTCAAGAAATCACTCGAACTGACGAGGTTTTTTTCACGAACCGTCAGTTCGAGTGTTTTTCTCAATGCGGAAGCATTGTGAAAAATGTATCGAGAACCGGTTTTGAAATTCACTCGA
>NZ_JBFEKM010000372.1:0-1316 GCF_041552635.1 Sulfitobacter sp.
CACCGCCATAGCCCAGCCGATAGCCTTGATCGTCCCAGCCCACCAATGGGGCCAATGCGATGTCAGGCGTGACTTTTGGCGCATCGGCGTGCGGCACCGGAATGTTCCAGTCACCACGGACCATTTTGGTCTTAGGCGTCCAGAGGTGGAAGATAAGGGGTGCGGCTTTGGTTTCGACCAATGGAAGAGCGATGATCACACCCGCATCGTGCAACTTTGCCATCAATTCCCGTAAATCTGGCTCGCCCTTTATGGGCCAGTATGCAGAAAGAATGAGGCCGTGCGCGCCGTCAAACCGGGAAAGCAGGACGCTTTCCAATTGCTCTGCCATTCTTGCAGAAACCAACGCGTGTTCATCCACGCTCAATGCCTTGCGCGCAGCCCTCAGATCGTCCCGCTTGGCCTTGCGCCAACGCGCCACATCACGCGCCTGAGCGAGATCCACGGCCATCGGATCGAAGTAGGTCGGGTCAATCTCGTGCGCCAGACAGGGTGGAGACGCATAAGAGCCGTCTTGGGCTTTCTTATCGTCGTCGCAGGTCATTTATGGCTTTTTTTCGATGGTACAGTTCCACCATCAAGGCAGGAAACAGCCTCTGTGATCATTTGTTCGATACGTATGCGCGTTGGAATAATGTCCCCAATTAATCCTGCACCTTGCCCTGCATAATTGGGCATGGCCTCCAGATCGCCGGTTGTTGTTCGCAGCGGTGAATCCGTACTGAAGCGATAGCGTTCCTGACCCTCGTCCCACGCAATCGCATCGCGCGGCAGCTTGTCCGGGTCGTGCCCCAAAAGCTTGCCATCAAGTGCTGCAGTGATGCTATTTCCGACGACACGCACCGCTGCCCCCTTTGGCCAGTTCAGCACGAACACATCGGTCAAGACGGTGTCGTCTCCACTGGCGTCGACCACGCGTTGCTTATGATCGGAATGGGCAAAGGACTCATTTGTTGCCAAAAAGGCTGTACCACATTGAACGCCTTGCGCCCCAAGCGCGAGCGCCGATGCCAACCCTTTGCCGGTTGAGATGCCCCCAGATAGGACGACAGGCAATTTGGTTCTTTGCAGTATAGTCTCTGCCAAAGCATATGATCCCATGCGGCCATGAACATGGCCCCCGGCTTCAATCCCCTGCGCGATAATAACGTCCGCACCGGCGTTCTCGGCCTTGCGGGCCTGTTCCGTTGTGCCAACCTGATGCAAGACCAACGCATCTTCGCGCTTGACCCGTGCAACAACGTCCGGAAGAACATCCCAAAAGAACGAAAACGCAGTGACGCCAAGATCAAGACACTGCTTGATCTGCGTATCCA
>NZ_JBFEKM010000373.1:0-1307 GCF_041552635.1 Sulfitobacter sp.
GTCTGGGATGCGCTCGCATGCCACGTCCGCATCTGATCCAACTGCATCTGATCAGGGCTGCGCAGCCCTTTGACCATCCCGACGACGATCGGGAAAAACGACAAGTACATGCTGATCATCGCCTTGGGCAACAAACCCGAAATGCCGACTGCATTCAGCACAACGATAATCATCGGCGCAATCGCCAGAATGGGAATGGTCTGGCTGGCAATCACCCACGGCATCACCGACATGTCCATTGTCCGGTTAAAGACAATACCAACGGCCAACAGTGTGCCCAGCAATGTGCCCAGCCCAAAACCCAGCAAGGTCGCACTTAACGTCACCCAAGCATGATACACCAACGACCGCTTCGAAGTAACGTTCTTCAAAACCGTCGTCTCCCAAATCTCTGCGGCCACCTGATGCGGCGCGGGCAGCTTCGGCTTTTTCTGCGCCCAGGTGTCCGCCACAAGCGATGTGGCCGTTACTACTTCGCCGGACCGCGTCGCCTTGTCATAGGTCCAGTCCGCATTCAACCAAACCGCCGCAGCATACCAGATCACCAGCAGCAAACCGACCACCGTCACCACGGGCCAAAAACTCTGCCTCACACGCAGGCCCCCCGCTTCTCTGGCTTAAAAATATCCTCCCCGAAGGGGCCCTTGGCCAAAGTCCCGCGCTCAGTCATCTGCATGCCCCGCCCGCAGCCCTTCGCGCACCCGATGCGCGATCTCCAAAAACTCGGGCGTTTCGCGTATCTCCAAGGGCCGTTCACGCGGCAAGGGACTGTCGATCACATCCGTAATCCGTCCCGGTCTCGGGCTCATCACCACAATCTTGGTGCTCAGATATACTGCTTCGGGGATGGAATGCGTGACAAAGGCAATCGTCTTTTCCGTCTGCGCCCAAAGCCGCAACAATTGCTCATTCAGGTGATCGCGCACAATCTCGTCCAACGCCCCAAACGGCTCGTCCATCAACAAGATGTCCGCATCAAACGCCAGCGCCCGCGCGATCGACGCCCGCTGCTGCATCCCGCCCGATAATTGCCACGGGAATTTCTTCTCAAAGCCCGACAGCTCGACCAGATCCAGAACCCGCGCCATCCGTTCCGCCTGATCGGCTTTGGAATAGCCCATGATCTCAAGCGGCAAACGGATATTGCCCCCGATGGTGCGCCACGGATAAAGTCCGGCCGCCTGAAACACATAGCCATAAGCCCGCGCCATTCGCGCATCTTCGGCACTAACCCCGTTCACGGTAATCGTACCACCCGTTGGTTGTTCAAGATCAGCCATGCAGCGCAAAAACGTCGTCTTGCCGCA
>NZ_JBFEKM010000374.1:0-1303 GCF_041552635.1 Sulfitobacter sp.
CGCCCCGCTGAGGTTCGCCCCCTGCAACTGCGCCCCGCTGAGGTCCGCCCGCTGCAACTGCGCCCCGCTGAGGTACGCCCCCTGCAACTGCGCCCCGCTGAGGAACGCCCCCTGCAACTGCGCACCCATCAGTTTACTTTTCTCAAAGGAAAGGCCGGATAGGTCAAAGCCCTGAAGGTTAGCTCTTGCAAGATCAATCAACCCAGCCAGTTCCATGACACCCGAAATGCGCTGCAACCGACCAAGTACTTGAACAGCGTTCTGTATGTCTGACCGCGCAGGCTTCAATTCATGCGCCCATTCCCACAAGGTTTCACTGTCTTCAGATTCAGGCATCGGGACAGGTTTATATTCCTGGGATAGCTCGCGTACATAGACGGACAGCATGCGGGCGACCCGTTCTGCGGATGCCGGGTTTTCCTGAACCAACCCCTCAAGCCGGTCAATCGCACCGTTTCTGCGGGTAACGTCATCTTGCCAGATGGTTTCGTGAGTTCGTTTTTCGCCGTCGGGGAGGGCAAGCGAAATCTGCCTCTGTGCATGGAGGTCTTCGACCGCTGCGTTGATCTTGTCATTGAAGAGGGCTTCGACTGCGGTTTCTGTCTGGGTGCGCGCGAATGTCAGGCGGATCAGAGTAAAGGGTAGGGCGAGAACAGCGCCAAGGGTCGCTGTAAGGGCCGCCATCTTGGCCAGTGAAAAACGCCAATCCCAAACTTGCGCTTGGCCCTGCGGTATTGGTGACAAGATGAACGTCCAGACGACACCCAGCAAACCCAGAGCAAGTGACACGAAAATCAAAGCCCATAGGGCGATTGCAACGAACAGGAGGCCGGAGTTTATGCTGCCAAGCCCCATTCGGTTTTGTAGCCTGTCAAAGAGCGGCGGCTTGGAAGTGTCGCCTTTGTAGGGAAGCAGCGAAATCCCGACCGGGACGAAGAGAAACGCCAAAAGCAGAACGATCCCCAAAAGATGACGCCCATTCAATTCAAAGATTATATCGTCCAATGGCGCACCCCTATATTCCCCACCACCATGCCGTGCAAAACGGCATGTCACAACCGCTCAAGTCGCTTGGGTGGCACAGAACGTGGCGCTTATGTCTGCCGTTGATGCGCGGGTGTCTGAAATACGCGTGAACCCACCTTGCAAAGCCCCGCTTCTGACCCTAGGTTCCGCCAAACTTCGAAGGCAGGCCAAGTGTGGTTTGCGCCCCCATAAAAAGGACGATCCCCATGCAAGGCATTCAACAATTCGTGCCCCTTATTCTGATCTTCGCGATCATGTATTTTCTGCTTATCCGCCC
>NZ_JBFEKM010000375.1:0-1301 GCF_041552635.1 Sulfitobacter sp.
CGCCGTAGGGCAGGTAGGTGGCCTCATTGACTTGCGTGCCAGTATTTTTTTGGATCATCGTGCTCTTTGGCTTCTTTAATCGTCCTCTTTGCGCTTAGACATGAACCGAGCGGCGTGTATCACGCCAACAATAGGAAAGATCAAGCCAGCCTCCCAAAGGGGCGTTCCGATCGCAACGCAAAAGACAAAGAATAACACTGCCAATAGATAGGGGAGAAATACAGCATAACGCCATTTCTTGTATGGCTTCGTGACACTGATTTTGGCTGCCAGCAAACAGAGTATAAACAGTAGAACGAGCAAGGCAGCGCCTGTCTGATTGAACGGGAGTTCGGTCATATCTGGGCCATATTTTTCAGTGCCTTTATCCAACTCGGCAAGATTGGTAAATCGCAACCGCATTCGCCTTCATTGATGTAAACCGCCGGAGCGGATGAATTGAAGCTACTAGGCAGCCCACCCATAAATTTCTGTTCATTCACATAGGCTTGTGATTCACTTTCGCAAAACAACAGGCGGGAGTGGGAAATTGGCGCGATCTGACATGAGCGATTTGGAGTGGGAGTTCATCAAGGCAGTTCTGCCGAGCAAGTCACGCGGTGTGAAGCGGGTTGATGACCGGCGTGTGATCAACGGCATCTTTTATGTTCTGCGCACCGGCATCCCCTGGGCTGATCTGCCCGAACAATACGGCCCGCCCACCACGATCTACAACCGGTTCAATCGCTGGACTTACGCAGGCCATTGGGATCGGATCATGGAGGCGGTCGCCGACGCCCACAACGTGGATACGGTGATGGTGGACGGCACGAGTGTTCGCGCCCACCATTCGGCCACCACGCTCAAAAAAACGACCCGCGTCGTTGCATGGGGCGCTCGCGCGGCGGTTTAGGCACGAAAATTCATGCGCTTACCAATCAGGACGGCCTGCCGATCCGGTTCGAACTGACACCCGGAAACGCCCATGACGCACCGCCCTGCAAGCAGCTACTGGATGCCCTGCAACCGGGGCAGTACGTGCTTGCTGACAAAGCGTATGACGCCAATTGGATCAGGGAAATGATCTGGGAACAGGGCGCGATCGACGTGATCCCATCGAAGTCAAACCGCAATCTCCCAAAGGACTTTGACGCTGACCTCTACAAAGAGCGCAACAAGATCGAACGGTTCTTCGGACGCCTCAAAGCCTCATTCCGACGCATCGCAACACGGTACGAGAAAACGTCACGCAACTTCATGGCCATGATCAAACTGGCCTCGATACGCTTGTGGATCGAGTTTTATGAGTCGGCTGCCTAGTA
>NZ_JBFEKM010000376.1:0-1277 GCF_041552635.1 Sulfitobacter sp.
ATGGTGAAAGTATCATCCGCCGCATTATACTGGAAACTCGACGCTTGACCGTTGCCAGTGCTATCCTGCGTCTCGGACCGACGGATGCCGTCGTTTGGCGTTGGCGATGCCGTGCCTGCGGGCAAGCCGTCGCGTGACAACGTCGCACCTGTATCCGTGCCGGTATCCGTATCGGTGGTTCCGCCGTCGGTCGTGTCGGTTTCGCTATTAAACGGGGTGCCGTCGCCGCAGCCTGCCAAAACCAGACAAAGCACAAGCCCTGATGCGCCAAATTTCATAACTGTCTGCCTCGAATATTTTTTTAATTACAGCGACAGTCGCCAATCAACTGCCCCATTGTCAACGTTCCAACGGCTTTGCCCTGCATTTCCTCACAAAGTGCAGCCCAAAAACAATACCGCATATCGCGGTTCCGAACCCGGCTTTGCGCAGATATAGTCAGGGGCGAATCCCACGCAAAATCTCAAGCCCCATGACAGGACGCGCCCCATGCCGATCAGCCCAGACCAACAAGCCGAAATTGACGCCCTGCGCAGCACGACCCAACCCACCTTGCGCGCCGTGTCCCAAGGCATGGAAGACCATCTTTACAAGGCGATCCCCGTGCTCGACCACGGTTTCGTGCGCGTCATCGACTATATGGGCGACGACGCCGCGATTTGTCAGGCCGCCCGCGTGTCCTATGGCAAAGGCACAAAATCCGTCCAGAACGACGAAGGGCTGATCCGCTACCTCATGCGCCACTGGCATTCGACGCCGTTCGAGATGTGCGAAATCAAGCTGCACGTCAAACTGCCCGTCTTTGTCGCGCGCCAGTGGATTCGTCACCGCACCGCCAACGTCAACGAATACTCCGCCCGCTATTCGATCCTTGACCGCGAATTCTACATCCCCACGCCCGAACACACGAACGCCCAAAGCGTCGTGAACAATCAGGGGCGCGGCGGCGTGCTCGAAGGGGCCGAGGCCGCCCGCGTGCTCGAAATCCTCAAAACCGACAGCAACCGCGCCTATGACAATTACGAGGCGATGATCTCGGAAACCGGCCCCGACGGCCAACCCCAGGACGGTCTGGCCCGCGAACTGGCCCGCATGAACCTGCCCACCAACATCTATACGCAATGGTACTGGAAGGTCGATCTGCACAACCTGTTCCACTTCCTGCGCCTGCGCGCCGATGCCCACGCCCAATACGAAATCCGCGTCTATGCCGATGCCATCTGCAACGTCGTCGCCGACTGGGTGCCCGCCGCCTACAAAGCCTTCGAGGATTACCG
>NZ_JBFEKM010000377.1:0-1272 GCF_041552635.1 Sulfitobacter sp.
CCAAATGCCGCGGTCGCCGGTGATCATCCAGTCGCCTTTGAATTTCTCGGCGGTCGCTTCGGGGCGCTGCCAATAGCCCAGCATCATCGCCGCCGATCCCCGCCGGATCGCGACATCGCCCTCGTCGTTTGTTGGCACGCCCGCCTTGGACAGAACAGCCAGCGTGTGACCTGGCACAGCTTTGCCGATGCATCCGGGGCAGGCGGGATAGGCTGCGCCACAGCTTGAGGCGACCATGTTGCATTCGGTCTGGCCGTAAAATTCGTTGATCGTCAGACCGAACGCGCTTTGCCCCCAAGCGAGCATTTCCGCGCCCAATGGCTCCCCTCCCGATGCGACCGACCGCAAGCCAGCAATCTGCGCGCCTGCCGCCTTGAGCATACGCAGGGCTGTGGGTGGAAAAAACACGTTGCGCGCGTTGCCTTCTGCGATGATGCGCGCACAGTCTTCGGGCGAAAACTTGGGCAGGCGTGCGGCGACGACCGGCACGCCCAAGGCCAGACCCGGCATCAAAACATCGAACAGCCCGCCGATCCACGCCCAATCCGCCGGGGTCCACAGGCAATCACCGGGCTGGCCCAGCATGTCATGGCTTAGCGATACGCCGGGCAAATGGCCGGTCAACACGCGGTGACCATGCAGCGCGCCCTTGGGACTGCCCGTCGTACCAGAGGTATAGATCAGCACCGCCGGATCGTCGGGGCCAGTATCGGCGAAAGTCACCGGATCGCCTGCGATGCCGACCGCGTCCGTCATCCATGCTTCGGCCAGCCCCCCCAGCAAGTCGCGCCCTTCGGGATCAGTCATAACAAGGGTGATGCCCGCATCCTGCACGCGGGATTTCAACGCATCATACTTGAAGAGCTTGAACAAAGGCACTGAAATTGCACCTATTTTCCAGATTGCCAAATGGGCAGCCGCGCACCACGGGCTTTGGCTGAGCAATACACCGACGCGGTCGCCCGCCTGAACACGCGGCAACAACGCCCGCGCCAATCCATCGGTCATGTCAGACAAATCGCCATAGGTCACGTCGCGCCGCACGGTACCCGTCAGGTCAATAATCGCCGTCCGTCCCGCATCCTGCGCCAGACATTGCGCCGCCATATTCAGCCGCGCAGGGATGTCCCACGCGCCCGACATGTCCAGTCCAGGCAAGGGGTCAGCCATCGCCTAGCCCCAAGGCTCGAGCGTCAGCGTCTGCTTGGCGGTTTGCTGCATCAGGCAGCTAAGTGCCGCAGGTCCCTGCCCCGTGCCGCCAGACCAAAGCGA
>NZ_JBFEKM010000378.1:0-1269 GCF_041552635.1 Sulfitobacter sp.
GGCAGGTGAAATTGGCATGAATGCCTATGTTTATGGCTATGGGAAACCCGGCAAGGAACGACTGATTGTGGTCGACCTTGGCGTTGCATTCCCTGACATGGACACCAGCCCCGGCGTGGATTTGATCATCCCCGATATCGCTTGGCTGGAAGCCCGCCGTAACCAGATTGAGGCGATTTTCATCACGCACGCACACGAAGACCACGTGGGCGCGGTGGCACACACCTATGACCGTTTGCGCGCGCCGATTTATACGCGCAAGTTTACGGCGAACATCGCCAAGCGCAAGATGAGCGAATACAACCATCCCGACAATGCGGTTACGACCGTGGCACCGTGGCCCGCAACGACCACTGTTGGGCCGTTCACGGTTGGCTTTTTGCCGATGTCCCACTCGATCCCTGAATCGTCGTCCCTTGTGATTGACGTGGCGGGCGACCGGTTGATCCATTCGGGCGATTTCAAAATCGACATGACACCGGGCGTGGGCGAAGCCTATGACCCCGAGCTTTGGGCCGATGTGTGCAAGGACGGCGTCAAGGCGCTGATCTGTGACAGTACCAACATTTTCTCCGAAGCGCCGGGCCGGTCGGAATCGACGATCGGTGATGCCATTGCCGAGATGATGAAAGACGCGTCGGGCATGGTGGTGGCGACCACATTTGCATCGAACATCGCACGCCTAAAGACACTGGCGATTGCCGCGCAAAAGGGGGGCCGTTCGGTCGTTCTGTTAGGGCGTGCCATGCGCCGTATGGTCGAAGCTGCTACCGAGGTGGGCATTTTGTCGGGCTTCCCGCCTGTGGTATCACCCGAAGATGCGTTGAACATGCCGCGCGAGAACGTGATGTTGCTGGTGACCGGGTCGCAGGGTGAACGCCGCGCGGCCTCTGCGCAACTTGCGCAGGGTTCTTATCTGGGGCTGAAGCTCAAGGAAGGGGATACATTCCTGTTCTCGTCGAAAACCATCCCCGGTAACGAACGCGGTGTGATCCGGATTATGAACCAACTGTCCGAATTGGGCGTTGACGTGATCGATGACGCTGGCGGTAAATACCACGTATCTGGTCACGCAAACCGGCCGGATCTGGAAACCATGCACCAGATCGTCAAACCACAAATTCTGATCCCGATGCACGGCGAACATCGCCACCTGCGCGAGCATGTGAAGCTGGCCGAGGCCAATGGCCGCCAGGGCATACTGGCGCCGAACGGCACGATGGTGGACCTGACCGGCAAGACAGCGAAGGTCACCGAATTCGTCGAGAC
>NZ_JBFEKM010000379.1:0-1261 GCF_041552635.1 Sulfitobacter sp.
CCAGACAGCACGGCCCCTGTCGCCGCGTTTTATTACCCCAACGGATATTCCCTTGGGGCCAATACCTTGGGGCACGATATCATTACCGCCGCTGGCTTTCGAAATCTTACGAAAGAACTGGGCATGACGGGCAGCGGCACTCTGGATCTTGAGCAGTTGGTGGTGCAAGCCCCTGATGTTCTGATCGCGTCGCCGCGCTATCCGGGCGGGTCCCGGTCCGAAGAGATCATGTTCCACCCCGCCATCGCCCATTATGCGCGCGACAAAAAGCTTATCTACAGTTCGGCAGACTGGGTCTGCGGTACCCCGATCACATTGCGTGCGGTCAAGGATGTCATCCGCGCACGCGACGCCATCATTCATCAGGAGAAAAACCAATGACGACCGATCCGACGCCGGAAGAAAACAAGCAACACGCAGAACGGATGGCCAAGGTTCAGGCCGCCCGCAAAAAGATGATGGCCAAAAAGACCAAGACCAAAGGTTTGATCATCATCCACACCGGCGACGGCAAGGGCAAAAGCAGCTCTGGATTTGGGATGATCTTGCGCTGCATCGGGCATGGATTTCCTTGCGCAATCGTCCAGTTCATCAAGGGATCAATGTATTCGGCCGACCGTGAACTGCTGGTCGACCGCTTTAGCGACATCTGCCAGATTCACGTGATGGGAGAAGGCTTTACCTGGGACACGCAAGACCGCGAACGCGATATCGCGGCTGCGCGCCGTGCTTGGGAAAAGGCCAAGGACCTGATCCGCGACCCGCAAAACCGCATGGTCCTGCTGGACGAGCTGAACATCGCCCTGCGGTATGATTATCTGGATGCAGAAGAGATCGCCGAATTCCTGCTGACCGAAAAGCCCGAGATGACCCACGTTGTCATTACAGGCCGCAATGCGCCGGACCGTTTGATCGAAATCGCAGATCTTGTGTCAGAGATGAAAGAGATCAAGCACCCTTTCCGCAAGCAGGGCATCGCCGCGCAGGCTGGTGTTGAATTCTGAAAAGTAGTCCGCGCCGCCTGTCGGCCCGTGTTTGAAAGGCATCGTGTTATGAACAAGATTACGCTGGTAACGGGCGGTGCGAAATCCGGCAAAAGCCGCCATGCCGAGGGCATCGTAAAGGCGTCTGGTTTGTCGTCGATCTATATCGCGACCGGTCAAGCGCTGGACGACGAGATGGCAGACCGGATCACCGCGCATAAAATACAACGCGGGGACGGCTGGCAAACGATCGAAGAGCCGCTTGATCTGTGTGGTGC
>NZ_JBFEKM010000380.1:0-1249 GCF_041552635.1 Sulfitobacter sp.
ATAGACCTGCAGCATGAACAAGGGGCCCGTCAGCATCAAAATGTTGACGAAAACGCTGAACAAGAACACCGCAAGCAGCAGCCCCGCACCATTGCGCCGCGCCTGACGCAACTCAGGCAATCCGTATTTCGCTCTATTCACTAAATTATACCTTCAAACTTAAATAAATTGAGGCTTTGGCGGCATCACATCCCAAGCCGCTTTGCAGGCCATCAAGGTTTTGCAACGGCAATAGCACACCAAA
This sequence comes from Sulfitobacter sp., assembly GCF_041552635.1. Classification (GTDB taxonomy): domain Bacteria; phylum Pseudomonadota; class Alphaproteobacteria; order Rhodobacterales; family Rhodobacteraceae; genus Sulfitobacter. The sequence goes on from NZ_JBFEKM010000380.1 coordinate 245, forward strand.
CTGGTGCATATTGGCTGACTTTGGGATATGTCTGGGAAAAAACCAGACGATTTGCGCCCACCTGCCCTTTCGAATTATCCCATCAGATCAACGGCAATCGAAACGCAATGTCAAGTTTTTGACCGCATCTGATCTGGGTTTTGAAAGCTGGTCAGCACAAGATGCAACCACGTTAAGATGTGATCTCGGCGAAAAGCTGGATTTTACCGAGGTGGCTGACTGGCAATAACACCTGAACTCCGCGATCTTTCAAACCTTGTCCTGTGCCACTTCGCGCAGGTGAACGCCCAGCAGGATCAGACCGGGCCAAAGCATGTAGGCTTCGATCTCGAGGTTTTCGCCGAAAGACAGCAGGACGATTGTCATCAAGATCCCCATCGGCAACCGACCGCGCGGGTGGCGGGCGGCGTCCAGCATGACAAAGCCGGTGTGCCAGACCATCGGCACCAGCAAGGCAGCGAAACCCGTCAACCCTTTGACAAACAGCAGCCCGAACCACGTATGGTGACTGCCGATTGGCATATACTCTACCGCGTGCGATCCAGGGTGGATCGTGCCGTGGCCAAACCACACGGCTTCGTTCTGCCAGCGTTCATAGGCGATCCGCTGCAATGTTTCGCGCACACGTGTGCTGTCGGCACGCGCACCTTTGAACGTGGAAACGGCATCCTTTGCCATGGCGGCCAAAGCTGCACCAAGAACCGCCAGCGATGCGGTAAGCGTGGCCGTCACATGCCACGCCCACCCCTTCAGCAGCAGCGGCATCATCCGCGGTCCGATGGTGCAGGCAACAAGGCCGACCAGACCCATGCGCGACTTGGACGCAAGGATCATCAAAATGCCTGCCCCCACACCGGCCAGCATCCATTTGCGGTCTTTTTCCTCTAGCGCGAACAGCACCATCACCACGCCCAAAAGCGCGGCAAACGGCGACCAAGGGGCGTAGAACTGCCATCTTGGCGTCCAGCTGGCCGGATCATAGGTGAATAAAAACACCGAGAAATA
>NZ_JBFEKM010000381.1:0-1243 GCF_041552635.1 Sulfitobacter sp.
ACAGAGTGTGAGCAAAATCCTATACAAACATTAGATGCTAATGATGCATTAGTTTCAACGGTAGGAGTAATCTGGTATGATGCAGCAATTGATGGGAATGTTGTTAATGAACCAATATTAAATGAGGTTGATTCCATTACATATTATGCTCAATACGAAGATGAAAATTGTAAGAGTGTAACTAGAACTCCTGTAAAATTAGAGATCATTGCTACTCCAGTAGCCCCAGTTGTAGATTCTAGTTTAAACACGACTTGTAGCCTTAATAATGGTTCAATTTCATTAATAGTAACTGAAGGTATTGAATACAGTATCGACGGTGAGAATTATGTAACAAATGGCGAGTTTGACAACTTAGCTCCAGGAACTTACATTATAACAGGAAGATTTGTTAATGGAGATTGCATCTCAACTCCAACAGAAGTTGAAATAATAGCAATTCCTGATACTGAACCCCCGGTAGCTGATGCAGATGAGCTTCCAACAATAAGAGGGGAATGTTTAGCAACAGTAACTAATAATCCAACCGCATTTGATACTTGTGAAGGAAATATACAAGGTACTACGGAGGATCCTTTAACATATACTGAACAAGGAACATATACAATAACGTGGAATTTCGATGATGGAAATGGTAATGTTTCTACACAAATTCAAATTGTTATCATAGAGGATGAAACCCCTCCTTCCATAAATTGTCCAGCAAATATCACTGTAACAAATATAGAGGGCCTAGACTATGCTATTGTCAATTACTCTGAAATCACTACTACAGATAATTGTGGAGCAACAGTGGAAAGAACCACTGGTTTTGCCTCGGGAGAACAATTCCCTGTAGGAACAACTACAGTTACTCATGTGGCAACAGATTCTGGTGGTAATATTGTATCCTGTAGTTTTACAGTGCTTGTAAAAGGAACACCGGTTGCATTAGATGATTTGGTAAGTACTGACGAGGATGTACCTGTAACAATAAATGTGTTGCTAAATGATTCAGATCCAGATGGAGACGAACTTACAATTGTTAGTAATACAAATACAAGTAATGGAACTTTGGTTCTAAACGGAGATGGAACTTTCACCTACACTCCTAACGAGAATTATAACGGCCCAGATTCATTTACCTATACTATTTCCGATGGAAATGGTGGAACTGATACTGCAACCGTAACTATAACAGTAAATGCTGTTAACGATGCACCAGTAGCAGTAGATGATTCTGCTTCTACAAATGAAGATACTC
>NZ_JBFEKM010000382.1:0-1240 GCF_041552635.1 Sulfitobacter sp.
CAGGGGATATCGACAAAACGGCCAAGGCAGCGCGGCGTCTTGGATCGTCGGTGGGCGGGTATCGGGCGCTTGAGATGGCCGCTGGCGAAGCGGGTGTTTCGCTGTCTACATTGACAGATAGTGCGCAGACGATGGATCGTGAAATTGCCCGTGGCAGCAAAAATGCGGTGGGTGCTTTAAGTGCACTGGGCCTTGCCGCTAGTGATTTGGGCGGGCTTGAAGCGGATCAGAAGATCGCGTTGATCGCTGATCGCATTCAAGATCTGGGCCTTTCGACCGGTCAAGCGTCGGCGCTTTTGCAAGATCTTGGTATTCGCAATCGTGAAATGGTTCTTGCCGTGATGGGTGGGGGCGATGCGCTGCGACAGGCGCGGGCGGATATCGAAGACTATGGCTTGGCCATCAGCGAGACCGATTCCGAGGCTATCGAGAAAGCAAATGACCAGATCGGCCGGCTTGGGTTGATCGGGCAGTACGCAGGGCAGCAGCTGGCCATCGCGTTGGTGCCGGCAATCGGCGCATTGGCGCAGGTGATGACCGACAGCCTTCGGGAGGGCGGGTTGCTTCGGACGGTCATTGATGGGTTGGTCAACAACGTAGATCGGTTGGCGGTCTATGTTGGCGTGGTCGTGACCGGGTTCGGCGTACGCTATGTCGGTGCGCTGGCCTTGGCGCGGCTTTCAACGCTAAGCTTTGCAGGGTCTCTGGCATTTTTGCGGGGGGCGTTGATCAAGACCGGGATTGGCGCGCTGGTCGTGGGTGCAGGTGAGCTGGTTTATTGGTTTGCGAGAGTTGTGGGGGCATCGGGCGGTCTCCAGGCTGCGCTTGTGCGCATTTATGATGTCGGTAAAACGACCTTGGTAGGTGTCGGTAAAACGGCTTTTGGATTATCTGAAATTATCGCTGGCGTTGCGTCTGCGATCTTGGGTTCTTTCGTTCGGGCGTTTGCCGAGATTGCGAAGGCTTTCGATGCTCTGATAAACGGCATCGCTTTTGCATGGAATGCGTTGGCCAGCAGTGGTTTGGGCGAGAAGATGGGGATGACGGCCCTCGGGAAGTCAAACGTTTCGGGCGCAATAGGTACTGTTGCTGACGGCCTGTTTGACCAGGCAGAAAGCAGTATTGGCAAGGGTGCGCAGCGCATAAAGGATGCAGGGAAGGCCGTTGCCGATGCGATCGCCGCGTCGGTGAAGCCGATTGTGCCAGCATCTGGCGACATGGATGGTGGCGCTGAGGCCGC
>NZ_JBFEKM010000383.1:0-1227 GCF_041552635.1 Sulfitobacter sp.
CTGATGGCTCGTGGTGCAGGCAAGAACATTGCCGGTATCGTTGGGTCGCAGAACTGGGATTGGAAGCTCGAAGACCAGTTGGGCGCACGCTACACAGGTACAAACGCCTTTGTTCAGTCGTTCGGTACCAAGTACGGCTTCCCACCAAGCCAGGCCGCTCAGACCTGCTATGCTCAGACACTGCTTTATGCTGATGCGGTTGCTCGCGCCGGTTCGTTCAACCCATGCGCCGTTGTCGAAGCCCTTGAAGGCTTTGAATTCGACGGTTTGGGCAACGGTCCAACGCTGTACCGTGCTGGCGATCACCAGTGCTTTAAGGACGTTGTCGTTGTGAAGGGTAAAGAGAACCCAGAAAACGAATACGATCTGGTGGAAATCGTTGAAGCGACTCCAGCCGAGCAGGTTACCTATGATGTCGATCACCCGATGTTTGCGGGTGGCGACTTGGGCAGCTGTAACCCAGGCGCTTAATCACAAGTCTAAGGCGGAGGATACCCTCCGCCTTATCTTGCAGGCGGTCTGATCCGCCTTTCACTCATTAAAAATTCGAGGGCACCGCGATGGACGCCATTCTTTTGCAACTTCTTAACGGGTTGGACAAAGGCTCGGCCTATGCGCTCATCGCGCTTGGTCTGACCCTGATCTTCGGCACACTGGGTGTGGTCAACTTTGCCCACGGCGCGATCTTTATGATCGGTGCCTTTTGTGCTGTCACACTTAGCAAAATCTTTAGCCTGAGCCATCTGGCCTCGGAGCCGTCGGGCACTGATTTCTTGGGAAAACCCAAGTATGATGACATCCTGTATATCAAGGAATGGTTCGGAGAGAGCGCCGGTGCCTGGATGCTGGACTGGTCCGTTCCGCTGTCGATCCTATTTGCCATCCCCGTGATGATCGCCATCGGCTTCATCATGGAGCGCGGCCTGATCAAGCACTTCTACAAGCGCCCCCACGCCGACCAGATCCTTGTGACCTTTGGTCTGGCCATCGTGCTTCAGGAAGTGATCAAGTATTTCTACGGCGCAAACCCGATCCCCACAGCCGCCCCCGAGGCGTTCCGCGGGTCCTTCGATTTCGGCGTGCTCTTGGGCTTTGATCCCAACGCGATCATCTACCCCTACTGGCGCCTGATCTATTTCGCCTTCTCGGCCCTGATCATCGGCGGCGTCTTTGCCTTCTTGCAATTCACCACCTTCGGGATGGTTGTGCGCGCCGGTATGGCAGACC
>NZ_JBFEKM010000384.1:0-1216 GCF_041552635.1 Sulfitobacter sp.
AGCCCTAACATCAATATATTCACACAAAGACTGGATTATTATCAGGTAGTTACCAAGATCTGGGAGACGAGGCATCCTACCTGCTCTAGAGCGTGTTGCAGTTAATTGGCCTCATAGCCTGCTGCTCTGAAGAAGTTATAGCATTCCTCGTCTGAGAACAGGTCGCAAACCCGGCCGACCGCTTGCCAGAGGTCTTCGTATGTTCGGGTCGCAGCCTTTCTGATGAGCGCCTTGAGTTTCGAGAACGCCATTTCAATCGGGTTCAAATCGGGACTGTAGGGCGGCAAAAACAGAAACCATGTGCCGATCTCGCGCAGGGTTCGGGCCGCACTGGGGTTTTTGTGGCTGGGCAGGTTGTCGAGGATAACGACATCGCCTGCACGCAATGTCTGGGCCAGCTGGGTCTCGACATAGCGATCAAACATTTCCCCGTTCATTGCTCCGTCGATCACCCAGGGTGCATCCAGCCGGTCATGACGGAGGGCACCGATAAAAGTTTGGGTGCGCCAGTGCCCGAACGGCGCATGATCGACCAAACGCTGCCCGCGCGGTGCCCAGCCGGTCGTCTTGGCCATGTTGGTCTTGACTGAGGTTTCGTCGATGAAGGCCAGCCTTTCCAGATGGTTGGCCATGAAGGGCTGACGTTTCGTGATCCAGATGCGGCGCAGGTCAGCAACATCCTTGCGCTTCTGTTCAAGCGCCTGCAGGTCTTTTTTTATGCGTCAATCCGAGGCCACGCAGAACCCGCCAGACGGTGCCGCGATGAACGTCGATACCGTGGGTCTCAGCCAGTTCGGCAACCAACTCATCGAGCGTGATCTCGCCTTTGACGGTGACGCGCGCATCTATCCACCCGGTCACCCCGGCCAGCTTTCCATGTCCGCCGCCATTGCCCTGAGGCCGCGGCAAAAGTGATCCCGTTTCGCACCGCAGTTTGATCAGGTCGTTCACGAATTTCGGTGACACCCGGAAATGCCGCGCCGCCTCACGGTGTCCATGGCCCTCATCGACAAACGCGACAACACGCGTTCGCAGCTCTATTGGATGTGGCTTGCCCATCTGTAACTCCCATATCTGCCTCAAGGGCAGGGAATCACATCACAGCCAATCTGGGAATCCTGAATCTGAAAGGCAGAGACACGCTCTAGTGCAGATGCCATAGGAAAGGCCATTTTCAGCCTCCTTGAGTCGCCTAAATGACATCTCATTCTAGCAC
>NZ_JBFEKM010000385.1:0-1213 GCF_041552635.1 Sulfitobacter sp.
CAGCTGCCCCGAGAATGTCAGGCCCGGTGACGGACGATAGGACATGCGCAATTGCGCGCCCAGATCGGCACGAATGGGGCTGTCAGGGTCAAAGAATGATGTCGCGAGATATGGCCCAAAGGACGCGTCGAATTCGGGAAAATAATCATCCAGCTCTCCAACGCGACCTTGGTCATGAGCATCTTCGATCTTGGCGCGTGCAAGGGTACGCCATGCCCCGTCGTAGTCGAATTGAAGTTCCTCAAGGTCAGACCGCATCGTCACCACACGGCTGAGGGGAACACCGCGGCGCTGAAAAACCACAGTCAGCTTTTCAATCTGTGGCGGCAAAGTCGTAGCCATCACCCGCGCGGCACGCCCGGCAGCTTGGGCTTCGATGTCAAACCGGTTGTTCTCGATGCGTATGGTTGCCTGCTGGCCGCCCATGGTAAAGCCCTGCAATGCAAGACCTTCTTCGGCAAGACCGGCCTTGAGGACCCGCCGGACAGCATCCTGACCACCACCCTTAGCGGAATTATTCCAATCGGCGATCGCAAGTTTGTTGCGAGCCCCAATCGATCTGGGCGCGCCTTCAAGGCCACCCGGATAACGGCGCTCCGCAGGGTTGAACACATAGCTTAGCTGCGCACCGATCTCGTTTCCGCCGACAACATAGCCCTTGAGGTTAACGCCGTTCTTGAACCGGTACTCAAGACCAACGTTCAGCGGCGTCGAGATATCGATACCAGTGTTTACGGATTCTCTGGTGTAAACATCAGGCGAATATTCCGCGAACAACGTGGTTTGATCACTTACGTGCCACTTGACCCCTGCAAATACCGAAGTTTCGCCGCGGAACCACTTGCCGGTTTCCAGTTGGCCGCCAAGTCCGGTTGTCCCGACATCGCGCGAGTCAAACCTGTCTGACAGAATCCCAAGCGGGTTCGAGAAAGATCCACGCCCCGCAAGACGGCCCCAGCCAAGCCCACCTGTCACCTCGATTTTTGACCCAAAGCTTTTGGTCGCAACGAAATATTCACTGCTGTAAAGGCCGGTCCCCAAAAAGTCGCGCAACCCGACAGCAAAGGCTGGTCGATATCCGCTCTCGTCAGAAATCTGGTAGTGCAGGTCAAAGCTGCGGTCATAAAGGTTACCGTCGTTCGGGCCACCAGCGCTAAGCCCTGAAACGATCGAATACCGAAAGGTTCCATAAACCCGCGGGAACACCTGAAAC
>NZ_JBFEKM010000386.1:0-1212 GCF_041552635.1 Sulfitobacter sp.
AACGGTAACCATAATCCCGGAAATCTCAATTCCCGACTGACTGATGGTAATCGAATTCCCACCAACGGTCAGCGATATCTCTGTGGTTGCCGTGATGACGACGGACCCCAAAGACGTATCAAGGGTATAGTCCCCCATGGACACCGTCACGCTCTCATTGCCCGAGGATACCTCGCGGGTGACATTACCGGTGCTGATCGTCTGGGTGTAATTGCCTGTCTTGATCTCTGTGCTGGTGTCGCCGGTGATTGTCTCAGTCGAGGTGCCTTCGATCACTTCGGTATGGTTGGTCTTGACAAAAATATCCTGATTGCCTGTCTCGACCTTAAAGATGTGGTCGCCGGTCTGGATCGTCTCGGTCTTGGTGTGATAGATCGTCTGGGTCAGATCACCGGGATCCATTTTATCAATGCCAATCTTAATTTCGGCATTATTTTCAATCGTTTGAAAGTAATCTTTCTCAGAATGAAGCCGGATGAATTCGGCGTCTTTCTTATCTTCAAAAACCAGCTCGTTATAGTTCTGCTCACCGCCCGTCTTTGTGGATCGCGTCTTGATCCCGGTTTGGGTCATATTTGCCGGCAGGCCGTAGGGCGGCATCGTATCGGAATTATACAACATGCCTGTGCAGATTGGTCGATCGGGGTCGCCTTCCTCGAACTGAATGGCGACTTCTTGGCCAATGCGCGGAACCGAGATCATGCCCCAGTTCTTACCGGTCCAGGGCATGACGCACCGCACCCAACACGTCGTGGTATCGTCCTTTTTGCCGACGCGGTCCCAATAAAACTGAACCTTGATACGACCGTATTTATCGGTGTATATTTCATCACCCGCCGGGCCGGTCACAATGGCAGTCTGAAGCCCCAGCAACTTGGGCCACGGCGTGACCTGCGGCGCGCGGAATGGCTCCGTCTTGGGAATGACGTCAAAGACGATGCGGTAGGTATCCTTGTTGTCCTCGTCCACAGGGATCGTGCTGTCAAACAGCGGCTTTTTGGATTCCTGGTCTTCGTAATCGGTTTCAATCTGCAAATGATGCACCGCATGCGTCAGCAGATATTCCATATTATTATGTTTGCGCGGATGGTCCTTCATCTTGAAGGTCTGGCCAACGCCAAGGGTACGGATGTTACCGGCACCGCGTGACAACTTGTGTTTTACAGCCTCTGCTTCCATGCGCACCTTGGTGAAATCATCGCCCATCCCTTC
>NZ_JBFEKM010000387.1:0-1209 GCF_041552635.1 Sulfitobacter sp.
AATAGAAGCTACACTTGCCGCCAAGACAGTGTTGGCTGATATTTCTGGCCAGCTCAGGATCATGAAGCAGATGCCGGCGTTCTCTAGATAGTCAGCGATAGCTGCCGCAATAGATATCCACGTTCCAATTCGAACAAGCTTTTGACTTACGTCTCGTGAACCAAGCCATTGGAACAATGATATTAAGGTCAGGGCCATGAGAGAGGGATAAACCAGATCAAGTGGAATTTGTCGCGTGAGATAGTACCACCTTCCACTGGATCCCAAGGCATCGATCAGCGAATTTGCCAGTTCAGCCGAATATCCGCTGGGGCGCATGTCGAAAGGGCGAAGGCCGGATAAGGTCTCGATATGCGCCAGAGTGCCAAAGATCATCAGCAGATAGAATCCGGCGGCAGCGAGACCGAAGAGTGCTGCTTGCCGCCCGTACTGCTTAGTTGGTATCGTCATATTCATTGGTTGTTCTCCTTACCGTTGGCACCGTCGTACTGAGCGCGAGCAAAGCTGGCATTATCGTTTGATAAAGAATTCCTGATTTGGACCTCTTTAATTTTCTGACAAGTCCCCCGAACGCTTTAGATGGAGACACAGCGCGTGAGTTCGCGGCAGAATGGAATGTTGAATTTGTCGAAAAGGGGCGTCGCCTTGCAACGCAGGGCGAACCAGACCCAATGGAGCACATCATGCTTGATGGGCGCGCCACAAGCCAAATTAGTAGTCCAGAAGGCCGCGGTGTTTGCGTTAGCTTTAACGCTGGTCCGTGCGTGGTCGCACCAAATGTTGCGAGAACCAGAAACGGGACCTCGCTCGTTTCCATAGAGGTGGTTGCGGATGCCTTAGTTGCGCACATGGACAGCCGCGCCCTAACTGAGCTTATGTTAGCACAGGCATGGTTGGCCGATACGCTCGCCCGCATCCCAGACTACCAAATCAACCGCGTCGATGACCTGCTGCCATGGAAAACCGCCCTTTAACGCAGTCAGACCGGATGCTTACCTACAGCTAGTATTCGGGGTGATATCGTGCGCTTCGCGTTGTGCGTTTGCGTACGTTGTTTATTTCTTGGTGTTTTTGGATGATTTTGTTTTGATATCGAAGAGAGATACGTTTGTTGATGAACTTATTAGGTTTGGCGGTGACCTACTCTCCCACGTCTTAAGACGCAGTACCATTGGCGCAGTAGCACTTAACTGCCGAGTTCGGGATGGG
>NZ_JBFEKM010000388.1:0-1197 GCF_041552635.1 Sulfitobacter sp.
AAGAAAGCACTTCGAGAGCTTTCAAGTCCGCTTCTTCCAGCTTTTCGCCATAGAAGTTCATCATGTCCGGCCCGATGCCAAGGATCGCTTCTTGTTGTTCGGGCGTCAGCCGCTCAAAGCTGTCGCGATTCATGACGGTGCCCAAGCTGGTAATCGTCGAATACCGTAGCTCTGTCATCGTGTCGATTTCTTCGCTTAGCTTCGAGGCGACAGCGTAATACGCATAGGTCACCGAGCAATCCACAAGACCGGTTTCCATGGCCTGATAGACATCATAAATAGGCATGTTCACCATGTTTCCACCAAGTGCGGCAAGCACGTCACCGGACGATCCGGTATGCGCAATCTTGGTGCCTTTGATGTCGTCGACCGACCGGATGCCTTCGCCACGACAGGCCAGAATGGCCGGCGACAAAGAAAACGGTGCTATATAGACAAGGTTCATTTCTTCAAGACGCTCTTTGATGCGCTCGTTGGTCGTGAACAGCTCATAAACGGCTTGCATCATAACCCAAGGGTGACCGGGCTTGTTCAACAGCAGGCCCGCCATTTGCAATTCAGGGAATTCCGAGGCGACATAGGCCCCGATCAACACGCCCATATCTGCAACGCCAACCGAAATCGACTGTAGTGCGGCGTCGGTCTTGAACAGGGCACCTCCCCAGTTCTGTTCTACCGTTACCTCTCCGTTCGTGCGCGCTGCGATCTGCTCTGCGATGTAGTTCACAGCCTCGGCCCGCACGCCGCGGTTCGGTCCAGGTTCATTTGCGATCAGCCGTGTTTCCGCATGGGCCGCCATGGCCAAAACCGAAACTGATGCGGCCATGACGGCCCCTAGAATACGCTTCTTCATAGTCTCTCCTCCCTTTTGTTTCGGGTATGATTGCACCCGACTTATATTAAATATTAAATAGCATGATAACTATTATCTAGCAATCTATTTATTCGTGCGACTCCCGTCCAAACACGTTAAATACTTGTCAGTATGCGCTAAGCGTTTTGTCCAACCGCGTACGGGCAGCATCAAATTCACGCTTCAGGCGTGCGACCATTTCCGAAGCTGGGACAACACCTTCAACCGCGCCAATGCCCTGCCCCGATCCCCAAATCTCTTTCCAGCTTTTGGGTTTTTCACGGTCCTCCGCAAAATTCATTTTGGACGGGTCAGATTGCTCCAACGCATCCGGATCCATCCCT
>NZ_JBFEKM010000389.1:0-1176 GCF_041552635.1 Sulfitobacter sp.
AATCCGAGAGGTGACACCGGGATTGAACGGGAAGCCGACACCAACCTCGCCGGACGGTTTGATGAAGTCCGCGAACAGGTTGCCGCCGTTGCCTGTCGTGTCTGTGGTAAACAGGGTCAACGCTCCAGTACCATCCGAGATTCCAAAGAGATAATCCTGATAGCCGCTGGTACGCACCCCGCGCCCTGACACATCAATCGTCACCACATCATCCGACCCAAGCGCACCCGGAGCGGCCAATTCGATCAAGGTATGCGGTTTGCGGATCACCGATTGCGGCCCGACACGCAGCACGTCTTCGCCATTTAGCGTCACGATCTCTGCCTGTCCGGCTGTACCGGTGTAGTTGTCGAGGAATCCTTCGGGTCCAAAGCTGCCCTCTGCCACCAGACCAACCGTCAGATCAGAGGTGATCGGCGTCGATGTGATCACCGGCGCGTCATTCGTGCCGGTGATGGTGATTGTTGCCGTTTGATCAACTGTTGCGCCTTGCGCATCGACGACCTGATAGCTCACCGCGATCTCGCGTTCTTCACCCAAAGCCAAGGACTGGAAGCTCGCATCGGATGGATCAACGCTCAGCTTCGTACCGGAAAGAGTCACCCCTTCGACCAGGCCGCTCACGTTCTGCACGCTCAGCGTCGCCGTTTCGCCCGCGTCCACATCCGACGCACCATCAAGCAGATCAACGGTAAAGCCCGCATCATCCTCGGCCGCCGCAGCCGTCAGCGCCGCCGCGACAACCGGCGCGTCGTTCGTGCCCGTGATGGTGATTGTCGCCGTTTGCTCAACTGTCGCACCCTGCGCATCGACGACCTCATAGCTCACTTCGATTTCACGCTGCTCGTTCAGCGCCAGCGATTGGAAGCTGGAATCGGAGGGATCAACGCTCAGCACCGTGCCGGACAGCGTCACCCCATCAACAAGGCCGCTCACATTCTGCACGCTCAACGTTGCCGTTTCGCCCGCGTCCACATCCGACGCACCATCAAGCAGATCAACGCTAAAGCCCGCATCATCCTCGTCCGCCGCAGCCGTCAGCGCTGCTGCAACCACCGGCGCGTCATTCGTTCCAGTGATGGTCACGGTGACGGACTGTGTCGCAGTCGCGTTTTGGTCGTCCGTTACCGTCGCGGTAAAGGTCTCGGTGGCGCTCGCACCTTCGGTCAAATAGTC
>NZ_JBFEKM010000390.1:0-1170 GCF_041552635.1 Sulfitobacter sp.
GTATTTCAGAAGACACAAATGTTGATGATGATGGAATCACTAGCGACAATACATTGACTTTTAATGGAACTGCAGAAGCAGGATCGAAAGTAGAAGTTTTTGTAAATGGAGTCTCTGTGGGAACTACCACTTCAGATGTTGATGGTAACTGGACTTTCCGTCATACTGGAACTCAGCTTGCAGATGGTGATTATGCAATTACTGCCACTGCTTCTGATACAGCCGTAAATGTAAGTGCAGATTCAACGCCACTTAATATCACGATCGACACGAGTGCTCAAAATGCCTCAGAGGTGAGTGGAGTCTCAGAAGATACGAATATCGATGGCGATGGAATCACTAACGACAATACATTGACCTTCAATGGAACTGCGGAAGCAGGATCTGTTGTGGAAGTATTTGTTAACGGAACGGCTATTGGAACTACTACGGCGAATACTGATGGTACCTGGACTTTTGACCATACCGGAACTGAACTTTCGGATGGCGACTATGCGATCACTGCAGCTGCTACCGATGCAGCTGGAAATACAAGTGCTGCTTCAACGCCACTTAATATCACGATCGACACGAGTGCACCAAATGCACCGGTGGTAAGTGGTATAACTGAAGACACCAACATCGATGGGGATGGAATCACCAGTGACAACACCTTAAGCTTCAATGGTACTGCGGAAGCCGGATCTAAAGTAGAAGTATTTGTTAACGGAACTTCTATTGGAACCACTACGGCGAATATTGATGGTACCTGGACTTTTGACCATAGCGGAACTCAGCTTGCCGATGGTGACTATTCGATCACAGCAACTGCTACCGATGCAGCCGGGAATACAAGTGCAGCTTCAACGCCACTGAACATCACGATCGACACGAGGGATTCTTGTGAGGTTGATCCTTCAGGAGATGATTGTGATCCAGATAATGATGATCTTACCAACGAGGAAGAAGCGATTCTGGAAACAGATCCAAATAATCCGGATACCGATGGCGATGGACTTACAGATGGGGAAGAAGTGAATGGGATCGATGATAATACTACAACAACGGTAGCTGTTGGCATAAGCGATCCACTTGATATTTGCGACCCGTTAAGAGCAACTGATTCGTGTAGACCTATTGAAGTTACTCCTGTACAAGTTCTTTCACCAGATGGCGATGGTATAAATGACA
>NZ_JBFEKM010000391.1:0-1164 GCF_041552635.1 Sulfitobacter sp.
AAGCCCAGATTATTGGGATGATCAAAGAGCAAGAAGCTGGGATGCCGACTGCGGATGTGTGTCGCAAGCACGGCCTCAGCCAAGGGACGTTCTACAAGTTCAAATCTCAGTACGGGGGCATGGAAGTGTCGGATGCGGCTAAGCTGCGTGCGGTCACGGACGAGAATGCGAAATTGAAACGCCTGCTGGCCGACACGATACTGGACAACGCCGTTCTGAAAGACCTGCTGGGAAAGAACTGACAACGCCAAACGAGCGACGAGCGGCAGCGCTTCGGGCAATGCGAGATCATGATATCTCGCAGCGCCGGGCCTGCCGTCTTGTTGGTGTTGATCCTAAAACTGTCAGGCGTGATCGTCCGCCTGACAATCCAGAAATACGTGTCGAGATGAAGGCGGTCGCGCACAAGCGTCCTCGGTTTGGTTATCGGCGGATCGGTGTGATGCTGGAACGTAAAGGCATGATCATGAACCACAAGAAGCTGTACCGTCTCTATACGGAAGAGAAGCTGGGTGTCAGGCGACGAAGGGGTAGAAAGCGGGCGCGTGGATCGCGGACGCCAATGCCAGTGGCGTTGCGGCCAGGAGAACGTTGGTCGCTCGACTTCCTATCCGATACGTTTGGCGTGTCCCGCAAGTTCCGCATCCTCGCTGTGAATGACGATTGCTGTCGTGAGAACCTGTGCCTGATGGCCGACACCAGCATCTCAGGAGCGCGGGTTGCCCGTGAACTGGACGCGCTTGTGCGGATCTATGGCAAGCCAGCCAGCAATGTCAGCGATAATGGGACGGAGTTCACAAGTCGTGCAATCCTGAAATGGGCCAATGAGAATGATGTCAAATGGCATTACATTGATCCGGGCAAACCTCAGCAGAATGCCTTCATTGAATCATTCAACGGCAGCTTGCGCGACGAGTTGCTGAACGAAGAATGGTTCGACAGCTTGGACGACGCCCGCCGCAAGTTGGCGCTCTGGCGATACGATTACAACAACGTCAGACCGCACTCATCACTAGAGAACCAAAAACCCGCTGAAGCGCGACGAGCGCTTGAGCAACTTGAGGGCTCCGCGCACGACGCGCTTGCCCAAACTGAAACCGAGGAATATGAAATCCAAACCCGCAAACTCTCGTTATGAATGAGGGAGCCTTGGGGGGCAGGTCA
>NZ_JBFEKM010000392.1:0-1150 GCF_041552635.1 Sulfitobacter sp.
ACAATCCCATCATTATCAGTGTCTGGAACATCTCTATTGCTCTCTAACGTATCTGGTATACCATCTCCGTCAGAGTCCAAATCACGGTAATCTGGTAAATTATCATAATCTGAGTTTTTTGGTCCAGGGAATGTGCTTTCTTCACTAATGACATCATGCCATCCATTCTCATCTGCATCAATGAACCAATTATCTATTCTCCCATCATTATCGTTATCATGATATTTAGTGGTATGAGAGAAGGCTTCCTTGGTATCGTTTATACCATCATTATCCGAGTCTAAATCTAAGAAATCGTATAAGACGAATCCTGGTTTAACATCTGTTGCTGCATCTGAATTGGGAATTACATAATTTATAACACCACTATCTATAGCTGTTTCTACATTATCTGCTAGCCCATTAGTTCCATATGAGGCAGTATCTACTAAACCATCATTATTATTATCTACCAAACCTGCCTCTAAAACATCTGGAATTCCATCGTTATCGGAATCCAGGTCTAAAGAGTTTGGTATCCCATCAGAATCTGCATCTGTACAAGCATCAAGTACAAACATTTGAATTTTATCAATAAAATTACTGCCTACATTGGCTCTAAACCATATACGTGTAATGGTCTGACCAGCAGGGACGGTATAAAATCCAAAATTCTCTTTCCAGTTGTAATTTGGAGCAGAAGTAAAAGTATTTTGCAGAACAGGGGCAGATGGAGGTCCCAAAAGAACATCTATAATATCATCTGCAGAAGAATATCTATTCCTGTGCGCGAAAGACCATCTCAGTATTGTCCCGGGGATGGTTGGGACATCTTGATAAAGTCCCAAAGGGGAAGAGGCATCTACTTCTACAAATTGGATACCGGAATATGCTCCGAATCCAGTCTCCCAGTCAATATTCTCATTTCCGTTTTGCCATAACTCTAGATGATTATTACCAGGGTTATCTGCACTTTCCCAGTGAGGGATATGACTAGCATCTCCTTTCCAAACACCCTTTGAGGATGCTTGGTCTGTTGTGTTAGCCTCTAACCTAAGAACATCTATATCTTCAAAGTCCCCATCTTTAATTAGATTCGGATTATCTATTGGAGTACATTGTCCTTCTATAGTATCGGGAATTCCATCATTATCATCATCCAGATCATCCC
>NZ_JBFEKM010000393.1:0-1140 GCF_041552635.1 Sulfitobacter sp.
ACGGTGAATGCTGTAAATGATGAACCGGTAGCTGTAGATGATGTTGCCACAGTAGATGAGGATAATTCAGTAACTGTTGCAGTACTGGATAATGATTCTGATGTGGATGGAGACGGACTTACCGTTGTAAGTACAACCAATCCAGGCAATGGATCGGTGGTGATCAACGATGATGGAACCATCACCTATACGCCAAATCCTGATTTCAACGGTACAGATACTTTCACCTATACTATTTCCGATGGAAATGGAGGAACTGATACTGCTACGGTAACCATAACTATAAATCCGGTAGATGATCAACCCGATCCGCCTATAGTAATAGAGGTGGTCCAACCAACGTGTGAATTACCAACAGGAACCATCACTGTTGAGACTATTGAGGGATTAACTTATAGTGTTAACGGAGTGGATTATCAAGGAAGCGGAGTATTTAGCGATCTTGAACCAGGAACTTATGAGATAACTGCTCAAACAGCAGGAGGCTTAACCTCAGAGATCACAGTTGTGACTTTGGAAGAGCCGATAGCTGAGCCAATTGAACCGAGTTCTGGGATAGTTCCAACGTGTTACGATGAGGAACCATATGACTTATTCCAACTTTTATCTGGAGAATATGATGACACAGGAACCTGGGTAGATTCAAATTCAGTAGAAATTTTAGATGGTCTCTTGGACTTACGTTCCTTCGAAGATAATTTAGGAACCTTTACCTTCAATTATGTACTCTCAGGTAACTGTCCTTCTACGACCGCAGTGCAATTAACGATAGATGATTCTTGTATCGTATTAGATTGTAGTATAGATGATATTAGAGATAGTATTTCTAAAGCTGTAACGCCGAATGGTGACGGATTTAATGACTTCTTTACAATAGGTGTGGATCTGGATTGTGGATTTACTTTCGATGTGAAGATCTTTAATAGATGGGGTGCAGAGATCTATACCATGAGAAATTACCAAAATAATTGGGATGGATTCTCAGATAAATCATTTACAAGCTCGAACCAACTGCCTTCTGGTACGTACTACTATATCATAGAAATTAATGGTGCTAGTGGTTTAGGACCAATTCAAGGATACATCTTCTTAGGAACTAAATAAGCTATAAACATGAAAAACTTCTATATTCTTATATCG
>NZ_JBFEKM010000394.1:0-1126 GCF_041552635.1 Sulfitobacter sp.
CTGAATGCGGAACGGCTTTGTCGGATCAAAGCCACTGTCGGCGGGTATTTTGAACAGGTCCGCTTCGGCAAAGACCGGCGCGCCCTCGGTGGCAATCGTGTTGATCCGCTTGTGCATACGGTCACGGAAGCGAACGGACACATCATCCTGAATCAGAAATATCCGGTCAAAGATGCCACCGCGGACATAGCCTGACCCTTTGAAGGAATAGAGGCCACGGCCCACAATTGCGATGGCGTGATCGCCCTCCTCCAGCCATGCCTCGATATTCTCGGCAACAGCCTCGCCCAGAATAGCACGGCCAATGGCAGGATGGGACACGAGGGCCGCCTGCATCTCGATAAATGTTGTCTCAGGTGCTTCGGTCAGCGCCCGCTTGCCCGCGCGTTCATCTTCCATGGCATCAAAGGCTGAATTGATCTGGCCCACGTCCAGCGACAGACGGCGCAATGTGCCATCCCCTTCCAATGTCATCCAGTCGGTGGATGCTTCCGCGTCAGGGTTGATCTCAAACTGCGGGCCCGCGCTTGCGTCTTCAAGCACGAGGCCACCAAGTCCAAGTTGGCGTGCGACTTTCAAACCGGCCCGCACAATTGAATCGTCGATCACCATGATCGTGACGGTAGCACCTGAAATGATGTCAAGCTGGTGCGCGGTGCCTCCCGATTCCGCCTCGGCCACAAGATCAAGACCGCGATAATTGGCAACCAGCGCCTTCACCTTGGAATCGGGAATACCGATCAAAACAATAGGCTCCGAGTGTTTGACCAGTTGGACGCCAATCACCTGCGCGCCGTCATCAATCGCAACCATCGTATGAATGGGCTTGCCCGAATATCCGGTGGTCGAAACAAAATCAGAGGTAATATAAGCCCAGCCGATCCGCTCGCCAGCCTTGAGTATTTGAACAACTGGAATATCAGGATGGATTGAACCAAAGGCATCCGCACCCTCAACCAACTCTGAGGCGGTCAGGTCAGGCAGCAGTTTAGCCAGGATGGTATCGGCCGCAACAGGGAGCCCGATGAAGAGCATTGTCGCAAGCATCGCCATGAATTTAAGGGGGTGCAGAAAGATATTCATGCGAAGGCGTCCTTAGGTAAAAGTCGCCCGTCGCTACGCATAA
>NZ_JBFEKM010000395.1:0-1125 GCF_041552635.1 Sulfitobacter sp.
CGCCGGAGAGGTCCACAGCAGGGTCGGACCGGGGATGTCGGCTGTCGAGCAGACGGACCCCAAGATGCTGGCACAGGCCGACTTTGCGAAGGAGGTCAGTGATTTTCTGGAAACATCGTTTGAAAAGGGCAACTTCGAACGGCTTATCGTCGCTGCGGGGCCGCATATGCTGGGTGTAATACGCGACGCGTTTTCCGAAAAGGTATCAAAGGTCGTCATCGCCGAGGTCGATAAGGATTTGACGCATCTGCCCTTGGAAGAGCTGCCAGAGCATCTGGATCATGTCCTTGCAGTTTAGGGCCGGCGGTCACCCGCGCATTGATCACAGATAAGGCTGAAAGAAATGCGCGGGGGACACGGAAACATACTTCAGATCAAATCTTTATTAGAGCGCGAATATAATTTCGCAAAGGCTGCGACGGTTCAGGAAACCAGTAAATCATGGCTGTTTCTTACTACGGACCATGTTTTTAAATTGAAAAAACAGGTGCGCGACGATCTGCAAGATTTGACGTTTTTGCGCGCGCGGCTTGATAATAGCCTGATGGAAATCGACCTGAACCGTCGTTTAGCCCCGCAGGTGTATCTTGGGGTCATCCCGATCACCAAGCGCAGCGACGGGCAGTTGGCGGTTGGTGGCGCGGGAGAAATCGTCGACTGGCTGGTGAAGATGCAGCGATTGCCTGCTGACCGCATGCTTGATGTCATGTTGGAAACCGATCCGCACGGCCCGAGAAAATCGCATGCCTCTCTTGAGGCCCTGAGCCAAAAGCTTGTCGCATTGTATCGGACGGCACCGGTTTCTTTGCTGAACGCATCCGAGTTGGTCATAAATATGCGAGAACAGCAGCAGCTTAACCGGAGCTGTCTGCTGAATCCGTTGTTCAGCGATTATCACCCCAGATTTCGACCTGTGCTTGATGCTTTGGACGGTGCTTTCGACAGTCATTTCCCGGTGTTCGAGGCCCGCGTCAAAGCGGGGTGGATAAGGGAATGCCATGGGGATTTGCGGCCCGAACATATTTGCCTGATTGATCCGCCTGTGGTGTTCGATTGTCTGGAATTCAACCGCAACCTGCGACTGGTCGATCCCTTCAGCGAGGTGATGTTTCTTGGGATGGAGGC
>NZ_JBFEKM010000396.1:0-1114 GCF_041552635.1 Sulfitobacter sp.
AGCGCTCACTATCAGCAGCAGCTCGGCTATCAACAAGCGGAACATAAGCTAAGTGATGCCAAGGCACAGCTGACTACTATCGAGCAGCAGCTGTCTGGCTTGGCTCAGCAGCGTGAGCAATCACTCGCTGATATCGAACGGCTCAAAGCTGAACAAGCTGAGCAGCATCAAGCGCTAGAAACGTTACGTCCGCAGCTGACTGAGCTAACTGATAAACGCAATAACTATAAGCGCAATGAGCAGCCACTACAACGCGCGTGGCACGAAGCGCAAAACAATCTGTCACGCTTACAAGATAAAGCCCGTTCGCTTGAGCAGCAGCAAGCTATTAACGCTCAAGCACAGAAACGCCATCAGCAAAGCCATGATAAATGGCAGCGCCGCGAACAAAATTGGCAAAATCTGTGGCAGCAATTACAACAGTCTATAGCGCCATCTGCATCTGACAGTACTGATATGAGTAAGATGAATAAGGTGCAAGATCTCAATCAAGTGCTAGAACAGCAAGTCACTGAGCTAAGCACGCAGTTGCAGCAGGTTGAGCGTCAACGCGAAGCCGTCGATGAGCGCTTGTCCGAGATACAACCGCAAGCGCATAGCTTGCAGCAGAGACTAAACGCACAGCAGAGCGAGCTGAGCAATGATGAAAAGCGTCATGCGCTGTTGGCAGGCGAATACGATACCCTGCATCAGATACTGCATCCAAAACCTACACAGCAGCAATCAGCAAAGTCGAAAGTTACCGCGACAGATAATGTAGATAGCGATGGCACACATCATCAGCCGATAGCCATTGCAACGCTACGTGAGCAGATTGAGCTAAGTGCCAAAGGGCAGGAACATGCGCCGCTACTCGATAGTATCCTAGCGTTGTGGCTAGACAGTCATGTGCTAATCACTAACCAACAACCTAACCAACAAGCCAATCAAACCAAGCAATCAGACGCTAATAACGCTAACGGCATTTCTCAACAAGCTAATAGCTTGTGGCAAGTGCTTGAGCATGATGTTGCAGACTTACTGACTTATCAAACGGCACAAAATACGTTTGCCACTGCAAGGGATAAAGCTCTAGTGGAGACGGGTTATAGCCTATGGTTGCCAACTGCGCAAA
>NZ_JBFEKM010000397.1:0-1092 GCF_041552635.1 Sulfitobacter sp.
CAGTTTTGACTTCATAGTTACTAGCCCCTGTTAGAGCATCCGTGGTTTCAGTAACGACGATGTTTTCGCCTTGAGTCACGGTGGTCTTCGCTCTGGTAGCAGTTTGTCTTACGTTGGTGATGGCACCGTCAATGGTGTCAGCACCAGTACCACCGATGTTGGTTGTGGTGACCACACCGCCTATGTTCACAGCATTACCGCCGATAACGGTCTTAACAGAATCTGCCGTTGTAAACAGCTGACCGCCGTTGATAGCTTCTTTGCTGTTCACGGCAATGCTTCCATCAGCCACATTGGCCATAATTTGGCTGCCTGCATCGATACCATCAGCTGTGATGCTTGGGCCTGTGGCACCGTTGGCATCAGTGAAGCTTAGGCCTGTTTGGTTCACAAGCGTGCTGTTACCATTACCATCTGTTGCCACAAAGCCATTGGCACCATAGTTGCTAGTGTTTGTGCCATCAGTGACGTTGGTGCCTGTGGCTGAGGTAGCCGCTCTATTGCCTGCATTATCAAAGACAACATTACCTTGTGCGCCGCTCAGATTGGCATTGCCTGCTTGATCAAATAGAGCGTTACCGATGGCGCCACTTAGGTTAACGTTACCCGAATCATCAAGTATGGCGTTACCGATAGCAGCGCTTGCATTAGTATTGCCTGAGTCATCGGTCAATATGGTACTGCCAGCATTGTATCTGCCAGTATTACCGTTACCATCTGTTGCCACAAAGCCATTGGCACCATAGTTGCTAGTGTTTGTGCCATCAGTGACGTTGGTGCCTGCTGCCGTTAAGGTGCTAACGTTGCTACCATTGGTAATGGTATTGCCCAATACTGTGCTGTTATTGCTGTTACCATCAATGTCCATCACATTCGTGCCAGTTGCTGTAAGCGTGGTCACGTTGCCGTTACCATCTTTTGCAGTCACGCTATCGATATCAAGATCACGAGCAGTTTTGACTTCATAGTTACTAGCCCCTGTTAGAGCATCCGTGGTTTCAGTAACGACGATGTTTTCGCCTTGAGTCACGGTGGTCTTCGCTCTGGTAGCAGTTTGTCTTACGTTGGTGATGGCACCGTCAATGGTGTCAG
>NZ_JBFEKM010000398.1:0-1065 GCF_041552635.1 Sulfitobacter sp.
CAAGAAGTATCGTCGCTGACCAATCAGGCGGTTACCGGTGCGGCCGATCTTGTGACCAATCGGCGCGTTATCAACACCACCGTTCTGGCTGAAAACGGGGGGACAGTGGTTCTTGGCGGGCTGATCACAGATGACAGGCTGCAAAGCAATCAAAAGGTGCCGCTTCTGGGGGATGTTCCCGTTCTTGGCAATCTATTCAAAAGCCGCAGTGACAGCCGCAATAAACGCACGCTGTTTGTGTTTCTACGCCCGACGATCATGCTGACGCGGGCTGATCTGGAAAGCGCCGCCGAAACGCGCTACCGCCGCGCCCAAAGTGCCGAAACAACGGTTCAGCCGCGCAGTCTTTTGAAGCAGGAAAAAGTCAGGAAGTTACCGCTGGAGATTGACGGGCTTTACTGACTTCAATTGGCGAGGCAATGCTTGGCTGCGATAGCGATCGTATTATGTCTGTGAGAATGGCTGGTTCTGGGTGCCTATGGCCCCAGCCGCATCTGAAAACCTGATCAACAGGCCCAAAATCGGGCCGGTGCTAAAGACGATGATTGCGGCGCGCAGGCGAAGCGACGGTCGGCAGCTCGATCTGGCTGACGGCCGCTATTAAATCCTGTGGCCTGACGACAGTTCCCGGCGGACCATGATTTTCAAAGATGGGCAACTCTTGCAGCAATCCGACCAAGCGATCAGGGGCGCGCGGCTCAGCTCGGTTTTCGGAGAAAGGATGCATCCCGTTCACGCAACGTTGCGCATGCGCAGTGGTCTGGATTTCGCCGCCCAACAGGGTGCCGCAGTTGAAGCGACCCGCAAGGGTAAGGTCTCCTTCAGCTGTGGGCCGGTAGCGACAGCTTTCACAACGGGCGGAAAGCGGTCGTTGCATAGCTCCGGTAGATGGAAAAAATCAATCGCTGGCGGAACGGTCCAAATCAGTTCTGTACCAACATTGCGGCTCAGTTAAATGGCCTCGTCCGTTTCAACATGTGCAGACCTACCGTCAGACCGCTTCCAAAGCAGCCGGTCCGTCAACGATCATCATCGGACAGCCCCGCGAACAGCGTTCTACCCGGC
>NZ_JBFEKM010000399.1:0-1044 GCF_041552635.1 Sulfitobacter sp.
GACCGGATCAAGGCCGATGGAATTGCCGATGGTCACAAAAAGCGGCCCCAGCAACAGCACGGCGGCTGGCAGGTCAAGGAACGCCCCGACGATCAGCATCACCACATTCAACGCGAGGATAATCATCCACGGGTTCTGGATGGTCGCAGCGACCCATTCCGCCAGCTCTTGTGGGACGCGCTCAGCCGTCAGCACCCACTGGATCGTCGAGGACGCCATGATGATGATCATGACTGCGCCGGTCATCATCGCGGTATCAACGGTGGCGTCCCAGATGCCCTTGAACGTCAGATCACGATAAACGAGGCCCGATATCAACAGTGCATAGGCGACGGCCAGAACCGAAACCTCGGTCGGGGTTGCGATGCCAAAGCGCAGGGTGCCGATGATGAACACGGGCATCAGCATGGCTGGAAACGCGATCAATAGCTGGCCGCGGAATTCCTTGAACCCACCCGGCAAAGGGGAGCGCGGCAGCTTTTTACGATGCGCGACCAGCCAGACGGTGGCGAACATCCCGATCCCCAACATCAGGCCCGGCAGGATACCCGCGACGAACAGGTCCACGATCGAGACGTTCGAAACAAGACCGTACAGGATCAGCGGGATCGACGGCGGGATCAGTACCGAAACCGTCGAAGAAGCAGAGTTGATCGCGGCGGTAAAACCACCCGGATAGCCTTCCTTCTGCTGGACCGGGATCAACGCGTTGCCCAGTGCCGAAGCATCCGCTACAGCGGAACCCGACACGCCACCGAACATCACCGACCCAAGGATCGACACCTGCCCCATACCGCCGCGCATGTTACCGACCAGCAGCCGCGCGACGTTGATAAGGTAGACACCGAACTTGCCCGACATCATCAGGTTGCCCGCCAGAATAAAGAACGGGATCGCCAGCATCGGAAAACTTTGCGTCGGGGTATACAGCCGCTGCGCGATCACCGCCAAAGGCTTGCCATCAAACCACAGCGCGGCAGCGACACCGCCAATCATGGCATGGGCCACGGGTACGGACAGGGCCAGCAGGCCAAAGAAAATCCA
>NZ_JBFEKM010000400.1:0-1043 GCF_041552635.1 Sulfitobacter sp.
GGGCTT
This sequence comes from Sulfitobacter sp., assembly GCF_041552635.1. Classification (GTDB taxonomy): domain Bacteria; phylum Pseudomonadota; class Alphaproteobacteria; order Rhodobacterales; family Rhodobacteraceae; genus Sulfitobacter. The sequence goes on from NZ_JBFEKM010000400.1 coordinate 7, forward strand.
CGTCGGGGTTCAATGTGGTTTGCGCCACACTGACCCCGGCCAGACAGACCCACGCCAGAAGCGGGGCAAGCCGCATCAGTCGGTGCATTCCGGCGCGGTCTTGCAGGTCACGATCACGCTGCCCACCTCGCGCACGCCTGCGCCTTCGACAAACACAATGCCCGCGATCTCTTCGGCACCGGGGCCGGCGAACACGCCGCTCCAATGGCCTGTCGCGCTGATTTCGCCGCCCTGATAGCCGCTATCCAGCGTCTGCGTGCCGCCTGTCACCTCGACGGCGGTGCCAGACTTGATCGTGCCTGTTGTGCGGTCGATCTCGCTGTTGGTAAAAGACACAATACCGTCGAGCGCACCCAACGGCTGACCCGCAGTGTCATAGAGCGTGCGGTTGCGCACCACACCGCCCACGGCACCAACCTCGTCAAAGTCCCCAAAGTCGGCCGTCATCTCTATGCCACCGGTGACAAGAAACAACTGTTCCACCGCATCGGCGTTTTCATCGGTGGACCGCACGACACGCACAGCGGCATATTCGCCCGAATAGGAATAGATCCCGGTTTCAGGCACCGCCGTGTTGCCGCTTACGCGCTGCGCACCGGCCCCGCCGAAACCATATTCGATATATGCGTTCGATTGCGTGGCCCCGGCCTGAGACAGGCCTGAATCAGACCGCCGGAAAACCGCGAAATACTGGTATTCGTTACTGCCGGGCGCGGGGTCGCTTTGGTAGGCGGCAAACCCGTTGCTAAAGGCCGTATCTTTGATCCGCACATAGGTGTTGTTGGGATCGTCAAACGGAATGTTGTTGATCGTCAATTCGTCCTTGTCAGCGTCATAGGTGATGCTGTTGGCGGTCAGATCCTGGTTGTCGGTGTTCAGATAAACCGAACCGGGGGCGGTATCGCCCACTCCTTCGTCTGTTGGTCCATTGAACGGAACGCCATCGCCACATCCCGCCAAGCCAAGACAAAGCACGAGCCCTGCTGCGCCTAATTTCATATCTGTCTGCCTCGAATTTTTTTTTAATTACGGCAACA
>NZ_JBFEKM010000401.1:0-1037 GCF_041552635.1 Sulfitobacter sp.
AACCAGTTGTTCAGGCACAACGGGTGTGCGCGCAGCTGTAGGCGGCGGGTCAGTCAGCGTGCCAAGCGTGATCTAACGGAGCGCTGACGCGCAAGACATGTTTAATCCGGTGCGCGCAGCGGCGTTATTGCGCCATCCCAACAGCTTTGGCCCGCCATAGGTTGATATTTCGTCTTGGCCCAGCTGCGTTTATGAACGCGGACACAGATTGGATCGCCCGTGCCATAGGTCGGGCGAATGCCCACCGGCTCGGCTGTATATGTGTTCCGGTCGGACAACTCGAACGTCACGCGCCATAGGTCCGGCCCTTTGTCGGGGATTACGGGGGCGACCGAAACCACATTTGCCGGGACCACTTCAACACTGTTGGTGGCCCTTTCGATCAGCGCGAGAGCCGCGACACCAGCGACGGCAATTGTGCGTTTGCGGTTCATGTGGGGATCTCCAAGGTCGGGTCAAGGGTGAACCCCTCGAATGTGAATCCGGGGGAAACGGTGCAACTTACCAGTGTAAAGTCGCCCGTGCTGTGGGCGCGTTGCCAGTGTTGTTCGGGCACGATGATTTGTGGTTCGCCTTTGGTCAAATCCGGCGTTAGCAGATGATCACGGGCCGGACCGGCCTTTGTCTCTGCCATGCCAAGGATCAAGGGCGCCCCTGCGTGATACAGCCAGATTTCGGTCGCATCCACACGGTGCCAATCGCTGCGCTCTCCTGCTTTCAGCAAAAAGTAGATGCAGGTGCCTGTTGGCCGACCATCATTTTGCGCCATCCATGTCTGGCGGTAATGCCCACCTTCTGGATGTGGAACAAGGTTGAGCCGGTTCATGATCTGATCCGCTGTCATAGCTTAGCCTCAAAGAATAGCAGATGCGGCAAGGCCTCTGCGGGGATGTCTTGATAGGGGCCACGATCGGAAAAACCCATCGACGCATAAAGCGCGCGGGCAGGGCCCAAGTTGACCGATGTGTCCAGAACAACCCGACTAAAGCCATCTGCACGGGCTTGGGCAACAAGCGCGGAAACAAGTTGGCGCGCAA
>NZ_JBFEKM010000402.1:0-1031 GCF_041552635.1 Sulfitobacter sp.
AGGCGGTCAAAGTCTCGGTCGCTTTGTCGTCGGTGTAACCTTTGGAGGCGGTTAAAGTCTCAGTCGCTTTACCATCAGTATAGCCTTTTGAGGCGGTTAAAGTCTCGGTTGCTTTGTCGTCGGTGTAACCTTTTGATGCGGTTAAGGTTTCAGTTGCTTTTTCGTCGGTATAACCTTTGGAGGCGGTCAAAGTCTCGGTCGCTTTGCCATCGGTGTAACCTTTGGAGGCGGTCAAAGTCTCGGTCGCTTTGTCGTCGGTGTAACCTTTGGAGGCGGTCAAAGTCTCGGTCGCTTTGTCGTCGGTATATCGTTTATTTACCGCATCTGTATCATTTGTCGCATCTGCCACATTAGTGATACGTTTTTCGAAACCCTTGCTACCAACTGAAATTGTATCTCTTTCATTTGCAATGGAGAAACTACCGATGGCGGTTGCGCCTGTCGCGGTGGCTTGGCTATTACTGCCAAACACGCTGCTGTCTGTACCTGATGCGGTATTCTGATAACCAACTGCAACACTATAGTCACCCTCTGATGTATTTTCAAAACCGACGGCACTACTGTTCTCACCTGATGCTGTATTATTATAACCGACGGCGCTGCTATTTACATTCGAGGCGGTATTTTTATAGCCAATTGCACTGCTATTTATGTTCGATGCCGTGTTGTTATAACCAAATGCACTACTATAACCCTCTGAGGCGATATTATTAGAGCCTACCGCACTACTATTGATACGCGATGCGGTATTGTTATAACCAACGGCACTACTGTACTTAACTGATGCTTCATTATTAGCACCTAACGCACTACTATAATCACCTGATGCTGCATTAGTATAACCAACCGCACTGCTATAAATACCCGAAGACTCATTAGAAATACCTGTTGCGCTGCTATAACTGCCCTTTGCTTTATTTGCATAGCCTAGCGCAGTAGCTTCACTCAATGCTTCATTATCAATACCTAAAGCACTGCTATTGAGACCGTCTGCTGCATTATTTATTCCACAGGCTAGTGCAATTGCACCT
>NZ_JBFEKM010000403.1:0-1017 GCF_041552635.1 Sulfitobacter sp.
CTTTTTGCTGCGCTGCCGCCGTTTGAGATCGGCGGCGCGACCATGGGCTATGGGCTTGGCCCCGCGTCCAACGCTGCGTTTGATGGCGGCGGTGAGCGGCGCGCGATCTCGATTCTGGGGGATGGTGGGTTTTGGCATAACGGGCTTAGCTCTTCGATTGGAAACATGGTTTTCAACAAATCCGACACCGTCGCTGTCATTGTTGATAACTATTATTCCGCTGCGACAGGTGGGCAGGATGTCCTGTCCAGCCGCGCGAAAAACGATACTAAATCTACGAATAATCCGATTTCCGCTGCACTTAAGGGGGTCGGCGTCGAATGGGTTCGCCAGATTGATCGCACCTATGACGTGGGCAAAGTCCGCGAGGTTTTGCGCGAGGCACTGACGACCGACTACGCGGGTCCCAAGGTGATCGTTGCGTCCTCTGAATGTATGCTGAACAAGCAACGGCGCGAAAAACCGCTGCGCAATCAGGCGATCAAAGAAGGCCGCCGCGTCGATATCCCGCGTTTTGGCGTTGATCCGGATGTTTGCACGGGCGATCACGCCTGCATCCGCCTGTCCGGTTGTCCGTCCCTGTCGCTGAAAAAACTTGATGACCCGCTGCGTGACGACCCCGTGGCGCATATTGACCAGACATGCGTCGGCTGCGGCAATTGTGGGGAAGTCGCCGATACCGCGATCCTGTGTCCGTCATTTTATCAGGCCGATGTTGTGCACAATCCAACCGGGTTTGAGGCATGGCGCGCCAAGCAACGCAGTAAGGTGATCGCTTGGCTGCAACAGCGGCGCGATACGAAACGGTTGGTGCTGCGATGAACGCGTTGATCCCTGCGAAAACGCCAGATGCGCGCGTGGCGCAGATTACGAAACTGGCTGTCATGGCTGTCGGCGGGCAGGGCGGCGGTGTGCTGACCGCTTGGATCGAAACGCTCGCCCGCGCCCAAGGCTATGAGGTGCAGGCCACCAGCGTTGCAGGCGTGGCGCAGCGCACAGGTGCCACGATCTACTATA